>CAYGLJ010000001.1:0-76435 GCA_964350865.1 uncultured Microbacteriaceae bacterium
ACCCCTCGTGCTCGCAAGCACGACAGGGTCATCTCAATATGAGGCAGGGAGGGCAGATGTGAGCCGGTGTGGGTCACGGTGAGGCCGCCGGGAAGTCGTGCCGCCATGAGCAATAAACCCGACACAAACTGGCTGGACGCTGAAGCATCAATCGACACCGACGTGCCTGCTGGTGTCCCTGTGTTGGTGATGGTGAAAGGCAGAGTGTCTCGCCCTTCGTCATCGACTTCGAGTCCCAACTGGGTCAGGGCATGAAGAGTGGTGGCCATGGGGCGTCGTCTTGCTCCTATGTCACCATCGAAACGAAGTCTTCCGGTCACCAGTGCCGCTAGCGGAGGAACAAAGCGCATCACGGTTCCAGCCAACCCACAGTCGATGAACGCGGAGACGTCGTGACCTGCAGGAATAGGAGTGATGGCGAGGTCAGGCCCAAAGGAGCCCTCTCCTGGAATCTCGGTAATGATGGCGCCCAGAGAACGCAGGGCCTCCACCATGAGGGCTGTGTCTCTGGAGTGCAGAGGTCGGCGCAGTGTGGAGGGGCCCTCAGCGAGTGCGGCCAGAACCAGCTCACGATTGGTCAGAGATTTTGAGCCTGGCAACGATAGTGAATGCCGAAGTGGCTGGGCGCGCTCAGGTGCGCTCCAGTGGGGGGAATTTTCTGGCGTGCTCATTGGTTGTCCAGAGTATCGGGTTAGTCATCAGGGAAGGAGGTTCTGGTGTCACTGGCAACACTCTTAGAAGCCCCAGGGGAGACCTCGTTAGACTTCCCCTCGATGGCTTCCTCACACTCTGGTGACTCTCCGTCATCCCCTGATTTCGCGGCTCAAGCGATGCCGTTCGCGGATCAGCTGTATGCCGCAGCAATGCGACTTGCGAAGAATCCCTCTGACGCCGCTGATTTGGTGCAAGAAACCTATCTGAAGGCCTTCCAGGCGTTTCATCAATACGAGCAGGGCACCAACTTGAAAGCCTGGTTGTATCGGATTCTGACCAACACCTACATCAACCTCTATCGCAAGCGCTCCAAAGAGGGTTTCCAGTCTGCGTTGGATGATTTAGAAGATTGGCAAGTCGGGGAGGCTGAGTCCCTGACACAAACCTCCAAGCGCTCGGCAGAGGCCGAGGCTCTGGACCGGATGCCCTCCAGTGTGGTGAAGGATGCCCTGCACGATTTGCCCGAAGATTTCCGCATGGTTGTCTATTTCGCGGATGTGGAGGGCCTGAGCTACCAGGAGATCGCCGACATCATGGAGACCCCCACCGGGACTGTCATGAGCAGGCTCTATCGAGGGCGGAAACTTCTGCGTGCCTCGCTCGCGGAGTACGCGGCGAAAGAGGGTTACGATACGGGCGTGAAGGGTGGTGAGAGCTGATGGCTGATTGTGGCTGCGAGGAGACTCGAAACAAGCTAGAGGATTATCTCCACGGTGAACTTCCCGCGGGCGCCTGCCAGGACTTAGAGGATCACTTCCAGGAGTGCCCACCCTGCTGTGATGAGCGCGATGTGGGAACCCTCCTCACCGAGAAGGTGAAGAGCGCGTGCTGCGAGACTGCTCCGGAGGAGCTCAAGCTCAGTATCCAGAAAACTCTCGAAGGCGCTAGCTAGACAGAGCGCGGTCAAGAATCAGCTGGGCTTCCGCCTGGCTTCTCTTGGATGACCCAGTCGCGGGTGATGCTGATCGGGGCCTGGAGACCACAGACAACGCGGGCAGGCCTGCGGCCTGTGCTTCCATGACCATGAAGGGCCATGCTCCCTGGTTTTCTGGCTCATCTTGCACCCAAACAAACTGCGCTCCGGAGTACTTTGCCGCGATGGCCTGGAGGTCTGCTGCGGGGAAGGGGTAGTACTGCTCGAGGCGCACCAGTGCGATACCGGTGATGCCACGCTTTTCGATCTCGGACTTTAGGTCGTAGTAGATCTTTCCGGCGACCAAGAGGACTTTCTGGATTCCAGACCCCGAAGCGACCGCTGGGTCATCGAGCACCGGCTGGAATTTGCCGGTGGTGAAATCGGTGGTGGTGCTTGTGGCGCCGCGTAAACGCAACATGGCTTTCGGAGTGAACACCACCAGGGGCTTGCGGGGCCTGGCGTAGGCCTGACGGCGCAACAGATGGAAGTAGGAGGCGGGAGTGGAGGGCCTCGCGATAATCATGTTGTCCTCTGCGGCGAGCTGCAGGAAGCGCTCAATACGCGCGGAGGAGTGGTCGGGGCCTTGGCCTTCGAAGCCGTGAGGTAGCAGAAGGACAACGCTCGAGCGTTGACCCCATTTTTGTTCTGCTGAGGAGATGAATTCATCGATCACGGTTTGGGCACCGTTCACGAAGTCACCAAACTGCGCTTCCCACATGACCAGCGCATCAGGGCGCTCCACTGAATACCCGTACTCAAAGGCGAGCGCCGCGTACTCACTCAGCAGCGAGTCATAAATCCAGAGGCGGGCTTGGTTTTCCGCCATGTTCATCAGCGGTAACCACTCTTGGCCGTTCACCCGGTCGTGCAGTACGGCGTGGCGCTGCACGAAGGTTCCTCGCCTCGAATCCTGACCCACGAGTCGGACGGGAGTGCCCTCGAGGAGAAGGGATCCCATGGCGATGAGCTCTCCAAAGCCCCAGTCGATCTCTCCGGACTTCGCCATCTCGCGACGCTTGTCCAGCAGCGGCTGAAGTTTCGGGTGGACGCTGAAACCGGGGGGTTGGTTGCCGTGGGCCTCGCCGATCAGGCTCAAGATGGCAGGGTCAATCCCGGTGGTCTCCGGTTCGCCCGCTCCTTCATCACCCTGTGAAGCGAGACGGTCCACTCCGGCAAGAGCTCCCTGGTCTTCCGGCGTCACCGAAATGGCGCCTGTTTGGACCGCGTGAGTCTCTTGGAATGCCTCTTCGAGACGGTCGTGGAAGTCCTTCTGGGCTGCTTCTAGTTCCTCGGTGGTGATGTCTCCACGGCCGATTAGGGCTTCGGTGTAGAGGGTTCGAACGCTCCGCTTAGCCTCAATCAGGTTGTACATCAGAGGCTGCGTCATCGAGGGGTCATCGCCCTCGTTGTGACCTCGTCTGCGGTAGCAGACAAGGTCAATGACGACATCCGCTTTGAACTTCTGGCGGTAGGCGAAGGCAATTTCCGCAACGCGCAAAACGGCTTCGGGGTCATCGCCGTTGACGTGGAAGATCGGTGCCTGGATGGTCTTCGCCACATCGGAGGCATAGACCGACGTTCTCGCATCGTGAGGCAGGGTGGTGAATCCGACCTGGTTGTTGACAATAACATGCATAGTTCCACCGGTGCGATACGCCCGGAGCTGCGACATCTGCAGGGTCTCCAGGACAACACCCTGGCCCGCCATTGCTGCATCACCGTGGATCAGGACCGGGAGAACACCAAAGCGACCGATTTCTTTGCGGTCTTGCTTTGCCCGCACAATTCCTTCGAGCACACCATTGACAGCCTCAAGGTGGGAGGGGTTAGCCGCCAAATACACGGGGATTTGTCCGCCTGAAGGGCTCGTGTAGACGCCCTCGGTTCCCAGGTGGTACTTCACGTCTCCAGAGCCCTGAACGCTACTAACGTCCTGGGTCCCCTCAAATTCGCGGAAAATCTGGCCGTAGGTTTTGCCGGCGATGTTGGCCAGCACGTTCAAACGTCCGCGGTGAGCCATTGCGATGGCGACCTCGTCGAGACCGTCCTCAGTTGCAGCCTGGAGGATCTCATCCACCATGCTGACCGCGGACTCTGCTCCCTCAAGGCTGAAGCGCTTTTGTCCCACGTATTTGGTCTGGAGGAACGTTTCGAATGCTTCGGCCTGGTTCAGCTTCGAGAGGATGCGCAACTGGGCATCGTGGTCAGGCTTCTCGTAGGGCTTTTCCACGGTCTCCTGGAACCAGCGACGCTGCTCTGGATCCTGGATGTGCATGTATTCGATACCGATGGTGCGGCAATAGGAATCGCGCAGTACTCCGAGAATTTCGCGCAACAGCATGGTGCGACGACCGCCAAAGCCACCGGTGACGAACTCGCGGTCAAGATCCCAGAAGGTGAGACCGTGGCTTTCGATTTCCAGGTCAGGGTGCGAGCGCTGGCGGTATTCCAGCGGATCGATGTCGGCCATGAGGTGACCACGCACACGGAAGGCATTGATGAGTTCCTGCACCCGAGACGTCTTGTTGACGTGATCCGCAGTGTCAACGGCGATATCTTCAGCCCAGTGAATCGGCATGTAAGGGATACGCAGTGAGGCGAAAATCTCTTCGTAGAAGCCCTCGCCACCAATGAGGAGCTCGTGGACCTTCTTCAGGTACTCACCAGAGCCAGCACCCTGAATGACTCGGTGATCATAAGTCGAGGTGAGGGTGATGGTCTTGCCGATACCTAGGTCAGCTAGCGTCCGCTTGGACGAGCCCTGGAATTCTGCCGGGTACTCGAGTGCGCCGGCACCAATGATGCAGGCTTGACCTCGCATCAGGCGGGGAACGGAGTGCTCGGTTCCGATACCACCGGGGTTGGTCAGAGATATGGTGTTGCCCGAGAAATCATCGGCGGTCAGTGCGCCATCTCGTGCCCGCTTCACGACGTCCTCGTAGGCGACCAGGAAGTCGGCGAAGCCCATGTGTTGCGCACGCTTGATACCGGGGACGACAAGACCGCGGGTGCCATCGGGTTTGGGCATATCGATGGCGATACCGAGGTTGATGTTCGCGGGGTGAACGGCGACAGGTTTCCCGTCTACTTCGTCATAGAAAACGTTTTGGCCCGGTAGTTCTTTGAGCGCTCTGATCATCGCCCATGCAATCAGGTGGGTGAAAGACACTTTTCCACCGCGAGCGCGACGCAGGTGGTTATTAATAACAATCCGGTTGTCGATCATGAGCTTCGCTGGCACCGTGCGAACACTGGTCGCAGTCGGGACCGTGAGACTCTGGTCCATATTCGCGGCTAACGCCTTTGCCATGCCCTTCAGCGGGTTGATCTGATCCGAGGGTGCTTCCTCAGCACTGTCCTCCACCGTGGTGATGATGGCGGTCGGAGAGGTAGGGGCCTCGGCCGGAATGGGTTGCTCTTTAGGAGCAATAGACGTCGTCTTGGCGATGGGGGAGGTTACCGGTGAAGGGTCATCGGCCATCGAGACTGCGGGTGCAGGTGCAGGCGTGGAGGTGGGTGCTGGCGCCGGAGTCGGCAGAGCGATACCTGCCTCCGCGGCGCGGGACTCAAAGAGAGGCCACCAACTCTTTTCCACCAGCTGAGGGTCTTTTTGATACAGGGTCCACAGCTCGTCTACGAGCCATTCGTTTGCCCCAAATTCAACGGATGCCTCCGCCGATGTCTTCATGGTGTCGTGATCTGACACGCTTTGTCGCTCACTCTCACGTCGCGTAACCCACTAGGCACAAGCCTACCTGCTCAGCCCTGAACTTCCTGCAGTCCTGGCGCAGCAATCTGCAACCCTGGTACCCTTCAAGAGCAATGGATGACCCGTCGTCTGATAACGCTGAACCTAGTCATAGACCCTGGGGTGCCCGCGAGGTGGGTGCCCGATGAGTTCAGACCTTCTTCTATTTCTGGTGGGAGTGCTTCTAGCGCTCGGCACCGGAGTCTTCGTGGGCAGCGAGTTTGCCCTTCTCAACTTGGATCGCGCTGACCTTGAGGCGAGGCGAGCTAAGGGCGAAAAGGGCTTTTCCATCACTATCTCTGCCCTGAAGCGCACCTCCACTCACCTTTCCAGCGCCCAGCTGGGTATCACGCTGACAACACTGCTCACCGGATACACGATGGAGCCAGCAATCTCGTCCATGCTCTCTGGTCCTTTGACCAACGCTGGGTTGCCTGAGGACTTCGTTCGCCCTGTCGGTGGAGTGCTCGGAATCCTGTTGGCGACATTTATTTCGATGATCTTTGGTGAGCTCGTTCCCAAAAACTACGCACTCTCCGTTCCGCGCCAGACAGCTCGAGTGTTGGTTCCTTTGCAAGTGGCCTTCACCTGGACGTTCCGCCCTTTTATTGCAGTGCTGAACGGCAGTGCGAACCGAATCCTGCGCTCTATGGGTATTGAGCCCAAAGAAGAGCTTTCTGCCTCCAGAACGGCAGATGAGCTCTCCAGTTTGGTGCAGCGCTCTGCGCTGCAGGGTCTCCTGGAGGATGACACCGCGACTCTGCTCTCTCGCACTATCGAGTTCTCATCCCGCAACGCCATTGATGTGATGACGCCAAGAACCCAGGTCGAATCGGTGCATCGCAGTGACACGGCGGATGACATCATCGCACTGGCGAGGAAGACTGGGTTCTCGAGGTTCCCCGTGATTGATGAGTCCATCGACGACGTTCGCGGTGTGGTGCACGTGAAGCAGGCTGTGGCGGTTCCGGTCGATAAGCGCTCTGAGGTGCCAGCCTCAGCCCTGCAATCAGAGGTCATTCGCGTTCCAGAGACGATGACGCTCGATGTTTTGTTGACCGAGCTCAGGGGACGGGGATACCAGGTCGCCATCGTTGTCGATGAGTACGGCGGAACTTCCGGTATCGCAACCCTGGAAGATTTGGTGGAGGAGCTGATCGGTGAAGTTGCCGATGAGCATGACCGCGCCTCCTTGGACGTTGTGCGAGCCCGCGATTGGTTCACTTTCCCGGCAGCACTTCGACCTGATGAGTTGGAAGAGCGCACCGGCGTGGAGGTCCCCGAGGATGGCCACTACGAAACGATCGCCGGATTCATTCTCGAGCAGCTGGGTCGGATGGCAGAGGTGGGCGACACCGTCACCATCGCGACCGGTGTTTTCCGGGTGGAGCGCATGGAGGGTCGCCGTATCGATCGCGTGCGATTCACTCCTCAGGTGAGCGCCGAGGAGGTGACGCTGCTGTGAGTGATTGGGCTGGACTTGCGTGGTTAGTGGTGTTGCTCGCCGGTAACGCGTTCTTTGTGGGCGCCGAGTTTGCGGTGATTGCGGCGAAGCGCTCCCAAATCGAGCCTCTGGCAGAGACGGGGAGCAAACGCGCTAAAACGTCCCTCTACGCCATGGAGAACGCCACCCTCATGTTGGCAACCTCGCAACTGGGTATCACCGTGTGTTCGTTGCTCATTCTGCTGGTCTCTGAGCCCGCCGTTCACCACCTGTTGGAGGGGCCCCTGGAGTCTCTGGGTCTCCCGGTCGCCGCAGTGAGCACCATCGCGTTCATCCTGGCGTTGCTGATTGTCACCTACTTGCACGTTGTTCTGGGGGAAATGGTTCCCAAGAACATGTCCTTCTCTTTGCCAGATAAAGCGGTGTTGTTGTTGGCGCCACCTCTGGTGTTTGTCTCGAAGGTGATTTCCCCCGTCATTCGCGCGATGAATGCGATTGCCAATGGAATCTTGCGTCTTACTGGTGTGGAGCCGAAGGCTGAGGCCACCAGTGCCTACACCTTGGATGAGGTGGCGACCATCGTGGCGGAGTCCACCAAGACCGGAATGCTTTCCGATCATTCCGGTGCGCTCACAGCCGCCTTTGAGTTCACCACTAAGAAGGTGAAGGACGTCACCATTCCTTTGGAGCAGTTGGTGACTCTTCCCGAGGACGCGACACCCCGAGACGTTCATCATGCTGTGGCACAGCGCGGGTTTAGTCGCTATGTCCTTGTGAACGAGGACGATGACCCCACTGGTTATGTCCACATCAAAGACGTCTTGGACAGCGATGAGACGGAGAGTGACTACCCGGTTCCTCCCCGTCGCATCCGAAACCTTGTTGCATTGCAGGAAACGGTCGAGCTCGAAGACGCTCTGGCAACTTTGCGGGGCACTGGAAGCCACGTCGCGAAAGTTCTCACCTCCACAGGTGAGACAGCTGGGGTGTTGTTCCTTGAGGACATCATCGAGGAGCTCGTAGGGGAAGTCCGGGACGCCACCACCCGCCGATAACATGTCCAGTGGACAAAGGGGGCTGGATGTCAGAGTCATTCCTGGTGGTGGGTGAAGCCCTCACCGACTGCGTTATTCGAGGTGACGTCATCACCGAGACACCTGGAGGCAGCCCTCTCAACGTCGCCATTGGTATTGGTCGCCTCGGTCACGACGTTGTCCTCGCAGCTCGGGTGGGTCCTGACTCTAGAGGCGACGCCATTACCGAGCACTTGCAGCAGAGTGAGGTGGTGCTCATTGATGATGGGAGGGGCCTTGACCGGACCTCGAGCGCCAGCGCCACCATTGCCGATGATGGATCTGCCTCGTACGTGTTTGATCTGCTGTGGGACGTGACACCAGCCATGGTCCCAAGCCAACCCTTCGCCCACGTGCACATCGGCTCCATCGGTGCCACCCTCGAGCCGGGCAGTACTGGGGTCGTTCAGATTGTGACCGAGCAGCGAGCTTCGGGGGCCAGCATCAGTTACGACCCCAACGTCAGGCCCTCGATCATGGGGGAGCCTGAGGACGTCCGGGGACGAATCGAGGAGCTCATCGCCCTGTCTCACATCGTGAAAGCCAGCGATGAGGACATCGAGTGGTTGTATCCAGGTCGCAGTGAGGACGAGGTTCTCTCCTCGTGGCGTGATGCGGGGGCCGCGCTCGTCGTCATGACCAAGGGCGCTGAAGGTGTGATTGCCCACGCAGGAGAGCACACGGTCTCACGTCCGACCATGGCGACTCACGTGGAGGACACGATTGGGGCCGGTGACTCCTTTATGGCCGGGCTCTTGGTCGCTCTGCAGCGCCGGGGCTTTTTAGGTGAGGGAGCAGCGAACCTGTCCGCAATCGATGCAGGTGACCTTGAATCTTCGGTGGATTTCGCCCTGCAGTGTGCCGCAATTACGGTGTCTCGCGTGGGGGCAAACCCTCCTACTCAGGCCGAGCTCGACACCAGGGGCTAGGCGTGGAGGCGATTCTGGTCACCCCGGAACACCTCGCGAAGTGGGTGACGAGGCCCACTGCTTCTGATCACAAGTACTCCCGAGGAGTGGTGGAGTTTCACACCGGCTCCAGAGCATATCCGGGGGCAGCACTGTTGGGGGTGCTTGCAGCACTTCGCACCGGGGTGGGAATGGTGCGCTACCTGGGCCCTCCCTCGGTGGGTTCTCTGGTAATCCAGAATCACCCTGAAGTGGTACTTGTCCCAGGTCGCGTCGACTCAGTCGTGGTGGGCAGTGGCATGGCGGCACCTCTGGGAGCTCGGGCTACCGCGCGGGTCAGGGAGGCCTTCTCCCGATCTGTCCCGACGGTGATTGATGCGGGTGCTCTGGATTTAGCCGAAGAGGCGCCCGCCCGCGCGGTTCTCACACCCCACGCGAGGGAGCTCGAGCGACTGCATCACCGCGTTTTAGGCGTCGAGGTCACTGATGAGCTCGACGCGGCCACAAGGCTCGCGAAGGAACTTGGCGTCACCATCCTGGTGAAAGGTTCTGTGACGCGCGTGGTGAACCAGCAGGGGAGTCTCTGGGAACTCCCCCCAGCAACGCCATGGCTTGCTACGGCAGGAACAGGTGATGTGTTGGCAGGGATTCTCGGAGCCTTGCTTGCCGGGAGGAGGGACCATCTGGAGAGCACCGGGGAGGATGTTGGTGAGATAGTCGCAGCGGGGGCGCTGCTTCACGCTCTCGCAGCCCGCTCTGCTTCGGAAGCTCGGTCGGGAGGTCCCATCACGGCCAGTGATGTCGCCGATCATGTGGCGAGCGTCGTGGGAGTGATCCTCGAGGCTAGGTCGTAGCGAGCAGGTCCCGAAGAGCACCGCCGACACGGTCTGATTCGATGAGGAACCCATCGTGACCGTAGGGGGACTCCAGCACAATCGCATCGGCTCCTGAGAGCGAGCCAGGGATGTGGGTCGCCAGCTCGTGTTGCTGCTCGACGGGGAACAAGCGATCGCTGGCAATGCCAAGAATCAAGGTGGGTTGGGTGATGGAGCCCAGAACCTCGGCAAGTTCACCTCGGTCCCGGGTGACATCGTGGGAGTTCATCGAATCCACGAGAACGAGATAGCTGTTGGCATCAAAGCGCCTCGTGAACTTGTTTCCGTGGAAATCCAGGTAGCTTTCCACGGCGAAGCGACCGTTGTCGCCTAAGGGCGACACGCGGCTTTGCCAGGTGCGCTGGAACCTATCGTTCAATTCCGTGGGGGAGCGGTAATTGACCAGCGCCATCCTTCTGGCCAGAGCCAACCCACGGTAGGGGCCCTCATCGTGGTCGTAGTAGTCGCCACCCTCGAAAAACGGGTCCACCATGATGGCTTCGCGTTGAAGGGAGTTACCTCCCAGTTGGTCAGCACTGGTGATGGCCGACGTCGCAATCAGGGCCAATCGGTCAAAACTCCCGGGGTACATGATCGCCCACTCGAGAGCGTGCATACCCCCCATAGAGCCACCGATGACCGCGGCAAACTTCTCGATGCCCAACTGGTCACCGAGTGCCTGGGTGGCCTGGACTTGGTCCCGAATTGTCACATAGGGGAATCTCGAGCCCCACTCTCGTCCATCGGGAGCAAAACTGGAGGGGCCAGTGGAGCCTTGGCATCCGCCCAATACGTTTGGCACAATCACGCACCAGGTGTCAGTGTCTAAAGCGAGTCCTGGCCCTACAACACCCGACCACCACCCCGCGGTGGGGTGACCGGGTCCCGCGGACCCGGTGATGTGAGAATCACCGGTCAGGGCATGGAAGACCAAGATGGCGTTGGTTTTGGTGTCGTTAAGTTGCCCGAATGTTTCATAGGCCAGTCGAACGTGCGGAAAAGTGTCTCCGTGCTCTGTGGTGAGGGATCCCACCTGACAGAAGGAGCGATTACCTAAGTGATCGCCATCTCGCCATGCCCCCGTCACCGGTGGGGTTCCGCGCAGAGTCGACTGCATCGCCTCCGAAACGAACGCGGAGGGCAGTGATTCTGCCGGTGATTGCCAATCCATGGTGTGGCTATTCTTCCCTAGATGAGCATGGCCGGGGAATTATCCCCGGCCATGACCCTGCGTACGGGAGATCTACGCGTTCTGCAGGCTCTCTGCGGCAACCTTTTTTGCGGCCTGGAAACCAGATTCCAGGTCAGCCAGGATGTCGTCGATGTGCTCGAGTCCCACCGAGAGTCGCACCAATCCGGGGGTGACACCGGTGGTGAGCTGTTGCTCGGGGGTGAGCTGCGAGTGAGTGGTGGAGGCCGGGTGGATGATGAGGCTTCGCACATCACCAATGTTGGCCACGTGGCTAAACAGTGACACGTTATCCACCAGTGCCCGACCGGCATCGACGCCGCCCTTGATTTCGAAGGAGAGCACCGCTCCCACACCGTGGGGCGCATACTTTGCGGCCGCCTCGTGCCAGGGGCTGGACGGTAGCGCTGCGTAGTTGACGCTAGCGACCTGGTCGTGGGCTTCCAGCCACTGCGCAACAGCCAGAGCGTTCTGACAGTGACGCTCCATCCGCAAACTCAAGGTCTCGATGCCCTGGATCAAACCAAACGCGTTGTCGGGAGACACGGCAGCTCCAATGTCTCGCAGCAACTGGACTCGTGCCTTGATGATGTAGGCAATGGGGTCACCCAAGACGCCTGTATAGCTGGCACCGTGGTAGCTGGGGTCTGGCTCGGTGAGGCCGGGGAACTTGTCTACGTGCTGTGACCACGGGAACTTGCCACCATCGACAATCGCACCGGCGATGACGGTTCCGTGCCCACCGAGGAACTTCGTTGCCGAGTGCACGACGATGTCGGCGCCGTGCTCGAGGGGACGCAACAGATAAGGGCTCGCAACTGTGTTGTCGACAATGAGTGGCAGGCCGTGCTCGTGGGCAACTCCCGCGACACCCGCGATGTCGAGAATGTTGATTCTCGGGTTGGCAATGGTCTCGCCGAAGAACGCCTTGGTGTTCGGGCGGACGGCCTTAGCCCACGCTTCCAGGTCGTCCTGATCTTCGACGAAGGTGACCTCGATTCCGAGCTTTGGCAACGTGTACTTAAAGAGGTTGTAGGTCCCTCCGTATACCGAGGAGGAGCTCACGATGTGGTCGCCAGAGTGGGCAATGTTCAAAATGGCGTTGGTGGTTGCGGCTTGTCCAGAGGCCAGTAGCAGTGCCGCCGTACCGCCCTCGAGCGCTGCAATGCGCTGCTCCGCAACATCCTGGGTGGGATTCATGATGCGGGTGTAGATGTTGCCAAACTCTGCCAACGCGAAAAGGTTCGCGGCGTGCTCCGCACTATCGAAGACATAGGCGGTCGTGCGATAGATCGGTGTCGCCCGTGAGTGTGTTGCGGGGTCAGCACTTGCGCCCGCGTGAATCTGCTGGGTCTCAAATTTCCAGGTGTCTGCCATGAGGAATCTTTCACTAAAGGTGGGGGACACCCATATGGGTGTCATTGGTTGACAACCCTAGGTCGGAGATTCTCCGGCGTCACGTCACGCTGTAACGCTCTGTAATAAAGCCTTAGTGTCGGAGCGACTTTTGCATCATGACGATGCCAATCCAGCGGCCAAATTTGAAGCCCACCTTGCCCATGCGACCCGATTCCACGAAACCGAATTTCTTGTGGAGCGCGAGCGACGCTTCAGCTCCAGAATCGGCAATCACCGCAATCATTTCGGTCATGCCCGCATCGGCGCATCGCTCAATCAGGTCCCCGAGAAGCTCACTGCCAAGCCCTCGCCCCAGTGAGGCCGGTCCAAGGTAGATGGAGCTCTCCACGGTTTTTCTGAAGCCGGCTTTCTCGCGAAAAGGGAAAACATAGGCATAACCCAGCAGTGTCCCCTGCGGAGACATGGCAACCCTGAACGGGTAGCCAAGTTTGTGGAGGTGGCGAAAGCGGGCCTGAAACTTGGTGATGCTGGGAGCTTTCTCATCCAGAGTGACCACCGAGTTCCGCACGTAGTGGCGGTAGAGAGCGAGGATGTCGGGGACATCCTCCTCGGTGGCGTCACGAATCTCGTAGACAAACTCTGCCGGTGGTTCTGCGGGCGGTTGCAGATGACGCGGCAGACTCCGCCGCCTCTGGTATTCATCGGGCAACATCAGCGAGCTCCTAATGACCAGTCGAGAGGGGAGAAGCCGGCATCCTCTCGAATGCGGTTCACCGCGCTAAAGGGACGCGATCCAAAGAATCCTCGCCTGGCTGAGAGTGGGCTGGGGTGAGCGGACTCGATGATCGGAGTGCTACCCAGCAGGGGTTTGAGCTCAGCGGCTTCTCGACCCCACAGCACTGCGACAAAAAACTGACCGGTGGAAACCAGGCCGCGGACGACCGCATCGGTGAAGCGGGTCCAGCCCAGCGTGCGGTGAGCGCCGGGTGATCCCACCAGAGTGGTGAGGTGTCTATTCAGCAGAAGCACTCCCTCGGAGGCCCAGGCGCTCAGATCACCGTGAGCCGGGAGGTCAACATCGAGATCATCCCGGAGTTCTTGGCGAATATTGCGCAAGCTGGGGGGTAACGCGGCGACAGAGGGTTCCACAGAAAAGGCCAAACCGCTCGCGTGGGATTGTCCGGGATAGGGATCTTGCCCAAAAATCACGCACCGCACAGCCTCCGGTGGGGTATCGAAAGCACGCAGAACTTTGTCCGCACTCGGAGTCATCATGGCTTTTTGGGCGGGCAAGGCATCCAGTTTCCGTCCCACCTCGGCCAGGGCGGCTAGGCCGTCTTGGCCCACCAGTGTGGCCCACCGTTGCGGAAGCGCGCGAGGAAAATACGCTTCAAGTGAGCCCTGGTCCATCACCCCAGGTTATTGGGTGGTCTGAGTGCGCATTGCCTGCACCAAGGCAACTCCCAGGTCATACGACTCCCGTCCACCGGGCTGAATAAGCGCCGAATACCAGGAGTCGGAGTAGAGGGAGTTGTGGATCGCAGGGACGATAACTTCATCGCCCCACTTCCAATAGGTCAACGCGCCATCGGCGGTTTGACCCACGTTGAGCTGTTGTGCGAGAAGGTCATCAATCACGGTGGGCCTAATGGCAGCGTCAATCGATGCCGTCCCCAAGATGATGTTGATGCCGGTGTCTACTTCGCCCGGCACCGCATATAAGCAGGAGAGCCCGCCGACGAGTTCCTCGGGGGTTTGTCCCTCCACATAGATTGGGTCATTGCTCGGGCTTCCCGGTCCGGCAATCAGTTCGATTCCTCGTGGAGTGAGAAGTGATAGTCCCTCTTCGCCGATGAGAGCACTGCAATCAGTGGGACGTGAGTAGGAGAGCTCCGCTGGCGCTTCCTCTTCGACAACCTCATCAGCCACATCGACATCCTCGGTGACGATGGTGTCACTCGCGGTGCCACAGGCGCTGAGAACAAAGACCAGAGCGACCAGGGTGAGCGAGCCCTGCCGCATTCGCATGGACCTAGCCACTGTCATCACCCCTCTGCCTGGAGTATAGAACCCGGGGAAGTCAGAAACCTGGCGCCACGATAGTCTGCAACCGTGTCGTTACCTCACGAATTTTCTGCCCGTGAGCTGGTCTCCAGGCGCCGCTCAGGCGAGCTGTCCGCCACTGAGGTGGTGGAGCATTTCCTGGCACGTATCGATGCTCACAACCCGACTTTGAATGCACTGGTGACCATCACAGCCGAGCGTGCTCTCGAGCACGCTGAAGCCATGGATAGAGGCGAGCGCGAACCTGGAATTCTCTGGGGTTTACCTTTTGCGGACAAAGACTTGACGAACCGCGCAGGAGTTCCCACCGGATCAGGGTCCCGCGTGAGGGCGGGGTCGCCGCTGCCCACCCAATCTGACCCGATGGCTATGGCGATGGACGCCGCCGGGGGAATCAGCGTTGGAAAATCGGCGGTCTGTGAGTTCGGGCTCTCCTCGTATACCGAATCCCTCGTGTTTCCGCCCACCGCTAACCCTTATTCGCTCGACCACGGCTCTGGTGGCTCGAGCGGTGGTGCTGCCTCTGCCGTAGCGGGGCGCCTCGTGCCGCTGGCTCCTGGCAGCGATGGCGGAGGCAGTGTTCGTATACCGGCCTGGGCATGCGGGCTGGTGGGCCTCAAACCCTCCCGGGGTCTGATACCGGGAGGGACTGGTTTTGACTACCTGGCAGGACTCGTCGTTCCTGGCCCCCTCGCAACAAGCGTGGGGGACGCAGCACTGCTTCTCGATGCTCTGCGAGGATCGGGAATCACTCACCGCGCCACCTCTCCGGGGGACCAGCCGACCAGCTTTAGCGATGCATTCGCAGCACCCCCTGGTCATCTGCGGATCGGAGTCACGCTCCGACACCCGTGGGAGGACTTCGTGGACACACCTCTTGACCCCAGCGCTCGTGCCGCCCACACCCGGGTCCGATCACTCCTAGAGGAGCATGGTCATACCGTGGTAGATCTGGATTGGAGTCCGAAAGCCGGTTACCCCGAAGCGTTCACCACCATCTGGAAAGCCTCTGCTGTGGGCCTGGATCTCACCCCCGACCAGCGCCAGCTACTCGAGCCCTTGACCGCCTACCTCGTCGAGGAGGGTGATGCGCTGAGCGCCGCAGTGTTGGCCGCTGCCCTCCGGGAGCTCTCCGCGTTCGAGGAGCACACCATCCGCTCGTTCTCCGAGGTCGACGTGGTCCTCACCCCGGGGCTTGCCACCGCGCCACCACAGATCGGGTTCTATGACAGCGAAGACCCTGAACGGAACTTCTCCCAACAAGTGCAGGTGACGCCGTATTCGAGCTTTGTCAATGTGGCAGGGTTGCCAGCTCTCGCTCTCCCCGTGATGCTGAACCCCGAGGGGCTCCCGGTGGGCGTGCAGTTCATCGGCAGGCCTGGTGGCGATGCGACTCTGCTGCAGCTGGGCCACCAGTTAGAAGAAGCGCTCGAGTTTGCCTCGAGCGCACAGCCACCTGGCTTCTAGTTGCTGTAGACGCCCAGAGTTCTCGCGGCATCGAGGGTCAGTGGCTGGGCTTTCCCAAAGGCATAGTTACTGGTCACCCAGGCGCCACAAGAATCTTCTGCCAGTGAGGCGGGGCAGGGAATGTCCACGAGGAAGTGCGCTTCGGTGGCGATGTAGTCCGGTGACTCATCCGAAGTGGTCGAATCGAAGGTGTAGAGCGTGCCGCCCCCGGCGTCAGCGCTTCCCGCACCGGCGGCTCGAAGAACTCCTGTCACGTCTCTCAGCACATCGCCGCTGATAATCGCGACGCTGGTGACCGAGACGCTCTCACTAGCGGGCAGATACCAGGTGCAAGAAATCCGCAAGTCGGTGCGCACGTTCTTCAGTAGCGGGATCAACTCTTGGTTGGTGGTGCCATAGCCAAAGTCACCCTCGCTGGTGTCCCCGACATTGGTGCGAAGCTCTTCCAAAAGCGTGGCCGTGAGCTCTGGGGAATACATCGTGTCGCAGGTGGGGACGCTCAGACCCTCGTCAACGACCTCCGTCTCTGCCTCCTCGCCGGTGGCATCGGGGGTGGTGTCGGATGCCTCTGTGGAGGCGTCGTCAGTCGTTGCGGAATCCTCGGCAGTGTTCTCCGCAGAGTTGAGGACACCCCAGTCTTCGAGGACAGAGCAACCCGAGAGCCCCAGAACAACAGCGCTAGCTAGGGCAAACGGGGCAAACACTCGAGCCCTGGGGGACATTCCTACTCCTCGATTACGTTCCGTGGTAGTGCTCCACTGGCACATCGACTAGCGAAGCTATCTTTCGCCAGTATGCCTCAATCAACTCGGTATCCCCGGCAGCGGGATGGGTAGGTCCTTCAGGTGTCAAGCCATCAAAATAGGTTCCATTAGCCACACCAAGCTCCGGAGTGTCGACCAAATGCACCAGCGGTGCCGCTCCTGCCTCGGCAGAAATCTGCATCCAGCCGGTCAACGCGAGGATCAGCTTTCCGCTGCGCGATTCAGCTCCAAACCCAGATCGAACGTAGCCCGGGTGGACCGGGTAGCTCTCCAGCCCGGTTCGCATTGCGAGCGAGCGAGCGTAGAGAATCACGCCGAGCTTTGCGGAAGCGTAGGGCCACCAGCCAGCTCCGTAGCGGCGCTGATCAAACCCCAGGTCGTCGAGATCGATGCGTCCGAACCGCGCCACCATCGACGTGGTGTGAATGACCCGGCCCCTGGTGTTCACAAGTTTCGGAACGAGACGCTCCGTCAAGACGACAGAGCCCAGCACGTTGCGCTGCAGTGTCAGCTCATGACCCTCGGAACTGCGCTGCTTGGTGGCCACGATGCCTCCGGCGTTATTCACCAGAGCATCGATGCGATCAAAGCGTTTGCTGAGCGTGTCCCCGAGTTCCCGCACGGCATCAAGGTCATCAAAGTCGCACACAAACGGGATGCCGTCCATCATCCGAGCAATTTCCCGAGTGCGCTCGGGGTTTCGCCCCACAACAGCCACCCGCCAGGACCGTCTCGAGAGTTCACGGGCGACTTCAGCGCCGATTCCACCACTAGCGCCGGTAATGATTGCGGTTCGGTCCACGGGACCCTTTCGTTGGTATCCCCAGCCTACGGGCTGGGAATTACTTAGTCACCCTCAAAAACCGCGGGCTTTTTGGTCATGAACGCTTCCATTCCGCGTTGCACATCCTTGGTTCCCATCAGTGCTCCCAAGCGACTAGGAAGCTTCTGGTGCTCAGCATGAGCATCGACCAGACCAGCCCGCGCTGACGCCAACGTCGCTTGAACCGCGAGTGGTGCTTGGGCAGCAATCCGGAGGGCGACTTCCGTCGCAGTCTCCAGAGGCGCACTCTCCACCACCTGGGTCACAATGCCCATGTGGTGCGCCTCCTGCGCACTCACGGTGTCCGCAGTGAGGAGCAGGCGCATAGCGTTGCTCCACCCGGCAATGCGGGGCATCCGGGTTGTCCCTCCTCCGAAGGGAAGGATTCCTCTGGCCACCTCGAGCTGAGCAAACTGCGCGTCCTTCGAGGCGACAATGACATCGCTGGCAAGGGCCAACTCCACGCCGAGGGTGAAACAGATTCCCTGGATGGCCATCACCACGGGCTTTCGTACCTGTGCTGTCGAGATGCCCCAGGGGTCGATACCGCCTTCGGGGATAGGCAGGGCACCCGTTGATGCCATCGCTGGTCCCACATCAGCGAGGTCTAATCCGGCGGTGAAGTGATCACCGTGGGCAAAGATAACGCCGACTCGCAGGCTTGGATCTCGATCTAACTCGCCATAGGCGAGAGCGAGCTCAGCAAGCATGGCCAGGTCAGCGGCGTTTCGTTTATCAGGGCGATTGAGGCCGATAAAGAGGACGTGATCTTTGCGCTCGAGGGTGACCCTCGTGGGTTCTGTGGTCATGTTGGAACTCTAACGATTCACGACGAGAGACGCTCCCGGGTGGCGTCGAGTTCGTGCACAATTTGCTCGGGCAATCGGTCCCCGAAACGACCCAAGAACTCTTCCGCGTCATCGAGGTCAGCACGAATGAGGGCAGGGTCAACGCTGAGTAGCGTCTCGAGTGCCTCCTCGGTGAGCTCGAGACCCTCGGTGTTGAGGGACTTCGGCAACCATCCAATGGGGGATTCCTTCGCCGCCACGGCGCCCTCGAGTCTGTTCACAATCCACTCAACGACGCGAGAGTTTTCCCCGAACCCTGGCCAGATGAAGTGACCATCAGAGTCTTTCTGGAACCAATTCACGTGGAAGATGCGAGGCATCCGACCAACACCGCGCAACCGATCGCCCATGTCGAGCCAGTTCTGCATGTAGTCGCCCATGTTGTAGCCGCAAAACGGGAGCATCGCGAAGGGGTCTCGGCGCACTTCGCCGAGAGTCCCTTCGGCGGCCGCGGTTTTCTCCGACGCCATAGTTGCTCCGAGAAACACCCCATGTTTCCAATCTCTGGCCTCGACCACCAAAGGCATCGTGGTTGAGCGTCGTCCGCCAAAGATGATGGCGTCGACCGGGACACCCTCGGGGTCATCCCATTCAGAGGCAAGACTTCCACACGCCCCAAGCTTCACCGTGAACCGTGCGTTCGGGTGAGCGGCAGGGGATCCAGACATTGGGTCAAAGAGCTCTCCCCGCCAATCGGTGAGACCTTCGGGGACCTCTTTCGACATTCCCTCCCACCAGACGTCACCTTCCGGGGTAAGGGCGACATTGGTGAACACGGTGTTGGAGGAGAGCATGTCCATCGCGACCGGGTTCGTGCTTGCACTCGTTCCTGGTGCAACACCAAAGAACCCAGCCTCAGGATTGATGGCGCGAAGGCGCCCATCGGATCCTGGCGCCAGCCAGGCGATGTCATCGCCGAGTGTCTCGACTGTCCAGCCGGGGAGGCTTGGCTGCATCATCGCGAAGTTGGTTTTGCCACAGGCGCTGGGGAACGCTGCGACCACGGTGTAAGACTTGCCCTCGGGGTTCGTGATCTTCACGAGCAACATGTGCTCGGCCATCCAGCCTTCCTCACGGGCCAGCACGGAGGCGATGCGCAGAGCAAATGCTTTCTTCGGGAGTAACGCATTCCCGCCGTAGGCAGACCCGAACGACCAGATTTCTTTGGTCTCGGGGAAATGGGAAATGTATTTGTTCTCATGACACGGCCAGGCTGTGTCGGCTTCACCCTCGGCAAGCGGGGACCCCACCGTGTGGAGGCACTTCACCCACGAGGCGCCCTCCGAGATGGCGCCCAGCACATCGGATCGGACTCGCACCATCATGTGCAAGCTCAGGACTACGTAGGGTGAGTCGGTGATTTGAACACCGAGTCTCGCCATCGGAGAGTCCAGGGGGCCCATGGAGAAGGGGACGACATAGAGGGTGCGACCGCGCATTGCGCCGCGGCTGAGGTCCCGCAGGGTCTCGCGCATCGTGCTGGGGTCTTCCCAGTTGTTGGTGGGGCCAGCGTCATTGGGGTCATGGGAGCAAATAAAGGTGCGTGACTCGACTCGGGCCACGTCGGTGGGTTCACTGCGAGCGAGGTAGCTTCCCGGGCGCACATCATCGTTGAGTCGGGTGAGGGTTCCTTGAGCGACCATCACGTCAATGAGGTGTTGGGCTTCTTCGGGAGATCCGTCACACCACACAACGCTGTGGGGTTCTAGCAGGGCAGTGGCTTCATTGACCCACTCCTGAACGTCGATCGGACGGTGAGAGCCGGTGGTGGGGGTTTCGCTGCTTCGCTGATTAAGAGTCATAGACATAATCGCTCCTCGGTGGTGGTCTCACACCAGTTTTGTCAAGACCAAGGGGTGTGTTTGACCAAATTGCTTGTCAAAAAACACTCTTTTTGCGTTATTGTCAGAGAATGGTGGAAATCTTGGCGCTCGGGCAACGAGTCCGGCATGCACGGCAGCAAGCAGGTCTGACCTTGGAGGAGCTTTCGGTTCAGGTCGGTGTCACCGCCAGTCAGTTATCTCTGGTGGAAACGGGGAAGCGAGAAGCCAAGATCGGGTTGCTCTCCTCCTTGGCAAGCGCTCTGGGAGTTGAGGTCTCAGAGCTCTTGGATGAAACTCCGCCCAACGAGCGAGCACGTCTCGAGCGAGAGTGGGCGAGTGCTGCGGCAAGTCCGCTGGTTTCCTCACTGGGTCTTCCTCCGCTTCGCGTGTCAAAGTCGGTCTCTGATGAGCACTTGCAGGTCATGGTGGGGCTGTATCACGAGCTCGTTCGACGAGAAAAGTTAGCTCTCGCAACCCCTGAAGAAGCGCGTCGCGCGAACACCGAGCTTCGCCACCACATGCGAGAGCTGAACAACTACCGCGGTGACCTGGAAGAGCTCGCCGAGGATCTCGTCCGCTCGGTGGGGCACACCTCGAGCGGTGCGCTGACGCACCGCGAGGTCGCGATGATGGCGGGGAAGCTTGGCCTTGAAATTGTCCACGTGGGAGATCTTCCCCGAAGTGCGAGAAGCGTCACGGACCTGGAGAACGGTCGGATTTATCTCCCGCCAGCGTCCATTCCCGGCGGGCACGGTCTTCGCTCCCTGGCTCTGCAGGCCATCGCCCACCAGGTGCTTTCGCACCCTGTTCCGAAAACCTATGAAGAGTTCCTGCAACAGCGACTGGATATCAACTATTTCGCGGCAGCCTGCCTGATGCCGAAAACCCAGGCGCTCGAGTTCCTCCACGCCTCGAAAAAGTCCAAGAATCTCGCGGTCGAGGATTTCCGGGATGCGTTTGGTGTTACCCACGAGGCAGCCGGTCTTCGGTTCATGAACTTAGCGACCGAGCACTTGGGCCTGCCGCTGCACTTTCTGCGGGTGGGTGATGACGGTGTCGTGTACAAGGCGTATGAGAATGACGGCTTAGCGCTCCCGGAGGACGTCACCGGATCCACTGAAGGCCAGATTGTCTGTCGGCACTGGAGCGCCCGGGAGGCGTTTGTTCGGACCAATCGCACCACGGAGTATTACCAATACACCGACACCCCTGAGGGCACCTTTTGGGAGTCCACTCAGATTGGAACCTCCACGGCAGATGAGTTCTCCATCACCGTCGGGGTGAAGTTTGAGGATGCGAAGTGGTTCCGCGGTCGAGACACCACCGAGCGGAAAGTCTCCAAGTGCCCGGACACAGAGTGTTGTCGCCGCCCCGTTCCCGCTTTGCGCGAGAAATGGGCGGGCAAAGCGTGGACGAGTGCTCGCCTGCACGCCCACGTGCTCTCGCCGCTTCGAGGGGGCTTGTTCCCCGGCGTGGATGATGTGGAACTGTTTGAGTTCTTGGAAGTCCACGAGTCTCCCGATGGGACCACTGACGGGTAAATGTGCCCCCAGTAGGATTCGAACCTACGGCCTTCTGCTCCGGAGGCAGACGCTCTATCCCCTGAGCTATGGGGGCTCGGTGGGGCATCCACCAGGGTACAACCTCGACGGGCTCTGGAGAGCCCCCGCTACTAGGATGGGGCGTTGTGGACCCCCGAGCTTTAGCCGCCCTCATTCGAGAGAGCGCCAGTCGCCATCTTGGCCAGGCTCCAGAGCTCTCCGACGATGACATCGCACTTGAGCGCCCCAAAAACAGGGACCACGGCGATTGGGCGACCTCGATTGCATTGAAACTGGCCAAGGTCGCAGGCTCCAATCCCCGAGACCTCGCTACCGCCATCGCCACGGAGTTGTTGACCCACGAGGGAATCCAGTCCGCAGAGGTCGCAGGCCCAGGCTTTATCAACATCACGCTGGATGCCGGTAGCGCTGGTGAACTGGTGAAAACCATCGTGGAGGCGGGGGAGTCCTACGGGCAGGGCACAGAGCTTGCCGGTCAGGTCATCAATGTGGAGTATGTCTCGGCGAATCCCACCGGACCACTTCACATTGGCCACACCCGCTGGGCAGCATTGGGTGACTCTCTCGTGCGGGTACTGCGGGCAGCGGGTGCGAGTGTGACGTCCGAGTTCTACATCAACGACCAAGGTGTCCAAATGGACAAGTTTGGGCTCTCCGTCATCGCAGCCGCAGAGGGGTCGAATCCCCCCGAGGATGGCTATCAGGGGGAATACATCCAAGACTTAGCAAGGAGGGTTCTTGAGCGGGTCCCCGACTTGCTAACACTTCCCGAACCCACTCGCACCGAGACTGCCCGTGACCAGGCTTATGAACTTCAACTGGGAGACATCCAGGAATCTCTCGCTCGGTTCAACGTTCACTTTGATGTCTGGTTCTCAGAGCGCACTCTGCACGCACCAGACGACGCGGGTCACAGCCTGATCGATAACTCGGTAGAGCGTTTGCGCGCTGGCGGTCACGTATTTGACGAAGAGGGTGCCACCTGGGTCCGCACCACCGATTTTGGCGATGACAAAGATCGGGTTATTCGTCGTGCCAACGGTGCGTATACCTACTTCGCTGCGGATGCCGCCTACTACCTCTCCAAATCAGACCGCGGTTTTTGGAAGAAGATCTACCTCCTCGGTGCTGATCACCACGGCTACATCCACCGCCTGAAAGCGCTTGCCGGTGCTGCTGGGGATGACCCCGAGGTGAATGTGGAGATCCTGATTGGCCAATTGGTGAGCATCAACGGGGCAAAGCTCTCTAAGCGCGCGGGCAACATTGTGGAACTCGATGATCTCCAAGCCTGGTTGGGAACAGATGCGCTTCGCTACTCGCTAGCGCGCTACCCGGCAGATTCCCCGCTCACCCTGGACTCTGACATTCTCACCAAGCGCAGCAATGACAACCCCGTGTTCTATGTCCAATACGCCCACGCCCGCACCCACCAGGTCGCGAGGAACGCGGCGGCTGCCGGTGTCACAGCGGAGACGTTTGAGCCGGGAACCCTCACCCACGACACCGAGTCGACCCTGATCGCCTCGCTGGGAGATTTTCCCCGGGTTGTTGCTCAAGCAGCAGAGCTGCGCGAGCCCCACCGGGTCGCCCGATATCTCGAAGAGGTCGCCGCGGTCTATCACCGCTGGTATGACGCCTGTCGCGTCACGCCGCAGGGAGATGACCCCATCGACAGTGTGCACGGAACCAGGTTGTGGCTCAACGACGCCACCGGTCAGGTGCTACGCAATGGTTTGTTCCTGCTCGGTGTGAGTGCACCTGAGCGTATGTAGCTATTGCCCTCACTGGCGATTCGCTATCCTGGGGGAGGCTTCAGGGACCAATCCGGGTTCGCTCGCCTCACACCAAGACTGCGACTCGTGAGGTGAGTGTTGTGTCTAATCCCCTAGCTCCAGGGTGGCTTCCAGCCCCTGGTGATGCGAATGCCCTGCATTCGGGGATTTGGCCTGCCAGCATGCGCCGGGATGACACCGGGGTGCTCGAGCTCGGGGGAGTGCCCGTCACAGAACTTATCGAGCACTATGGTTCCCCGCTCTATGTCTTTGACCAGGACGACCTCATCTCTCGTGCACAGAGTGTCCAAGAGGCCGTAAGTTCTGCGTGCGCGCGGCATGGCATCACCGGCAGTGTCTATTACGCATCCAAATCCTTTATCTCTGGACATGTGGTGTCCTGGATTGAGGACGCTGGACTCGGGTTTGATGTGGCGAGCGCCGGAGAGATGGCGATTGCGCTTGCCGGCGGCGCCAACCCCGACCACCTCGAGTTTCAGGGAAACAACAAATCCGAGGATGAAATCGCCCAAGCCATGAGTGCGGGGGTGGCGACCATTGTGATTGATGCGCCCATCGAGGCAACTCGTATTCAAGCGATTGCCTCGTCCATGGACACGCGGCAAAAGGTCATGATCCGAGTGAACACGGGTGTTCACGCGGATACCCACGACTATTTGGCGACTGCACGAGAAGATCAAAAGTTTGGGTTGTCTCCCGAGGAGGCGATCGCTCTGGTGTCGGTCATTAGAGACTCCTCGCACCTCGACTTCGTGGGTCTGCACTCCCACATTGGGTCGCAAATCTTTCGCACCGAGGGATTCCTCGAAGCGGCCACCCGGATGGTGGAGGTTTACCAGCAGGTTCGACGAGAGGGCGAGGCCTTCACCCTCAACCTGGGAGGCGGTTTCGGCATTGCCTACACCGAGGCCGACGAGCCGATGGCGGTGTCGCACCTGATAGACACCATCGTTGACCACGTTGCCAACCTCTGCACCGCTCAAGGACTCCCCATCCCGAACCTTGCATTTGAGCCAGGTCGAGTGATTTCCGGGCCCGCCGGAGTAACCCTTTACACGGTCGGTGTGACCAAGCCGGTCACCGTTCACGAGGGTGATCAGGTGGCGACCAGGCTCTATGTGAGTGTCGATGGCGGCATGAGCGATAACGCGAGGCCGGCACTTTACGGCGCTAACTACAGCGCTCGGATCGCCTCCCGGGCATCCGGCGAGCCACCCGCACTGGTGCGGGTGGTGGGTAAGCACTGTGAGAGCGGCGACATTGTCGTGAACGCTGAGTATCTGCCCGGCGATGTGGCGCCGGGTGATGTGCTCGCCGTGGCTGCCACTGGCGCGTATTGCTATTCGCTCTCCAGCAATTACAACGTGGTCGGGCGCCCACCGGTTGTCGCCGTCTCGGGTGGCTCCTCTACCCTGATGGTGGCGGGCGAGACCCTCGATGACGTATTGGCTAGGGATCAGGGACTCTCGAGAGGTCAGGGATAAGACAATGCGCGAGAACTATAGGAAGCTTCGGGTTGCCGTCCTCGGTGGCGGAACGGTGGGGGCTCAGGTAGCCCACAGGCTGCTGGAGAATGCTGACGAGCTCGGTTCGCGCTCCGGTGCTGGCCTGGAGCTCATCGGTGTCGCCGTTCGTGACCTCTCGGCAAAGCGTTCAGTATCACTGCCGAAAGAGCTTCTGACCACGGATCCACACTCCCTCATTGTGGGAGCAGACATTGTGGTGGAACTGATGGGCGGCCTCGAGCCCGCGCGAACCCTCATTTTGGAAGCCCTCACCTCCGGTGCGGATGTCATTACCGCGAACAAGGCGCTCCTGGCCGAGCACGGCCCCGAGCTTTTTGATGCCGCGGCCAAAGTAGGCGCACAGTTGTATTACGAGGCGGCAGTGGCAGCAGCCATCCCGATTATTCGTCCACTGCGCGATTCCCTCGCGGGTGACCACGTCACCAAAATCATGGGCATCGTGAACGGCACGACCAACTACATCCTCGATGAGATGGACACCCTGGGCCTCGGTTTCGACGAAGCGCTTGCGGCGGCCACTGAGCTGGGTTACGCCGAAGCTGACCCTACTGCGGACATCGAAGGGTTTGATGCCGCACAAAAAGCCTCCATCCTGTCTTCTCTTGCTTTCCACACCGCGGTGCCGCTGGGCGACGTCTACCGTGAGGGCATTACCGGGGTGAGCGCCGCTCAGATTGAAGCTGCGAAGCGCTCCGGTCACGTCATCAAACTGCTGGCTATTTGTGAGCGAAGGGTTGATGCACACACCGGCCACGAGGGTGTGAGCACTCGCGTGCACCCCACCCTGATTCCGCGCACCCACCCCTTGGCAGCTGCTCGCGGAGCCAACAACGCGGTCTACGTGGAGGCTGAAGCTGCCGGCCCCCTGATGTTCTACGGCGCCGGTGCTGGTGGCCCCGAAACTGCGTCCGCAGTGCTCGGCGACATCGTGTCCGCGGCACGTCGGCACGTGGTCGGCGGTCCGGGTGTGGGGGAGAGCACCCACGCTGACCTCCCCAGTATTCCTTTGTCACACGTGGAGAGCAGGCTTCAGATCACCCTCGTCGTGACCGACCAGCCCGGTGTTCTCGCCGCAATTGCGGGAGTGTTTAGTGAGCACCAGGTCTCGGTGGAAACACTCCACCAGAGCGCCTCGACCAGCCAGGATGCGGGAGACCAGACCGCTACGCTTGTCATCCAGACACATCTTGCGTCCGAAGAGCGCACGCAGGCCACCATCGCTGCACTTGCGCAGAACCCGGTGGTGTTGAGCGTGTCCAGTGTGTTGCGAGTAGAGGGATAGGTCAGATGGCGTTGTTCGGTTTCAACCGACCCGAGGGGCTCAAGCACCGCAGGGGTTCCCGGCAGTGGCGCGGCGTCATCCATGAATACGCCGACCGCCTCGATGTCAGCAAGAGCACTCCTGTGGTCTCTTTGGGAGAGGGCGGCACGCCGCTGATTGAGGCGCACCGTCTCTCGGAGATGACGGGACTTCGTGTCTTCATCAAGTTTGAGGGAATGAACCCCACCGGGTCATTTAAAGACCGTGGTATGACGATGGCCGTCTCCAAAGCCAAAGAGCACGGTGCGAAAGCTGTCATCTGTGCGTCAACGGGAAACACTTCGGCCTCCGCTGCCGCTTATGCCGCCTATGGCGGCATGACCGCGGCAGTCCTCGTGCCCGATGGCAAGATCTCGATGGGCAAGCTCAGCCAAGCCGTTATCCACAACGCTCACGTGTTGCAGGTGGCAGGAAACTTTGACGACTGCCTCGATATCGCCCGCGATCTGGCAGAGAACTACCCGGTTCACCTGGTGAACTCGGTGAACAACGACCGTATCGAGGGTCAAAAGACCGCGTCCTTTGAGGTCATCGATGTGTTGGGTCGCGCCCCGGAGTATCACTTCTTGCCTGTCGGTAACGCTGGAAATTACACGGCGTATCACCGTGGCTATCGAGAGGAAGCCAAGCGCGGTCGCACGTCTGGCATTCCTCGCATGTTTGGATTCCAAGCCGCCGGTTCTGCTCCCTTCATCACCGGTGAGCGCGTTAAGAACCCGGACACCATTGCGACTGCAATCCGGATTGGTAACCCTGCGTCCTGGGATCTAGCGCTCGCCGCACGAGAAGACAGCAACGGTTATTTCGGAGCAATTGACGACCAGGGCATTCTTGCCGCCCACAAGCTATTGGCCAAAGAGGTGGGTGTGTTCGTGGAGCCCTCCTCAGCGATCAGCGTTGCCGGTCTGATGGAGCGTGCGGAAGCTGGGGTCCTCGAGAAAGGTGCCACGGCCGTCCTGACGGTGACGGGTCACGGTCTGAAAGATCCACAATGGGCACTCAAGAACGCTGATGGCTCTGATGCTGAACCCACCAAGGTTCCCGTCGATGTCGCCCAGATTGCCGAGGTTTTGGGATTGAAGGCAGGCGCATGAGCAAGTCTCCTTCCGTAGGTCGCAGAGTTGTGGTCGAAGTTCCCGCTACGACCGCCAACTTGGGTCCGGGTTTTGACACGCTCGGAATGGCGCTGACCATCCAAGATCGACTGACAGCGACCGTGGTGGACGCCCCCGGTGTCCGGGTCGATGTTCACGGAGTTGGCGAGGGCGAAGTCCCCACCGATGAGACCAACCTCATCGCGCGCTCCATGGCCCACGCTTTTGCCTCGAAGAAAATTCCGATGCCGGGTATTCACCTCGAAGCTCACAACGTCATCCCGCATGGCCGAGGATTGGGGTCCTCTGGAGCCGCCATCGTTTCGGGTGTGATGGCAGCCAAAGGTTTACTCGAGGGCATCGCCGACTTCAGTGCATCAGAGCTCCTCTCCTTGGCTACCGACATGGAAGGCCACCCCGACAACATCGCTCCCTCGCTGTTTGGCGGTCTCACGATTGCGTGGATGACCGATGAGGGACCCAAACACAAGAAGCTCAGCGTGCATCGCGGAGTATCCCTAGTGGTTGCCGTTCCCGAAGACTCGAGCATGTCCACCCAGCTGGCACGGAGTCTTCAGCCAGAAACGGTTCCCCACAAGGACGCCATCTTCAACCTTTCGCGCTCAGCCCTCCTGATTGCTGCTCTCATCCAGAGTCCGGAGCTGCTCTTCGAAGCCACCGAGGATCGACTTCACCAGAACTATCGGGCGAGTGCCATGAAAGACACGGACGCTTTGTTGCAGACTCTGCGCGCGAAAGGCTACGCCGCGGTGGTGTCCGGCGCCGGTCCCTCGGTCCTCATTTTGTGTCCTGACCCGGGTCAGCGACTCGACATTGCCCAGGTCGTGGAGGCTCATCCAGGTGGTACGTGGACTACCCACATGCTGACCGTCGATGAGCGAGGTGCTACAGTGGAGGAAGTTCCGGCGCTCGCCGACTGACCCCAGTTAGCGCTCCGGATCGCCTCATCACTACAACGCCACGTTCGTTCAACGGCGTGAGGGTCCATCGTGACAGAGGGAGCCATGCTCCATCGGACCGCACAGCGTCAAGTAGATGCAGGCAAATCTAATGCCGCGATCGCGGCGTATTAACAAGGAGAAAACGTGGATTCAGAGAATCAAGAATCAACCCCTGAGGTGAGCGAAGCACCCGCTTCCAGCCCTCGCAAGCGTGCCCCCCGTCGAGTGGTCTCCACAGACCTTCCCGAAAAGGGCGCAGACCAGGTTTCGGAGAGCAAACCATCCACCAAGAGTGATGACTCCGACAGCAGTGCGGAGAAGCCCGCCAGTGAGCGTCCCCGCCGCCGCCGTCCGGCAGCGGATAAGAGCGAATCGAACGCCGCTGAGTCTGAGTCTTCTGACTCTTCCGATGACTCGGAGGGTTCTGAGGACAATGGCGACGGCGGTGGCTATGGTCGTGGTCGTGGCCGCGGTCGCGGACGGGACCGACGCCGTGGTGGGGGCCGTGGTGGCTTCAGCGACGACGGTGAACCAGAAATTTCTGACGATGACGTCTTGATTCCGATCGGTGGAATCCTTGATGTTCTCGACAACTACGCCTTCGTGCGCACTCAGGGTTACCTTCCCGGACCCACTGACGTTTATGTGTCCCTCGGTCAGGTGAAGAAGTACAACCTCCGCAAGGGTGACGCCGTGATCGGCGCGATTCGTCAGCCTCGCGAGGGTGAGAACCAGGGGCGTCAGAAGTACAACGCCCTAGTGAGTGTTGACACCATCAACGGCCAGACCGTGGATGAGGCCGCTAACCGAGTGGATTTCCAGGCGTTGACCGCTGTGTACCCGACGGAGCGAGTCCGCATGGAAACCACCAAAGATGAGCTCGCAGGCCGCATGGCTGATGTGTTCACCCCCGTCGGCAAAGGCCAGCGCGGTGTGATTGTGGGACCCGCAGGGTCTGGCAAATCACACATGGTGGCGTCGATGGCGGCAGCAGTCGCTCAGAACGCTCCCGATGCTCACCTCATGGTGGTCCTCGTAGATGAGCAGCCAGAAGCCATTACGGAGATGCAGCGCGGCGCCAAGGGTGAGGTCATTACCTCCACTTTTGATCGCTCAGCTGATGACCACACCACGATCGCCGAACTGGCTATTGAGCGCGCGAAGCGTTTGGTGGAGCTTGGTCACGACGTCGTGGTCTTCCTGGATTCGCTGACCCGCCTCGCTCGTGCCTACCAGCAGAGCATTGGGGGAACCAGTCGCGGAGGTTCTGAGTCTGCCTGGGTCTACCCCATCAAGAAACTCTTCGGAGCTGCACGCAATGTTGAGGCTGGTGGTTCGCTGACCATCATCGGCACCCTGGCGCTTGAGACCGGTATGAGCATGGATGACGTTGTCGCCAGCGAAATCGCCGGGACTGCGACCATGGAGTTGCGTTTGAGTCAGGACGCAGCAGCATCCAGGCTCTTCCCTGCCGTGGATATTCGTCACTCGGGTACCCGCAAGGATGACCAGCTGCTCTCCGCTGACGAAGTTCGCGCCATCGCGGATATTCGTCAGGGTGTGGGAGCCATGGACTCTCTGGCCGGTTTGACCAGCGTCCTGGAGGGCATGAAGTCCTCTGCCTCGAACGTTGAGTTCTTGGTCGCTATGCCCAAGAAGTTCTAGAGAAGGCATCACACCCAGTGTTTGAGTCTGTTGACGCGTTGATTGCGGAGTATGCCGAGCTTCAAGAGAAGCTCGGTGACCCCGCAGTCCACGCCGATGCAGGCCTCTCGAAGAAACTGAATCGTCGTTTTGCGGAGCTCTCTAAAATCATTGCCGCTCACGAGAAGATGACGTCACTGACCGACGATCTTGCCGCCGCGAAGGAGTTCGCGAGCGAGGATGAGTCTCTCGCTGCCGAAGTGCCCGCCCTGGAAGAGGCGCTGGTCGAAGCAACAGAGAGCCTTCGCTCTCTCCTCATCCCCCGAGACCCTGATGATGGTCGCGATGTGATCATGGAAATCAAGGGTGGTGAAGGAGGCGAAGAATCTGCCCTTTTTGCCGCTGACCTACTCCGCATGTATTTGCACTACGCCGAGTCCAGGGGGTGGAAGACCGAGGTTCTGGATAAGACCGAGAGTGACATGGGTGGTTTCAAGAACGTCCAGGTCGCTATCAAGTCCTCCGCCACGGACCCTGCTGAGGGTGTCTGGGCGAGCATGAAGTATGAGGGCGGCGTGCACAGAGTGCAGCGGGTCCCGGTCACTGAGTCTCAGGGGCGTATTCACACCTCCACGACGGGTGTGTTGGTGTTCCCCGAAGTGGATGAGCCTGAAGAAATTGATGTGAACCCCAACGATCTGAAGATCGATGTCTTTCGCTCCAGTGGTCCTGGCGGACAATCCGTGAACACCACGGACTCTGCTGTGCGCATTACCCACCTCCCCACTGGGATTGTGGTGTCGATGCAGAACGAGAAAAGCCAAATCCAGAACCGGGAAGCCGGTATGCGTGTTCTTCGTGCACGTTTGTTAGCCCGTCAGCAGGAAGAGATCGCGGCAGCTGCCTCTGATGCGCGCAAGAGCCAGATTCGCGGCATGGATCGCTCGGAGCGCATCCGGACGTACAACTTTCCCGAGAACCGTATCGCCGATCACCGCACCGGATACAAGGCCTACAACCTTGACCAGGTCATGAATGGTGCGCTTGGTCCTGTCATCACGTCGTGTATCGAAGCCGATGAGGCAGAACGGCTCTCGGCTCTAGGCGATACTGCATGAGTCTTGCGGGCCTGCTCGCAGATATCAGCACTCGTCTCGCTCGAGCCGGTGTTCCCTCACCCTCAGTTGATGCGGAGTTTCTCCTCGCCCACGTCACCGGGCTTGGTCGTGGTGAGCTTCTCGCCAAAATCCATCAAGGTCTGGAGTTAGAGCCGGCCCAGCTCGCAGAGCTCGACGCTCTCGTGACTCGACGAGAAGCCCGGGAACCTCTGCAGCACCTTCTGGGCGTGGCAGGGTTCATGTCGTTTGAGGTGCAGGTCGGGCCTGGTGTTTTTGTCCCCCGGCCTGAAACAGAAGCGTTGGCGGAGCGTGCCATCCAAAGCGCGTCGACCATGGCCATCGGTGATCGAGGCCTCCAGATTGTGGACCTCTGTTCGGGAAGCGGTGTTCTCGCTATTGCGTTGGCGAGAGCAATTCCTCATGCCACAGTCCACGCTGTGGAGCTCTCCGATGAGGCGATGCCTTATTTGCGAAAAAACATTGCGGACTTATCTCCGGAAGTTCAGATCACCCAGGGGTCAGTTGCCCACTGGGCGAGCGAAGTGGAGACCTCGAGTGTGGACGTGGTGGTCTCCAATCCGCCTTATGTCCCAGACGCAGAGATTCCCAATGACCCTGAGGTGCAACTTTTTGACCCAGCCCTTGCTCTCTATGGCGGGGAGGACGGATTGGACGTCGTCCGCGTCATTGTGGACGGCGCGTTTCGTGCGGTGCGCCCTGGAGGGGTGCTCATGCTGGAGCACTCGAATCTTCAAGGCGCAGCTGTCCGAGAAGTGTTCGAGGGATACGGTTTTCGCACCGTCTCTACAGAGAAAGATCTCGTGGGTAGAGACCGCTTCACCCAGGGCTATCGGCCCTAAGAGCGCCCCGCTACGAAGTCGGTAATGGCTTCCTTTACGCTCGCGCCCGTGTCAGAGGGGGAGAACCACTTCGAGGTAATGCCAATCTCTTGGGCGCCTCGAATGTTGTCGGGATGGTCATCCACGAAGAAGGTGTCTTCGCTGGAGAAGCCATAGCGCTCGAGCACCCGAGAGAACACGGTGGGGTCAGGTTTTCTGGCCCGATAGTGCGCGGTGGCAAACATGTGTTCGCCAAACAGCGGGACCAGGTCTGGAGCAACCTCTTGCAGGTGCTCACCAATCAGCATTCCATTGTTAGTGAGCAGCGTGACCTGGCCGTGTTGGGCGGCGAACGAGACAGAATCCGCTACTTCGGGGCGAAAATCCATGGCAGCTTTCCGAATATCGACCCAGGTTTGGCGCGGAATGGTGGAACCAAATGCTTCATTGACCCGTCGGAGGTATTCATCTCCGGTGTCGGGGTCTCCGGCTTCAGCTTTCCACTCACCATCGTCGTGCCACCAGCGGGAACGCAGGTCATGGAAGTCATATCCGGTGAGATCGGTCAGTGACTCCATGCGCTTTCGCCAGTGATAGTCGTAAAGGACGTTGTCCATATCGAAGATAAACAGCATGATGCCTCCAGCCTAAGCCCCAGGCTTCCCGCCACCTCCCGAACTACACTGGGGGTTGTGGGCGCTCTCATCATCGATTCCGCAGATTCTCGTGCGTGGGAAGAGGGTCGTCCTGTTGCCCTCGAGGCACTGAGGTTCGGACAGAGCATCATCATGCCCACGGACACGGTCTATGGAATCGCCTGCAACGCGTTTTCTCCTGATGCCGTCTCTGCTCTGCTCGCTCACAAAGGCCGAGGTCGTCACATGCCGCCTCCGGTCTTGGTCGCATCCCCCGAGGACGCCACCACGCTTGCTCGCGAGATTCCTTCAGAAGCTGCTGCTCTAATGGGCGAATTTTGGCCAGGCGGAGTGACCATCATTCTTGAAGCATCCCCCGATGTCGAGTGGGATTTGGGTGATACTGAGGGGACTGTGGCTATTCGTATGCCGAACCATCCTGTCGCCCTCGATCTCCTGCGTGAATCGGGCCCCCTCGCGGTGTCCAGCGCAAACCTCACGGGTCAACTGGCATCGGTCACGGTCTCAGAAGCGTATGAGCAGTTTGGTGATGCGCTTGGTGTCTACATTGATGCGGGTCCGGTCGGCCATGCCTATGCCGATGCTCCCGGGAACCCGGGGAGCACGATCGTGGATGCCACTGGCGTCGCATCGGGCGGACCCTGGCGAGTACTCCGCCACGGAGTTGTGCCCTGGGAAGACCTGCAAGCCGTGGTGGGCGGAGTGTGGGAGCAGTGATTAATTACTTGCTGGTCGCCCTCACCGCGGTAGCGGTGAGTTTCTTGCTCGCCCTCGCGCTCTGGCAATTAGGTGTTCGCTACGGCTGGCACCGAGAGATTCGACCTCGCGACGTTCACCAGGAACCCACACCGAGGCTTGGCGGAATTGCGGTCTATGTCGGTATGGTTCTGGCCACTCTGGTGGCGAGCCAGCTTCCTCAATTTGAGGAGGTGTTTCAAAACCCGCGGCCCATCATTGCCGTGTTGGTCTCAGGATTCATTGTGGTGGCGTTGGGAGTGGTCGACGACCTGATCGATCTCGACTGGTTGACCAAACTCTCCGGCCAATTCATTGCCGCAGGTGTAGTGGCTTGGCAGGGCGTTCAAATTGTGTCAATCCCTGTGGGCGGGATCACGCTGTTCTCGCCAACCCTGTCTCTGGTTCTTACCGTCCTCGCGATTGTGTTGGTGATGAACGCGGTCAACTTTATTGACGGTCTCGATGGCTTGGCAGCGGGAGTTGCGTTGATTTCCAACGCTGTGTTCTTCCTGTACGCCCTGGTGCTCTCACTCGGTGAGGGCGGAACCCCCTACTTTGGTCTCGCCACACTCCTCGCGGTGTTGTTGGCAGGGTCACTGCTCGGGTTCTTGCCTCTGAACTGGCACCCCGCGAAATTGTTCCTTGGAGACTCGGGCGCACTCTTGGTCGGATTGGTCATGTCGGTGAGTGCTATTTCGGTGACGGGCCAAATTGATCCTGGTGCGATTTCTCCCACGCAACTGTTGCCCGCCTTCTTGCCGGTGATTTTGCCCTTGGCGGTGCTGATTGTCCCGCTGTTGGATTTCTCGCTGGCGGTGGGGCGACGGTTGCGTCGAGGGATGTCGCCTTTTGACGCTGATCGCGCCCACCTGCACCACCGCTTGCTCGACATGGGTCATTCCCACCGACAAGCAGTGCTGATTCTCTACTCCTGGACCGCGGTGTTAGCGATTGGAACTCTCATGTTCCTCTTTGTGGCCTGGTATGTCGCGCTGGGCATTATCGTCGTTGGCTTGGTGGGCTCCACTGTCGTCACCTTGTCTCCTGATAACCGAGTACCCAACGACCCTCTGGCTGTGGAGGAAGGATCCCCATCATGACCGTGTCCCAGATCGCCAAACGAGCTCTCCTCGCCGGGGTGGTCGTCACCTCAATCATCGCCATTGTGGCGGCGACGGCTGGTGCCCTCATCTCAGACCTTGCCGGCATGTTGGGAGCTTTCGTTGGGGCGGCCCTCGGGTTCGCTCTGTTGGGGTTGACGCCACTGAGCATTATGTGGGGATTCAAGCTCGGCAAAGGCGATGTCCTCTCGCCCGGATTCTTTAGTGCGGTGCTCGGAACCTGGCTGCTGAAGTTTGTGGTGTTCTTGGCGGCCGTGTTCTGGCTCGGTGATCAAGCATGGCTTGATCGGACTGTCCTGTTTGTCACCATCGTTGCGTCCGTGATCGCCACACTGGTCACCGACTTGGTGGTCGTCGCGAAATCACGGATGCCCTACGTGTCGGACGTTACCTTGCCGGGGGACAAGCCGAAAGATTAGTGCCCGGTCAGCGGCGCGATAAGTCGTGAGATGAGTGAGCGACGACCTGTGCGCTCTTCGATGCGATCAGCGAGGTCTACACCGATAATCGCCGCGGTAGCTCCGAGGTAGCGAAGTGGCTCTGGTTCCCACTGGGGAGATCGATGTCCGACGAAGGGCAGTGTGGTTCGCTCGGTGTTGTTGCCGAGCACCAGATCAGCCAACGTGAGTCCGGCCAGGTGAGATAACCCGACCCCATCGCCGACATAACCGCCTGCCCTGCCAATAGCGGTTGCGGTATCGAGAGTGACTGAGGCGTGCCAATCTCTGGGCACGCCCAACACTCCACCCCAGGTGTGGGTGATGGCAGCATCCCCGATCTGCGGGAACATCTCCTTCAGGGTGGTCTCCAGGGCGTCAAACACACGGGGCACCCGGTCAAATTCTGGAGAGATGGTGCTACCCCAGTGATACGGCGCCCCTCGACCGCCGAAAGCAATCCGGTTATCGGCGGTGCGTTGCCCATAAATCACCAGCGAACGGAAATCCGAAAACGTCATTCCGTGGGGCAACCCGATCGCGTCAAACACAGAGTCGGGGAGTGGCTCCGTGGCGATCATCAGTGAGTAAAGCGGGAGTGATGCTCGCTTGGTGGGGCGCAATTGACTGCGATAGCCCTCCATGGCATCGATGATGATGTCGCCCTGAACATCGCCACTCGTCGTGGTCACCACACCGGGCCGGTAATCGAGCACTGCCGTGTGCTCGGCGATGCGGATCCCTGCGGCATCGGCAGAACGTGCCAGGCCTCGCACAAGTTTTGCGGGGTGAATCCTCGCGCATGCCGGATCAAACACGGCGCCTTGGGTGTGGGTGGCCTGGAGAGTGTCAGCAGAATCTCGCCATTGCATGGAGTCCGCAGGAGTCATGGATGCCTCCTGGAGGGCTGAGTGCGCCCGATGGCGATGGATGTCCGCTCTCACCAACGAGGTGGTTCCTCCCTGGACAAAGTCGCAGTCGATGTCGAGCTTGGATGCCCACTTGCCCACCGAAGGAACACAATCCACCATGGCCTGGCGCATCGCGGTGGCGGGGTGAACTCCGTGGCGATGAATCAGCGCGCTCGTGCTGGTGGGGAAGAGGGCTGACACCCAGCCACCGTTTCGACCCGATGCCCCAAACCCGGCAATCTCCTTTTCCAGGATGAGCACCCGGGTGGTGGGGGATTGCTCCACCAGAGACAGTGCTGTCCAGAGCCCTGTGTACCCAGCGCCCATGATGATGACATCCCAGTGGGAGCCGCGCTCAGCGGAGCTGAGACCAGGCCTCGGTGTGAAGTCCTCGCTCAGCCCCTCATGCCAGAGCGATAAGTGTCGGTAGTCCGTCACGAGAACTAGATCAGCTTCGACGCCCGTGTCAGCACATCGCGCAGGATGGCCTCGATTTCGTCAAACTCTGCCGGTCCAATCGTCAGCGGTGGTGCCAACTGAATCACAGGGTCCCCTCGGTCATCAGCGCGGCAGTACAGTCCCGCTTCGAAGAGCGCTTTGGAGAGGAAGCCACGCAGGAGCTTTTCGGACTCTTCGTCGGAGAAGGTTTCCTTAGTGACCTTGTCCTTGACCAGCTCGATACCGAAGAAGTATCCGGCTCCACGGACGTCTCCCACAATGGGGATATCGAGCAGGCGCTCGAGCGCTGCGCGGAACTTCGGAGAGTTCTTCCGCACGTGCTCGTTGATGCCTTCCTCTTCGAAGATCTTCAGGTTTTCGAGCGCTACTGCTGCTGACACCGGGTGTCCGCCGAAGGTGTAGCCGTGGTAGAACGTTGTGTCGCCTTTGCTGAAGGGCTCAAACAAACGGTCACTGGTGATCATCGCGCCGATGGGGGAGTACCCACTGGTCATACCCTTGGCGCAGGTAATGATGTCGGGGACATAGTCAAAGGCGTTGCAGGCGAACATTTCACCAATGCGCCCAAAAGCACAGATAACCTCGTCGCTGACCAGCAAGACATTGTGCTTGTCGCAAATCTCTCGGACCCGCTGGAAGTATCCAGGGGGCGGAGGGAAACATCCACCCGAATTTTGCACAGGCTCGAGGAATACAGCTGCCACCGTGTCGGGGCCCTCGAACTCGATCATTTCCTCAATGCGATTCGCTGCCCAGAGACCAAACTCTTCCTCAGTGCCACCGGGGAAGCCCATTTCCTCGGCGCGGTAGTAGTTGGTGTTGGGAACGCGGAAACCACCTGGAGTGAGTGGCTCAAACATGGCCTTCATAGAGGGAATACCAGTGATGGCCAATGCTCCCTGCGGAGTCCCGTGGTAGGCGACATAGCGAGAGATGACTTTGTGCTTCATCGGGTGGCCCTTGAGCTTCCAATACTGTTTGGCCAGCTTGAAGGCACTCTCGACGGCCTCACCACCTCCGGTAGTGAAGAAGACCTTGTTCAAATCACCCGGTGCATAATCGGCCAGCTTGTCCGCCAGTTCAATTGCGGCGGGGTGGGCATAGGACCACAGGGGGAAGAAGGCTAGCTCCTCCGCTTGCTGGCGAGCTACCTCGGCCAGACGGGCGCGACCGTGACCGGCATTGACCACGAAGAGTCCGGCGAGACCATCGATGTAGCGCTTGCCTTTGTCATCCCAAATGTGGTGGCCGTTTCCTTTGACAATGACAGGGACATCTGCGCCACCCGAGAGCGGGCCTTGTCGCGTGAAGTGCATCCACAGGTGATCGCGTGCCTTGTCTTGCAGCGTCTCCGCCTTCTTGGGGCGCTTGGCAGTCTTTGGCTTGGCAGGCTTGGTGCTTCTCTTGAGTTTCAGTTTGTCGATAATCGTCATCGTGTTCCCCAGTCGTAGTGTTCTTTCTCTAGTGATAGGTAGGTAAAGGTTTCGGTATCCACCACGCCGTCAATAGTGCGGATAGATCCGTGCAGAATCTCTCGCAATTCGTGGTCATCCGCACAGACAATTTCGGCGAGGATGTCGAACCGGCCGGTGGTCAACACCAAGTAGTCGACCTGATCGATGGCTTTGAGGGTGTTGGCGACTTTTCTTGCGTCACCGTTGACCCGGATGCCGATCATCGCTTGGCGATGGAATCCCAGTTGGGCGGGGTCCGTGACTGCCACAATCTGCATGATGCCGGCGTCTGTGAGCTTGCTCACTCGTTGGCGAACTGCGGCTTCGCTCAGTCCCACTGCCTTGCCGATTTCTGCGTAGGACCTGCGGCCGTCGCGCTGGAGCTGGCTGATGATTTCCTTCGAGGAATCATCCAGAGCCACTGCCCGTGTCGACATCGATTTCGGCATAGTGTGATTTTCGCATCAATTTGACCAAAATGCAATTGAAAACTCATCAATTCAGTAATTTCTCAACGAAATTATTACTGAAATGCCCCCTAGACCTCCGGCTTCATCCTGCGTTAGGGTAACCCCATGACTACACGCACACTGAAGAACTTCGTCAATGGTTCCTACGTCGAGGCGAAGGGCAAAGATGCCCTTGAGCTTGTCGACCCCGCCACGGAGGAGGTGTACGCACACTCACCAATCTCCTCCGAGGCAGATATCGACGCCGCCTACCAGGCAGCGCAGAGCGCATTCGAGACATGGGGTGAGACCACTCCGGGCGAGCGTCAACTAGCACTGTTCAGAATCGCAGATGAGATGGAGAAGCGTGCCGAGGAGTTCGCAGACCTCGAGTCACAGGACACTGGGAAGCCCCGGACCTCTCTTGTCGACGACGAAATTATGCTCAGCGTTGACCAGATTCGCTTCTTCGCAGGTGCTGCCAGAAATCTGGAAGGCCGAAGCGCTGGCGAATACATGAAGGATCACACCTCCATCATTCGTCGCGAGCCCATTGGTGTTGTAGGCCAGGTCACCCCCTGGAACTATCCGCTGAATATGGCTGTGTGGAAGTTTGCCCCCGCGGTTGCCGCGGGAAACACCACCGTCTTGAAGCCCTCTGACACCACCCCGCAGAGCACTCTGCTCCTGGCGGAGATTTGCTCCCTTCACCTTCCGCCTGGCGTTGTTAACGTCATCACGGGAGACCGCACCAGTGGTGCCGCGATGATCGACCACAAGATTCCCCAGATGGTCTCCATCACTGGGTCGGTCCGCGCGGGCATGGAGGTGGCGAAGGCGGCCTCCACTGACCTCAAGCGAGTTCACCTAGAGCTCGGCGGGAAGGCACCCGTCATCGTGTTCGATGACGCCGACATCGACAAAGCTGTGGAGGGTATCGGCATTGCCGGGTTCTTTAATGCCGGGCAGGACTGCACCGCGGCCACTCGTGTCCTCGTGCACAAGAACGTTCACGATGAGTTTGTTGCAGCACTCACGAAGTGGGTTGCTGAAAACGTTCAGACCGGTCTTCCCAGTGACCCGAACACGTTCTATGGTCCGGTCAACAACCAGAACCAGATGACCCGAGTGATGGGCATGATTGATGCGCTTCCCGGTCACGCGAAGGTGGAAACCGGTGGTGTCCGCAAGGGCGACAAGGGCTACTTCATTGAGCCCACCGTGGTCACAGGCTTGAAGCAAAAGGACGATGCCATCCAGACAGAAATCTTCGGACCGGTCATCACGGTGCAACCTTTCACCCAGGAGAAAGAAGCCATGCAGATGGCAAATGACGTTCTCTACGGCCTGTCCTCCAGTGTTTGGACCAGAGATCACGGACGCGCGATGCGCTTCGCCAAGGGCTTGGACTTCGGTGCCGTCTGGATCAACTGCCATATTCCGCTGGTCGCGGAGATGCCTCACGGAGGCTTCAAGCACTCCGGCTATGGCAAAGACCTCTCCCAGTATGGGTTCGAGGATTACACCCGTATCAAGCACGTCATGTCATTTATTGGAGAGTAGAAACAACACCGATACAGAGCGTTACCAGGCTGTAACACCGGACGTCCTCGGACGGCGGGTGCGAGGTCTAGTATCAAATCAACCCTTGTGCACCAGCACCATAGTGAATGAAGGAGTTCAATGATGAATCGCCCACTTCCCGAGGACCCGATGGTCCGCAGCCTCGTCAAAATGGCCCGCAAGTCACAGCTCTCGAGGCGTTCATTCCTCGCTGGAGCCGGTGGTGGCGCCGTGGCCCTGGGCCTGTCCGCGTGTGCCGCTGACAGTGATCTGGTCGCCGCTGAAGACATCTCGGCATCGGACCCCACACTGAATTGGTCTAACTGGCCCTTCTACATCGATGAAGATGACGACGGTAACTACCCCACGCTGGTGCGTTTCCAGGAGCAGACCGGAATTTCCGTCAACTACATGGTCGACTACGACGACAACAACACCTACTACGCAAAGGTCCGCGACCAGCTCCAGCTCGGTCAGGACATTGGCGCAGACATTGTCACCCCCACCGAGTGGATGGCTGCCCGTTGGGGCCAGCTCGGATTTGTTCAGGAGCTGAACGAAGCCAACATTCCCAATAAGGCCAATGTTGTGGATTCGCTTGCCAACCCAGGATGGGACCCCGGTCGCAAGATGAGCCTTCCCTGGCAGGGTGGTTTCGCAGGACTGGCCTACAACGTCGACAAGGTCGGAGAAATCCGCACTGTTGAGGACCTGTGGGCTCCCGAGCTGAAGGGCCGCGTGGTTGTTCTCTCCGAGATGCGCGACACCGTCGGTCTGCTCATGATGGCCAACGGGGTTGACATTTCGTCTGACTGGGGCGCCGATGAATTCAATGCGGCTCTCGACGTCCTCCGCGAGCAAGTTGAGGCTGGACAGATTCGTAACGTCCGCGGAAACTCTTACACCGAGGATCTCGTGAACGAGGACGCTTTGGTCGCGATCGGGTGGTCGGGTGACATCACCCTGATCAACTTCGAGAACGGCTACGACGACGGCGAGAAGTGGAAGTTCGTGATTCCCGAGTCCGGTGCAACTATCTGGAACGACACCATGGTCGTCCCGATTGGCTCGCCTCGCAAGACCAACGCAGAGACCCTCATGAACTACTACTACGAGCCTGAGGTCGCTGCCGAGGTTGCCGCGTGGGTGAACTACGTGACTCCGGTGAAGGGTGCTTATGAAGCTGCCATGGAGATTGACCCCGAGTTGGCTGAGAACAAGATGATCTTCCCCGACGAGGCAACACTGTCTCAGGTGAAGGCCTTCCGCACTCTCACCTCCGATGAGGACAACGAGTACCAGGCAGCCTTCCAGGCCATCGCACTCGGCGCTTAGTAACGCAGGGTCGACAACGTGATGTCTGACGCTTCAGCAAAGCAGTTTGCGGAGGCGGGCGCTGACCTGTCTTTGGTAAACGTCACCAAGCGTTTTCCGGGCTTTACAGCTATTGATGACCTCTCGTTAGAGATCCCTGCTGGTTCCTTCTTCGCCCTGCTCGGGCCAAGCGGTTGTGGAAAAACCACGACGCTTCGGCTCGTAGCAGGGCTGGAGGAGCCCACCGAAGGTCAGATACTGATCGGCGGAAAAGACGTCACCTCCACCAAGGCGTATCAACGCCCGGTCAACACGGTGTTCCAGTCCTACGCCCTCTTCCCCCACATGACCATCCTCGAGAACGTCATGTTTGGCCTGAAGCGTCGCAAGATTGCTGATGCCGAGAAGCTGGCGCGTGACGCACTAACTCTGGTGGAACTTGCCCACGTTGCCACCAGGAAGCCCTCGCAACTCTCCGGTGGGCAGCAGCAGCGTGTGGCGTTGGCTCGTGCGGTCGTGAACCGTCCTGCCCTGCTCCTTCTGGATGAACCACTCGGTGCGCTAGATCTGAAGCTTCGTCGACAGATGCAACTGGAGCTCAAAGATATTCAGTCCGAGGTGGGCTTGACCTTCCTGCACGTCACCCACGATCAAGAAGAAGCCATGACCATGGCTGACACGGTTGCCGTGATGAACCAGGGTCGGATTGAGCAGATGGGTGCTCCGGAAGAGCTCTACGAGTCACCCCAGACTGCTTTTGTGGCGACTTTCTTGGGGCAATCCAATTTGTTCGGTGGCGAGGTCACCGGCACCACGGCGAATGTGGTGACCGTGGCCGCATCCGGCTATGAGCTTCGTGTTCCAAGCGATCGTGCGGTGGCGCACCGCGGCGTGGTCACGGTCGGTATTCGTCCCGAGAAAGTGACACTGCACTCGGCGAAGCCACCATCGGGCTCTCACGAAACTGTGGTGGGCCCTGGCCGCGTTGTCGACGCGTCCTTCAGCGGTGTCAGCATTCAGTACCTCGTGGATGTTCCAGGCCTTGGAGAGATCACGGTGTTTGCCCAGAACACGTCCCTGGGCGAGCACGCGAAGGATGGAGACGAGGTCTATCTCTCGTGGCAGGTTGCGCACGCGTTTGGTCTCGCTGATGCTCCACCTCAGGAGGAGCGCTTTTCGTCAGACACCGACACTCAATCGGTAGCAGTGCAGGAGCGGGAAAAGCTAGAAGCTGAACTCGAGGAGTCCTAGTGGCTTTTGGAGCATTTCAAACAGCAGCCCCTGCAGGGACGCAGGCTCCGGTTGCTCAAGTGCAGCGGAAGTCTCCGGTGGCACTGTGGTTGCTGCTCCCTGGAATCTTGTACCTCATCCTGTTCTTCGTCACTCCACTGTTTTCCCTGGTGATCACCAGCTTCCAGGCCCCTGTTCCTGGAGGTTTTCTCGGTGAGTTCCAAAACTCTTTTCGGTGGGAGAACTACGCCGAGGTTGTCTCGACCTACTTCTCCCATATTTCTCGATCCTTCATTTACGCGACCTTGGCGACTGTTTTCGCCCTGCTCTTGGGTTACCCCATTGCCTATGTGATTGGCGTCAAGCTGCGGAAGTACCCGCTGCTTCAAGCTCTCTCGCTGGTTCTGCTGATTGCTCCCTTCTTCATCTCGTTCCTGCTGCGCACCCTGGCGTGGAAGCAGATCTTCTCGGATGAGGGATTCTTTGTCGGGGTGTTAAAGACCTTCCAACTGATTCCCTCGGATGCGTACCTCACGGGAACGCCCTTCTCCGTGGTCTTTGGTTTGACGTACATGTTCCTGCCGTTTATGGCACTGCCGATCTACACGACTTTGGAGAAGCTCGACTTGCGCTACGTGGAAGCCGGTGGGGACCTCTACGCGAACCCGTTTACGGTGTTCCGGACCGTCACTCTTCCGCTGTCCATCCCCGGTGTCATTTCGGGAACGCTCCTGACGTTTATCCCTGCCACGGGCGACTACATCAATGCGAGCCGGGACTTCCTGGGATCCACTGACACGGCGATGATGGGAAACGTCATCGAGGCCAACTTCTTAGTGCTCCAGAACTTCCCCGCTGCCGCAGCCCTGTCTCTCATTCTGATGATGTCGATTCTGATTCTGGTCTCCGCCTATGTGCGACGCAGTGGAACGGATGACCTGCTGTGAGGGGCCTAGGAAAGTACCTGCTCTGGGTCTACACGGGCATGGCGATGGTGTTCCTGCTCATCCCCATCGTTTACACGATTGTGTTCTCGTTCAATGACGCGAGGCGCACCAATATTGTCTGGCGTGGTTTCACTTTCGATAACTGGCTCGATGTCTGTAACGCCCAGGACGTCTGTACTGCGTTTGGTAACTCCATCCTTGTCGCTGGTGTCTCCACAGTGCTCGCGACCGCCATGGGTACAGCGATTGCCATCGCACTCGTGCGCTATCGCTTCCGATTTAGAAACTCGACCACTCTTTTGCTCTTCTTACCTATGGCCACACCCGAAGTCGTGTTGGGAGCGGGTCTCGCCGCACAGTTCCTCCAACTGGGGGTGCAAAAAGGTTTACCCACCATCATCATCGCCCACACCATGTTCTGCATCAGCTTCGTCGTGGTGACAGTGCGAGCGAGGGTTGCGGTGCTCGACCCCGCCCTCGAGGAAGCCGGGCGTGATTTGTATGGGTCACCCTCGCAGGTGTTTTGGCGTGTGACTTTCCCGCTCCTGATTCCCGGCATCATTGCCGCCGCGCTGCTGTCCTTTGCCTTGAGCTTTGATGACTTCATCATCACCAACTTCAACGCTGGCCCAGCGATGACCTTCCCCCGCTTCGTGTACACGGCAGCAGCCCGAGGAATACCTGCTGAGGCGAATGTGATTGCCTCCGCGGTGTTCTTCGCGGCCATCCTGCTCGTGTTGATTGCGCAAGTCGGCGGCGCCATCAAACGCAAGAGGCTTGCGCTAGCCGGTTAGTTCCACCCCGTCAATTGCTCTGGAGGGCACCCTAATGTCTGTTGACCGCTCCCGTCTTACCGCTCTGATGGCCGAGGAAGTTGCTCGATTTGAAGCAGAGCGTCCACAGTCCAAAGCCCAGTTTGAGATTGCAAAGCGCAGCATGCCCGATGGTGTGCCGATGCTGTGGATGGCGAAATGGCCGGGCCCCTGGCCGGTCTATGTCGAGAGCGCCAAGGGTGCACACTTCCGGTGTGTTGATGGAATCGACCACGTTGATCTGTGTCTGGGTGACACCGGCGCCATGGTGGGCCACTCCCCAGAGCCCACAGTGCGAGCAGTCACGACGCAGCTCGCGAAAGGCATCACCACCATGCTCCCCACCGAGGACGCTGCGATCGCTGCAGGGATGCTGGCGGATCGCTTCGGGGTCCCGATGTGGCAATTTACCTTGACAGCCACAGATGCAAACCGCGCCATGATTCGTTACTCCCGCCAGGTGACGGGAAAGCGCAAAGTCTTGGTGATGGACTACTGCTACCACGGCAGTGTTGATGAGACCTTTGCCACCACCGACGACCATGGCTCCGTGGTGGAGCGGCGAGGAAATATCGGCGCCCCCGTGGACCCTGATCTGACCACCGTGGTCGTCCCGTTCAACGATGTGCCCGCCTTGGAAGAAGCCTTCGCCTCTGGTGATATCGCCTGCGCCTTAGTGGAGCCAGCGATGACCAACATCGGCATTGTGCTGCCCGATGACGGCTGGCATGAGGCACTGCGGGAGCTCTGCACCAGGTATGGGGCTGTCCTGATTATTGATGAGACCCACACCGTGTGTGCTGGGCCTGGAGGAATGACCCAGCGGGACGGGCTCGCGCCCGACGCTGTGGTGATCGGAAAAACTATTGCGGGTGGTATTCCCGCTGGTGCCTACGGAATGACAGCAGAGCTCCAGGAGCGTGTTCGAGCCTCGATACACCTCGAAGACATCGATGTCGGGGGAGTAGGCGGAACCCTCGCCGGAAATGCTCTGTCGCTGGCGGCCATCCGAGCGACGCTCGGCGAGGTACTCACCGCTGAGGCATATCCCGAGATGATTCAGCGCGCCACCGAGTGGACTGAAGGGGTTCACTCCGCCATTGAGGAGTTTGATGTTCCTTGGCAGGTAACCCAGCTGGGCACTAGGGCGGAGTACAGCTTCCTTCCGCACGCTCCGAAGGATGGGGCCGAGGCCGCGGGCGCTGATGATTTTGAGTTGCAGCAGTATCTCCATCTGCACGCCCTCAACCGCGGCATTCTCCTTACTCCCTTTCACAACATGGCGTTGATGAGTCCAGCCACAACAGCGGCGGATGTGGCAGCCCACACGGCTCACTTCCGCGAGGCCGTGGCAAGCTTGTTTGCGTGAGCGCCGAACTGTTCAAGACCGCCCATAAGGCGGAACTCCTTCAGGGGATGCGCCATGCCCGAATGGCTATCGGTCGAGGCCAGGTGGTGTGTGTTCCCACCGACACCTCGTATGCCCTGGTTGCCGATGCGTTCAAGCCCAGCGCTGTTCAGGCTCTGCGAGCTGCCAGGGGCATGCCCGAAGACGCACCGGTGTCAGTATTTGTTCCGGGTATCCCCACGCTGCGGGCTCTAGCGGCGGAGGTTGCGGACGACGTTGCGGCGCTTGCCGCAGAGTTTTGGCCTGGTGCGCTCACGCTGATAGTCCCGGCCGGAGAATCCCTTACCTGGGACCTGGGTGACACGAAAGGCACCGTCGCACTGCGGATGCCGGCAAACCGTATTGCTCTGGAGCTGTTGAGTGAAACAGGTCCTCTCGCGCAGTCTGGAGCCTGGGCAGTGGGAGGCGCTCCCCTGGTGTCGCCAAGCGCTCTTCAGAAAAGGTTCGCGGAGTCTGTCTCAGTGGTGTTGGGCGCCGGGGAGGAGAAACCGGGCAAAGAGATCTCCACGGTGATTGATGCGACCTCACTGGATTCACCCCAGGGGAAACTGCGTATCGTGAGGGAGGGTTCCATCCCGCTCACCGATATTTTTTCTGTCATTTCCCCAGACCGTTTTGCCTCAACCCTCGCCTGAAGGCCGATTCGTCTCTCCCAGGTTTGCTTTGCTACAGTCTTCTAGACGACATTCGCCGCGCTCTCTTGCGCCCCGAAACTGGAGACAGAGCTGTTAACAGAAGCCACTGACACGCTGTTCCAGTTAGCAGCCGGTGAAACTTTTAGTCCCCCAACGATTGAGGAATTTTTCCCCCCAGCCGTTCTGTTTGAGGGGACAATTTTCGAGGTCAACCGCATCATCTTGGTGCGGTTGCTGGCCGTTGTCGCACTGGTTTTGGTCTTCTGGTTGGGAACACGCAAGATGCGGGTTGTACCGGGACGATTCCAGGGCACGGTCGAGATGGCCCTCAACCTGGTGCGCGTCAATATCGCTGAGGACCTCTTGGGCGAGAAGGATGGCAAGCGCTTCCTCCCGCTCCTCACCACGATTTTCTTCCTGGTCTGGTTCATGAATGTGACGGGAATTATTCCGGGTCTCAACATTGCCGGAACCAGCGTGATTGGTATGCCCCTGGTGCTAGCAATCGCCGCTTATGTGGCGTTTGTGTATGCGGGTCTTCGGAAGCACCCCGTGGCGTTCTTGAAGAACTCTCTGCTACCCCCAGGTGTTCCCTGGCCCCTCTACATCATCGTGACGCCGATTGAATTTGTCTCCACGTTCATTCTTCGCCCGGTAACCCTGACTCTTCGTTTGTTGATGAACATGGTGGTGGGCCATTTCCTGTTGGTGCTGTTCTTCTCCTCCACCCACTTTTTCATCCTCTACTCCGACTCGTGGATGGCGTTTTTCGGCATTGGAACCATCGCGTTCAGCATCGCGTTTACGTTCTTTGAGTTGCTGGTCGCCACTTTGCAGGCCTACGTCTTCACACTTTTGACCGCCGTCTACCTCCAGCTCGCGCTGGCGGAAGAACACTAAACCTCAGCCCGATACGCCATCGGGCTGACAACATGGAAGGAAACACCTGTGGACACAACCTCGGTAATCGCCGAACTATCCGGAAACATTGCGACGGTCGGTTACGGCCTCGCAGCCATCGGCCCCGCCATCGGCGTGGGTATCGTCGTGGGCAAGACCATTGAGTCTGTTGCTCGCCAGCCTGAACTTCAGGGCCGCCTGACGGTCTTGATGTATATCGGTATCGCCTTCACAGAAGCATTGGCGTTCATCGGTATTGCCACATACTTCATCTTCACCGGATAGGCCTGACTATGCAGACCGAAGCACTCCTTCTCGCAGCGGAAGGGGAAGCATCGAACCCGTTGCTCCCCGCGATCTATGACATTGTCTGGTCGATCATTCCGTTTGCTTTGGTGTTGCTGCTGTTCTGGCGCGTGGTGTTGCCCAGACTGCAGAAAACACTGGATGAGCGCTCCGAGGCTATCGAGGGTGGAATCGCCCAGGCAGAGAATGCCCAAGCCGAAGCTAAGGAAGCGTTGGAGAAATACAACGCACTCCTGGCAGACGCTCGTGCAGAAGCTGCCAGCATCAGAGATCAGGCCCGGTCTGAGGGAACTCAGATTCTTCAGGAAATGAAGACCAACGCCCAGGCGGAGGCGGACCGGATAGCCCAGAGCGCCCAGGCGCAAATCGAAGCTGAACGGCACCAGGCTGTGCTGTCCTTGCGCAAAGAGGTCGGCAACTTGGCTCTCGATTTGGCTTCCGCTGTCGTTCAGGAGCGCCTGAGCGAGGACGCCAAGGCGGCCTCTGTCGTGGACAAGCTTCTCGCAGACCTCGACAAAGAGGCCAAGGCCCCTGCGGCTAAGGCTCCTGCGAAGAAACCTGCCGCCAAGAAAGCACCCGCGAAGAAGGCGACAAAGTAACCATGGGCGCTCAGACCACACAATCCCTCGTCAAGGCTCGAGTGAGCCTCGGCGGGTATCCGGCAACCAGCGAGCTCGCGAGTTCGTTATTTGCTGCTGCCCTGGGGTTGTCGGGGTCGAAAGCTCTACGGGGAGCCTTGGGAGATTCCTCGGCAGACCAGAAAGCCCTCCAAGCGCTCGCGAAAGGCGCTTTCGCGTCGTTGTCCACCGACGCGAAAGCACTGATTGGCGAGCTGGTAAATCTTCCGTGGTCCAGTGCGAACGATCTCCAGGCGGCCTTGGAGGAACTCGGAATCAGGACTCTCGCCGAGGTCTCCGGAGACTCTGACCTCGTGGGAGAGCTTCTGGCGGTTTCGAGCCTGATTCACTCCGATCCCGAGGTCGAGCTTGCCGTGGGGTCAAAGCGCGCCTCGTCCCAGGCGAAAGCAACCCTGGTGAGCGCTCTGGTTGGCGGGAAAGTATCGCCCGAGGCAGAAGCCATTGTGCGTCACCTTGTGTCGGACTCCCGCGGTCGCCGGATTGGGCGCATGCTGATGAACGCGGCTGAAACTGTTGCGGATCAGGGTGGCAAAGGCCTTGCCGTGGTGACGGTCGCGAAGCCGCTCAATGCCGCCCAGCACACCCACATCGAGCAGCTCGTGGAGAAGAAGTATCAGCGCCCGCACTACATCGCGCAGCAGATCGACGACAGTGTCGTCGGTGGAGCGCGGATTCGCGTGGGCGATGACGTTATTGATGGAAGCGTGGCCACCAGGCTGCAGGATTTGAGACTGAAACTTGCCGGCTAACGCTGGCGACACACGTGCGAGTGCACACACAACCAAAGGAAAAACCATGGCTGAACTAACAATCAACCCGGATCACATCCGCGATGCCCTGAAGGATTTTGCAAAGTCCTACGATCCCGGCACCGCAGCCACCACCGAGGTGGGTCACGTGGTGGACGCCGCGGACGGTATTGCTCACGTTGAGGGGCTCCCCGGCGTCATGGCTAACGAACTGGTGAAGTTCCAGGATGGAACACTCGGTCTCGCCCAGAACCTGGATGAGAACGAGATTGGTGTTGTGGTCCTCGGTGAGTTCAGTGGTGTTGAAGCTGGCCAGGAAGTAACCCGTACCGGTGAGGTTCTCTCCGTGCCCGTGGGTGACGGTTACCTCGGTCGCGTGGTGGACCCACTGGGTAACCCCATCGATGGCATGGGAGCTATCAAGGCTGAGGGCCGTCGTGCTCTTGAGCTTCAGGCCCCCGGCGTTATGGCCAGGCGCAGTGTGCACGAGCCCCTGCAGACCGGCATCAAGGCAATCGACGCGATGATCCCCGTGGGTCGTGGTCAGCGTCAGCTCATCATTGGTGACCGCCAGACCGGCAAGACGGCCATCGCGGTAGACACCATCATCAACCAGAAGGCGAACTGGGAGTCGGGAGACCCCACTAAGCAGGTTCGCTGCATCTATGTCGCGATCGGTCAGAAGGGTTCGACCATCGCCGGTGTGCGCGGTGCTCTCGAAGAGGCTGGCGCCATGGAGTACACGACCATCGTCGCGGCTCCTGCCTCTGACCCCGCGGGTTTCAAGTACCTCGCCCCCTACACGGGTTCCGCCATCGGTCAGCACTGGATGTACAACTCAAAGCACGTCCTGATCATCTTTGATGACCTCTCCAAGCAGGCTGAGGCCTACCGTGCTGTGTCACTGTTGCTGCGTCGTCCCCCGGGCCGTGAGGCATACCCCGGTGACGTCTTCTACTTGCACTCCCGTCTGCTGGAGCGTTGTGCGAAGCTCTCCGACGAGATGGGTGGCGGTTCCATGACGGGTCTGCCGATCATCGAGACCAAGGCGAATGACGTCTCGGCGTTCATCCCGACCAACGTGATTTCCATCACCGATGGCCAGATCTTCCTGCAGTCCGACCTGTTCCTCGCCAACCAGCGTCCCGCTGTGGACGTGGGTATCTCCGTGTCCCGTGTGGGTGGAGACGCTCAGGTGAAGTCCATCAAGTCGGTTTCGGGAACTCTGAAGCTTGAGCTTGCTCAGTACCGCTCGTTGGAAGCCTTCGCAATGTTCGCGTCCGACTTGGATGCCGCGAGCCGTCGCCAGTTGGCGCGTGGTGCGCGACTGACGGAGCTCCTGAAGCAGCCTCAGTACTCTCCGTACCCCGTGGAGGAGCAGGTGGTCTCCATTTGGGCGGGCACCAACGGAAAGCTCGACACCATTGAGGTGGAGGACGTCCTCAAGTTTGAGGCCGAGCTTCTCGACCACCTTCGTCGCAACACCAAGATTCTCGACACGTTGCGCAAGACCAACGTGCTCGATGATGACACCAAGGCCGAGCTGGAGAAGGAGGTCGACAAGTTTGTGGTCGCCTTCCAGGGCTCTGGTGCTGAAGGCCTTGGTGCTCCGGGAAGCGAAGAGTTTGCAGCAATTCCCGAGGACGAGATCAACCAGGAAAAGATCGTCAAGCGCAAGCGCTAGACGACAACGAGTAAAGGACTAGAGACCAATGGGCGCGCAGCTTCGGGTGTATCGGCAGAAGATTCGTTCTGCCAGTACCACCAAGAAGATCACCAGGGCTATGGAGCTGATTTCCGCATCGCGGATTCAAAAAGCTCAGGCCCGGATGACTGCTGCCACCCCCTACACGCGCGCGGTCACGCGCGCGGTGTCAGCTGTTGCGACCTACTCAAACATCGATCACCCACTGTTGACGGAGTCGGAGAACCCGAAGCGCGCCGCCATGGTGATCTTCACCTCGGACCGTGGTTTGGCTGGTGCTTTTAGCGCTCAGGTATTGCGTGAAGCTGGGGAGCTTCGGGAACGCCTGGAAGGCGAAGGCAAAGAGGTCGTCAACTTTGTGGTGGGTCGCAAGGCTGTCCAGAACTTCACCTTCCGGCAGCGGCCCGTGGAGAAAGCCTGGACTGGTAACACCGACCAGCCGGAATTCGAGACGGCCAAAGAGATTGCTCAAACCCTGATCGAGAAATTCACCACTGATCAGGCAGAGGGCGGTGTCGATGAGATTCACATTGTCTACAACCGCTTTGTATCTCTGGTGACCCAGGCACCTGAGGTTGTTCGTGTGCTCCCCCTCGAGGTTGTGGAGGGTGTCGAGGAGCCGGGTGACACCGAAGTCTTCCCACTGTATGAGTTCGAGCCTGAGCCCGATGACGTGCTGGACGCTTTGCTTCCGGTCTACATCGAGAACAGAATCTTCACCGCCATGCTGCAATCCGCGGCGGCTGAGCACGCTGCTCGCCAAAAGGCGATGAAGTCCGCAAGCGACAACGCTGACAAGTTGATCCGCGAGTACACCAGCTTGGCGAACAACGCTCGCCAAGCCGAAATTACCCAACAGATTTCCGAAATCGTGGGCGGCGCCGACGCCCTCGCTTCGGCGAAGTAAAGAAAGAGAAAACGAGATGACGAAGACTGCCACCACAAAAGCCACAGCTACGGGTCGAGTTGCCCGCGTGACGGGGCCCGTTGTTGACGTGGAGTTCCCCCACGATTCACTGCCCGAGATGTACAACGCGCTGCAGACCGACATCACCATCGGTGGTGAGACCAGCGTCTTGACTCTCGAGGTGGCCCAGCACTTGGGTGATGATCTCGTTCGCGCGATTGCTCTGAAGCCCACTGACGGCCTCGTGCGTGGCCAAGAGGTGCGCGACACCGGTGGACCCATCACGGTCCCTGTTGGTGACGCCACCAAAGGTAAGGTGTTCAACGTTCTCGGCGAGGTGTTGAACTCGGATGACAAGCTCGAAGGCGTGGAGCGGTGGGGCATCCACCGTCAACCACCGGCCTTCGACCAGCTGGAGTCGAAGACTCAGCTTTTTGAAACCGGTATCAAGGTCATCGACCTTCTCACCCCCTACGTTCTTGGTGGAAAAATCGGTCTCTTCGGTGGAGCCGGTGTGGGTAAGACCGTTCTGATCCAGGAGATGATCCAGCGTGTGGCCCAGGACCACGGCGGTGTGTCCGTGTTCGCCGGTGTGGGGGAGCGTACCCGTGAGGGTAACGACCTCATCCACGAAATGGAGGAAGCGGGCGTCTTTGATAAGACTGCGCTGGTGTTTGGCCAGATGGACGAGCCGCCCGGAACCCGTCTTCGTGTTGCACTGTCCGCGTTGACTATGGCGGAGTACTTCCGTGACGTGCAAAACCAGGACGTGTTGCTCTTCATCGACAACATCTTCCGTTTCACCCAGGCAGGTTCTGAGGTATCGACTCTGCTGGGTCGTATGCCCTCTGCCGTGGGTTACCAGCCAAACCTCGCGGATGAGATGGGTGTGCTCCAGGAGCGCATCACCTCGACTCGTGGACACTCGATCACGTCTCTGCAGGCCATTTATGTGCCAGCCGATGACTACACCGACCCGGCACCCGCGACCACCTTCGCGCACTTGGATGCCACGACTGAGCTGAGCCGTGACATCGCGGCAAAGGGTCTCTACCCTGCGGTGGACCCGCTGACCTCGACCAGTCGTATCCTTGACCCGCTCTACATCGGTGAGGACCACTACCGCGTGGCGACCACGGTGAAGCAGATTCTCCAGAAGAACAAGGAACTCCAGGAGATCATTGCCATCCTCGGTGTTGATGAGCTCTCCGAAGAGGACAAGATCACGGTGTCCCGCGCTCGTCGCATCCAGCAGTTCCTCTCGCAAAACACCTACATGGCGAAGAAGTTCACCGGTGTGGAAGGCTCCACGGTTCCCCTCAAGGAGACCATCGAGTCCTTCGACGCCATCGCCAAGGGTGAGTTTGACCACGTGGCCGAGCAGGCCTTCTTCAACGTCGGACCGATTAGTGACGTTGAAGAGAAGTGGGCAACCATGCAGAAGGAAATGAGCTAGGGATGTCCACCCTCACCGTCACTGTTGTCTCCGCGACCGCCGAAGTGTGGTCGGGGGAGGCGACGATGGTTGTTGCGCGCACCACAGAGGGGGAGATCGGCATTTTGGCCGGTCACGAACCCACCCTGGGTGTTCTCGCTGCAGGCGAGGTGCGCATCACCACGACGGATGGTCAGAAAGTCACCGCTCAGGCGGAGGATGGCTTCTTGTCCGTGGACAACAACCAGGTGACGATTGTTGCCGGCTTGGCAGAGATCACGTCCTAAGCATGCTCGTCCTGTTGCCGCCCTCGGAGACGAAAGTCTCCGGCGGGGAACCAGGAACATCACTGGATCTTTCCCAGCTGAGCTTTAGCATGCAGAACCCTGTGCGTAGCGCACTTCTTCAGCAAGTTGTGGAGCTCTCGGAGGATGAGACTGCAGCGCTGGCGGCGCTGAAGCTGGGCCCCAAAGGTGCCCCTGAGGTTCAGCGCAATCAAGAAGTGCTCCGCTCGCCGGTGATGCCCGCACTTGAGCGCTACACCGGAGTGCTGTTTGATGCCCTCGGCGTCCAGGATCTCGAACCAGAGGCCCGGGAATGGGTGAGGGACACGGTGGCGGTGTTCTCGGCCCTATTCGGGTTAGTCAGAGCCTTCGACCCTATTCCTGCCTATCGGTTGTCTTTCGACTCAAAACTCTCAGGAGGTTCGCTGGTTGGCCAGTGGGCCCAGGTGGCAGAGGAGTTGTGGGAACAGGTCCCAGACTTTGTGCTGGATCTGCGCAGTGAGGGATATCGGAAACTGGCGCCAGTTCCGCCGGGAAGAGGAGTGTTCGTTTCTCTGGTGAAGGAGGGCCCGGTCGGGGCGAGGAAAGCTGTGGGGCACGCCAACAAATCTGTGAAGGGAGCGCTGGTTCGATCTCTCGCTGTCTCTGGTGCGGCGTATGACAGTGTGGAGGACGTTGTGTCGTGGGGATCAACCCACGGCTATGACTTTGATGTGGACTCGCTTCGCGAGGGCGTGATAGATCTCGTGATTAGCGATAGCTGATTTTTTCGAGGTCCAGAAGCTTTTCTTTGGTGGGTATTCCATCCCCACCGCTGTATCCGGTGATTCGGCGATCAGAGGCGAGAACTCGGTGGCAGGGTATGACGATGGGCAGAGGGTTCGCCCCCACTGCTCCGCCTACGGCCCGTGCGGATCCTGGTCTACCCACCACCTGGCCCAACTCCCCATAACTGGTGGTCTGACCGAAGGGAATGTCCTGAAGAGCTTTCCAAATCGATTCTTGAAAAGCCGTACCCGTAGCTTTGAGGGGAAGATCAAAATCGGTGCGGTGGCCTGCGAAGTATTCCCCTAGCTGAGCGGACGCTGTGTCGATGATGGGGTCCGTAGTGGGCTTGGCAACGTGGCGACCAATTTCCAGCTCGGTCAGGTGCTGGCCATCGGAGGTCAGGGCAATGGGACCCAGGGGGCTTTCAATACTGGCGCGGAATGTCATGCCGCTAGCGTACCGAAGGCCTCTTCAGGGACGAGAGAGTATGAGCAGGGTGGGGATAACTAGCTCTCGAGATCCGTTGAGGGTGGAGTCAGCTCCTCCTCAGCCTCGAGGGTGACGTTGATTCCCTGGTTGAGCTCAGACACCTCGTCATTCAACGTCGTGAGCTCCTCTAGAAGAGCGTTGTATTCGGTGATCCTCGTTTGCAGCGTGATTCGCATTGCTTCGAGGCGCTCCTGCCGCTCCACCAGCTCTGCCCTCGTGGCTTCGAACTGTGATTTCGAGGGGAAGGCCCCGGGAGTGGAGGCTTTCTCGTTGAAGGCCACAATGTCTCCCGCCAGCACCCGAGATGTTTCCTCGTAGGTGAAGCGCAACCCTTCAATTTCGGCGTTTCGAGACGACAGTTCGTTACTGAGCTGTTCGAGCTCTGCTTGGAGAGTGTCAAAGACTCGATAGACCCGATCTGCAAGATCCACGACGAGTGAGCGATCCGCGAAATACTTCGCGTAGTGGGCTTCTAGTGCCGCGGGAATCTCTCGAATCTCGGTGCCGATAATCGAGTAGAGCTCGGGAAGCCTGGACGCAGGGTTGTCAGCCTCATAGCTTGCCATCCGCTCGATCAGAGGGTGGTCGGGGCCGAGCGCTGCGTAAGCCTCCTCGAGAAGTGGTGCCACAGCATTTCGCTCCTCCGTGGTTTTTCTAAACCACACCGCGTGCAACATTTCGTGGGCGGCAACCACGGGCTCGATGCTCTCCAAGCGCGGGTCCGTCACGTCGTAGAGGTAAATGCGGGAATCGCGAGTGGTGTAACACCCGAGAACCCCGATGCCTGGCTCGTTGCGGGTGCAGTAGCGGTCAAACTCATACGCCGGCACCACGCGAGGCAGCGAAGTTCTCAGATACAAAGATCCTTGGTCAGACAACCCTGCCTGGTCGATGTAGGAGGCAATGTTCTCAGGAGTCTCGAATTGGTAAGCCACAAGCTGGTCTTTGATCATCCTCTGGTTGTCGACAACCCAGAGAGCACCCCAAGCCGCGCCACCTTGGAGTGCGAGCGCGCCAAGGGCGAGCAGGGCGATGCCTGCTCGAAGAATCCTCGATCCGATGCTCACACTGGACCCTTTCTCAGCTCCACCATTGTCCTCGAGTTAACCCAGAAAAACCTGGTGTCGAGTGCGCGTGGCGATACCTCGTGTGTGCTCCCTGGAAGGCCAGGCGATGCTGTGTAGCCTGACCTTCGATGAGTCTTTTCGACGCCCAGGCTGTAACACCTCCTGCCCCATGCAGTCGGTGTGGCGAAGCGGTGCCAGCGTCCAGTCTTTTCTGCCCACAGTGTGGACAGTCGATGGTTCGACCCAAACCGGCACCGCCTACTCCCGAACCTGCTGCTGCGGAGGCGCCACGTGAGGACTCCTCTGTCACGCCCGACGAACCGGACACTCTTTCCAAAGCCACAGGCTGGCTTCGTCGCAGCCTGAACTTGGGGAAGAAATCCGATATCCAGCCTGAGCCAGAAGCCAGTGAATCCCTCTCCGCTCCCGAGGAGGAGCCCACTCAAGTCATGTCGCTGTTTGATATTGAGGAGGCCGAGCGGGTAGCGACTCAGAAGCCTCGAACCCAGCGCACACCTATTCGTTTTGTACTCAAGTTTTCCCACGGCCCCCAGGTCACGGTGGGGGAGATGGCAGGAATTATCGGGGTCAAACCCGTGAGTGACCAGGACTCCTCTGACATTCAACGCATCACGGTGGATGACGACACTGACACCGTCGCACCGGAGCACCTCGAGTTTGGCGTCAAGAATGGTGTGTTCTGGGTCAAAGACTTGAAGACTGTCAATGGCACCGTCGTGGAAGAACCCGGCGCCAGGGCTCTGCAGTGCATTCCGTATGACACCTATTCTTTGGTGCGGGGCTCCACGGTCACCCTCGGGTCGCTCTCTTTCACCCTGCACTAAAGCTGTCCCCACTCCTTCGCTCATCGGAGATTTATCTGGAGATGCCGGGCGCGGGCTGAAAATCCGAGGCACCATGCTCTACTGCCTCGGTGCCCACCCTTCAGGTTCCCAAGCCTCCGGATCCCTTGACCCCCACACCCCTGCCCTGGATCGCCGCGGTGACACCGGTCATCCTGGCGCTGGCGATGTCCGTGATCTTCCAGCAGGTTCTTGCGCTCATCATGGGTCTACTCGGTCCTGCCATGGTCTTGGGTAGTTGGTATGAATCTCGCCGGCAAGCCTCTCGGGCTCAGCAGCGCGAGCTCGACCAGTACTCAGTGGCGAAGGCACAGTACGCGCAGGAAGTCTCGGATATTCGCTCACACGAGAAGGCTCGCGCTCTCGCGCTCCTTCCCCCCATCTTGGAGGCGGCTTCACAGCCATTGTGGAGACGAACCGCATTGGTCGAGCACGGCTGTCGAATTGGGCTCGGGTGGGCACACTTTCCCGAGGGACACGCTCTCTGGGGGACACCGGGGATGGCTGGGATGCCCAGTGTTGTGGACCCACACCAGAGCATCACTCTCGTGGGTGACGAGTCCTGGGAAGGGCTGTGGCGGACACTTGCGGTGAGCTGGACCCTGGCGGGGGCTGCGGCTCTCCGTCTCAATCTCCGCGGCGAGATTCCGCGCACCGTGACGGGCCTATCGGATGCCCACTGGGTAGCCACACTCGAGGAGGTCCCTGAAGAGTGTGTCGTCGTGATTGTGGGGGGCAACAACCCCACGGTGGAGGTTCGGTCAGCTGGAGTGACGTCGTTTTCCACTGTTCCGGATCAGCTGTCAATCGCACAAGCTCTCTGGATTCTCCGTCGCTCTGGCGCACTGGAAGACGCGCGGAGTGAGGACGTTTCAGGTGATGTGAGTCCAAGAAAGACACTTCGGTGCTCTCTTTCCCCGACTTCACCGCAGTGGGATCTCGTCCGAGAGGGTCCTCATGCGGTGGTGTGGGGAGCGACGGGCAGTGGGAAAAGTGTGACCGTAACGTCGCTCATGCACAGCCTTGCCCAGCGGTACTCGCCGGAGTCTCTGGTGTGTGTGCTCATTGATTTCAAAGGAGGAGCAGGTTTGCGTACCCTCCAGGATCTTCCCCACACAATCGGGTCCATTACCGATATGGACGGGGCGGGAGCGTCCCGTGCTCTTGTCGGATTGCACTCAGAGCTATTGCGGCGAGAGAGGATCCTCCACACCCACGGTGTTTCCGACATATCGGAGCTGGCGGACGAGGTGTCGCTACCTCGCCTGGTCGTGGTGATCGATGAGGCCGCTTGGCTCCTCGCCAATTTTCCGGCTTTTTCCGCTGCACTGTCAGATGTGCTGGCCAGAGGGCGATCTTTAGGCGTCCACGTCATCATTTCCACTCAACGGGTGACGGGAGTTCTTTCGCACGCCATGATGGCAAATATTTCTCTGCGCATCTGCGGAAGGGTTATCGATGAGGCAGATGCACTTTCCTGGATTCCCGACCTTTCCGTCCCTATGCGTGACAGAGTTCGACATCTCGAACCAGGGGAGGTAATTCTTGCCGGAGCCTCCCTGAAGCCATCGCTTCATAGTGTCGCTCCCATCGACGGGCCAGGTTCACCGGGTGAACGCTCGGCCTGGCGAGTTTGGGCCGACCCGCTTCCTCAAGAGGTGGCGCTCACCGAGGAGAGCTGGGGTCTCGTCGATGATGTTCCCGCAGGTATCCATCGAGCTCTCCGCCGAGACGATACCCCGCCGGCGTCGTGCCTCGTAGTGGGGGATGCCGGGAGCGGGAGGACCACAACACTACTCACGCTGGCCAGCATGAGAACCGGCGTTTGCCGCGCCCCGCAGCATCCTTTCTTACTCTGGTTTTGGTGGACGCATGGCGCGAGGGAGGGGACGATCGTGCTTGATGATCTTGACCTCACTCTCTCCCTTGCGGGGGAGGAAGGGGCGCATGTTCTGCTCGAACTCTTGCAGGGCAGCCGATCACCACTATTGATGTCGATAAGGCCTGACTCTCGACACCAGCGAGCAATAGCTCGGGTGGCGGAGGACACAATCGTGTTAGCGGTGGCAAAGACTGAGGCTAGAGAGGCCCTGGGCGGGATTGCCTCAGCCGTTCCCGGACGCGCCCGCTATCGCGAGGAGACGGTGCACATTGCTCGCGGAGCCACGTGGCTCGAGGAGGCTGAGTGCCCTCGAGTTATTCCCGAGAGTGGCGCCTGTGTGATTACTCGGTCTCCCGAATCGTGGTCCGGGGCGCCCATCGCGCTGGTGTTGTCGCCTGAGGAGTTGGCGCGACGCTGGCATGAGGTTGCCGATCGGGGTGACATCATTCTCGATGGCGTAAGCCCGAGCGATATCCGTGGAGCGACCTTAGGGCGCATTCACCTGCCTCCACTACCCGTCCCTGAACCTGTCCTTCTGGTGTGGCGGAAGGACAAGTTCCAGATGACGTCTAGAGCCTGGTGGAAGGCGTGACCGCGTCAATGCCGTGAGCGACTCCCACGGCTTCGTTGGTCAAGATGCCTGCGTCAGTGTTCAACCCCAAGGCCAGCCCCGCGTCCTCGGACAGCGCCTTCTTCCAGCCTTTATTGGCCAGAGCGTTGACATAGCGCATGGTGGCGTTGGTCAGCGCGACCGTGGAGGTCTGGGGCACAGCACCAGGCATGTTGGCCACGCAGTAATACGTGCTGCCGTGAACCTCAAAGGTTGGGTCAGCGTGAGTGGTCGGTTTGGAGCCTTCGAAGCATCCACCCTGGTCCACAGCAATGTCGACCAAGACGCTTCCTGGCTTCATCCGGGAGACCAAGTCAAGCGAGACGAGCTTGGGGGCTTTTGCTCCAGGAATGAGAACTGAGCCTATGACGAGATCAGCGGCAAGACAGGCCCGCTCAATTTCGAGGGAGTTGGAAGCTGCCGTCTTGATGCGCCCTGCGTAGAGAGCATCAAGCTCTTTGAGGCGCTGGAGGTTTGTGTCGAGGACCGTGACCTCGGCTCCGAGTCCCACTGCGACAGACACGGCGTTTGTCCCGGCAACTCCGCCACCGAGAACCACAACGTTGGCGGGCCTCGTTCCGGGGACACCGGGAACGAGAAGCCCCATTCCACCTGCTGGCTTCAGGAGGGTGGCAGCACCCACGATGGACGAGAGCCGGCCTGCAACCTCGCTCATGGGTGCAAGCAAAGGAAGACCACCGGTGGGGCCTTGCACTGTCTCGTAGGCGATGGAGGTCGTGCGCGCGTCGAGGAGTGCGCGTGTTAGCTCGGGCTCTGCCGCAAGGTGGAGGTAGGTGAAGAGCAGAAGGTCTGAGCGGAAGTACTGGTACTCACTCGCGATGGGTTCTTTGACTTTGACGACCATGTCAGCGGAGTTCCAAGCCGATGCCGCGTCAGGTGCGATGCTCGCACCCTCAGCGGCGTAGTCCTCGTCCGTGATTCCTGAGCCGAGTCCGGCACCAGTTTCAACGGTGACGTGGTGCCCGCCGGCCACAAGATCCCGCACCCCTGCCGGGGTCATTGCAACTCGGAATTCGTTGTTCTTGATCTCGCGAATTACCGAAATCTTCATGACGTGTCACCTCAATTGTGGGATTGTGTGGCTCGCACACTTCATTGTGAGAGAGCCGGTCAGAACTCTAGAGAATCCTGCACCTCTGAGACTATATACGGACTTCCAGGCCACCAATAATGGCGTCACCACCGGTCACGGGGTGAGCCATTCGCTCCTTGAGGGCGGAGGCGTCTGCGGACGAAATAGCGCCCACGCTTTCCAGTGCAGACAGAGCAACGAGAGAGGTTGCTCTCATGGATCCATCCATAATTTTCACGGCCACCGCCACTCCTGATGGGGTTCCAATCACCACAAGACCCTCGGCGCCGATCTTGGCAATTCCCCCCACAGTTTCGATAGTCACGGTGTTGTCGCGCCCCTCACCATCAATCGCCCAGGCGTTTTCCCGCACGGCCGCAGTCAACTGTTGTTCGTGGGGGGTCTGAGCACGGGCTACCTGCGCGATGGCGCGGGCAAGCCCGCGAAGACTGATTGCGTGCAGTGGTGCACCACAGCCGTCGTGGGAGGTGAAAGTGGGGGCTTCTCCCGCGTACCGAGTGATGAGCTCGGTAATGCTGCGCTGGAGCGGGTGCTCCATGCTGAGATAGTCCTCGGTGGAGTAGCCAGCATGGGCGCAGGCAGCGAGAAACCCCGCGTGCTTGCCTGAGCAATTCATCGCAAGGCGGCTGGGCTCTAGGCCCTCAGCTAAGAACTGGGCTCGCTCAGCATTCCCCAGTGGCAGGTCGTGAGGACACTGCAGGGATGACTCTTCCAGACCAAAGTCGTGCAGAAAAGCCCGGACCGCGTCCCGGTGTCGTGTGGACCCAGAGTGGCTCGCGGTGGTCAGTGTGAGGTTCAGCGAACTGAGCTCAATACCCGTCTCGAGCACCGCAAGAGCTTGCAACGGCTTCAGTGTTGAACGCGGATACACAATCGCGTCAGGGTTGCCTCGCTCGAGCAGCGATGCCCCATTGTGGTCGACGACAGCAAGAATTCCGTGGTGGAGGGACTCTGTGTGGCCATCACGCACTAGCTCGGCGACAACGACACTGTCCTTGGCGCTGAGCCATGCACCAGCCACTGTGTTAGAGCGAGGCGAGTGCGTCATCCATCACGCTGACAGCTTCAAGAAGCTGGTCGTCTGTGATTACCACGGGGGGCAAGAATCGCAACACATTGCCGAAGGTTCCGGCGGTCAGGATCAGGACTCCAGCGTGCAAAGCGTGGGTTTGCACCGCCTTGGCGATCTCGGGGGCGGGCTTTCCGGTGGCAGGGTCAACGAACTCGATCGCGAGCATGGCTCCCATTCCTCGGACATCGCCAATGACCGGGTGCTTGGCCTGAAGATTGAGAAGCGCTGGCTTTAGCGTCTTTTCTACTCTCTTCGCCTCATTCAAGAGGCCACGCTTCTCAACCTCGGCGAACACGGCGACGACCGCTGCAGAGGACACAGGGTTTCCCCCGAAAGTTCCGCCCAAGCCACCGGGGTGCGAAGCATCCATAATCTCTGCACGTCCGGTAACGGCGGCGATGGGCATGCCGCCGCCGATGCCCTTAGCGCTGGTCACCAGGTCTGGTTCAATACCAAAGTGCTCGCTGGCGAAGTAGGCCCCGGTGCGAGCCATTCCGCTTTGAACTTCGTCGGACACGTAGACGATGCCATTGGCGTGACACCAGTCCACCAGTGCTTGGAGGTAACCCTCGGCGGGGACAATGAAGCCACCCTCGCCCTGAACGGGCTCCACCACCAGGCAGGCAATCTGGCTTGCGCCGACGCGCTTCTCCAGGAAGGTGATGGTGCGCTCGGCTGCTTGGGCGCCCGAGAGCCCATCATGGAACGGGGAGGAGTTGGGGGCGTGGTGCACGGAGCCTGCGAGAGGGCCAAAGCCAGTGCCGTACGGGTGCATGTTGTAGTTCATGGCGGAGGTCAAGTTGGTGCGACCGTGATACCCGTGGTGCAACACGGCGACCTCAGTGCGACCCGTGTGCTTCCGGGCAATCTTGACCGCGTTTTCGACAGCCTCGGCTCCGGAGTTCACGAGCACCGACTTTTTCGCGAAGTTGCCGGGGGTATGTTTCGCCAGTAGCTCACAGACCTCGATGTAGGGCTCATAGCCTGCGACCGCAAAAAGTGTGTGGGTGACCTTGGATGCCTGATCCGCAACGGCCTGGACAACGGCGTCATTGGTGTGACCGACCGTCATCACCCCGATACCGCCGGTGAAATCAATAAAGCGGTTTCCATCGACGTCTTCGATGATTGCGTCATGGGCGCTGGCTGCATAAATGGGGAAAGTGGCGGCAACCCCGGCGGACACAGTCTTGACGCGGCGCTCGTGCATTTCTTTCGAGCGAGGACCGGGAATCTCGGTGACAATGCGAGCAGAGGTGCTCGACGTGGGGGCGTGTGAAAGCGTGTCAGTCATAGCCCCTCAGTGTAGACCTGGAACCTTGTAAATCCTGGTCGACGGGCGCCTAGAGTGGAAGCATGAATCGCCATCACTTTCAGCTGGAAACCCTCTGGGTAGGAAATCAGGGAACCGGCACGAGTGACTACAAGGCGTACTCGCGAGCGCACGTGATTCGAGCCGACGGTAAGCATGAGATCCAGGGCTCTTCGGACAAAGCATTTCACGGTGATGTCACCCGGTGGAACCCTGAGGAGCTTTTGATTGCCGCACTTTCGCAGTGCCACATGCTGAGTTTTCTCCACGTCGCTCAAACGGCGGGTGTTGTTGTTGAACAGTACGAAGACCACGCGACAGGGGTCCTAGAAACCCGGTCGGATGGGTCTGGGCAGGTGACCGAGGTGACGCTTCGACCCCAGGTTGAGATTTCCGCGGGAGATGCAGGCATGGTCCCTGATCTTCACCATCGCGCGAGTCAATTGTGCTTTATTGCGAACTCAGTGAACTTTCTGGTGCAGCACGAGCCCGTCACGCGGGTGGCCTTCTCAGATTGATTGCATAGGAGAGACCTGTCAGGATGGGCTGGTTCTTCTGCCCTCATCGAAAGGCTTCTGGTGAAGCGCTCTCTCTCTGTTGCCCTGGGCCTTTCGGGTCTCCTTGTACTCGCCGGATGCGCCGCGGATGTGCCCGAAGAGAGTGCGGAGCAAGCCATTGCCGTGGCCGAAGGCTGCACTCCGAGTGGCGCTGAAGTTGAATCGATTGTCATTTCGGGTGAGTTCGGTGCGACCCCCTCCGTGACTTTCGATGCTCCGCTGTCGGCCGTGGTGACTCAGCGTTCTGTCATCATCGAGGGGGATGGCCCCGAGGTTCAAGATGGCGATATTTTGTCGATTGATTACTCGTTGTATAACGCGGCCACCGGTGACTTGATCGAAGAATCTGGATACACCGAGGTGTCACCAACGGTGTTGACACTGGACACTGATGCTCCGAACTTTGTTGGCGTTTCTCTCACGGCAGCGTGCTCGACCGTGGGTTCCCGAGTGGCAGGACTTATTCCGCCGCTGGAAGCTTTCGGCCCTGATGGTGCACCAGAGTTTGGCTTAGGTGCCGGAGAGTCGTTGATCTTCGTCGTCGATGTGGTGGAGATTAAGCCTCCGCCTGCGCCTCCCCTTGAGCGCATCGAGGGAGAGCCCGTCGATCCGCCAGCAGGATTCCCTGCAGTGTCCTATGACGCCGATGGTGCCCCCACTGTGACGATTCCCGAGGGCGATGTCCCGACCGAGTTTGCTCTGGCCACGGTCATCTCAGGTGATGGCGCAGAGGTGGGCGGCGGTGACGTCGTCATCGTTCACTACCACGGCGTCAACTGGAACACCGGAGAAGTTTTCGACTCGAGTTGGGAGCGCGGAGCGCCTGCCAGCTTCCCCACGGGGGGCGTAATTGCAGGATTCCGCGATGGCCTGATCGGTCAGACCGTTGGCTCACGGGTGCTCATCGTTATCCCACCGGAGCTCGGGTATGGGCCCTCCGGGGGGACGTCTGACGGAGCCATTGGCCCCACAGACACCATCGTGTTCGTGGTCGACATTCTCGGCGTTCAGTAAGAGCCAGATTCCTCAAGACGCGCGATGCGCTCACGGGCGCGTTGTCTGCTTGTGGACTCTGTCCCGAGGGTTCTGCCAATAATGACGAGCATGATTTTGGTGAGAAGAGACGCTGGCCACCAGGGTTTTTTCAGTCCCAGCATCTGCCGATACTGAGGGTCAATCGTGATGATAGCTCCCCCGACGAGGATGGAATAGGGCAGTCGTGCGAGGCGGGGGAGTGGGGGTTTCGTCAAGAATTTGAGGGCTTCCTTGACGCGATCATCAGCTCTGAGCACGGGACGAAAATCTTCCAGTGCACGCTCGAGCTCTGCCACTGACGTGGGAGGGTTCTTCATTCCCATGAGTCTTCCTGCTTCCGCCCACTCCCTGACGTAGCGATCCTCACCACTTTCACCGTCGCGCTCGGTGGGAATCTGGTCGCCCCACTCACGGTGAGCGCGAAGAAACGCATCGGTGAAAACCACATGAACCCAGGCAATTAGGTCCTCATCGTGGGCGGAATAGGACTTCGAAGCCTCTGGTGGGTTGCCCGGTTGGTACTCGCCCTTCACGCGAGTATGGAGTTTGGAAACTCGAGAGGTTTCGTTTCCTACGGTGTCAGTGGCTCCAAACGTTGTCGTCACCACCCACCGCACCGTCCCGGAGAGGCGACCAATCGGATCGCTGGCGTACCGGGAGTGGTCGTGGACCCCTGCCATCGCACCGGGATGAAGTGTTTGCATCAGTAGCGCTCGCACCCCGGCGACTATGACGGGAATGCCGCCATTGACGTGCCACACAGCAGAATCCGGACCGAAATAGCCTTGATCCGAGCCGTCGCTAATCGCTTTCACCCAGTCGGGTTCCCCGTTCGGGTCACCAGAAAGCATCGTGAGAATCTGCCCTCGAGCCTTCAGGCGCAGACGAGTGAGGGGATTTCCAGAGGGCACGGGTACAACCGTGTCAGAAGGTCGCTGATAGTAGCTCCAATACCCTAGGGGGTATATACTGTCACCATGACTTCAGCACCAACACTCCCTCAGACCGTTGTGATTATCGGAGGCGTGGCCGGCGGTATGTCTGCTGCCACCAGACTCCGTCGAATTCATGAGAGCGCCGAAATCATCGTCATCGAACGTGGTGGCGCTGTCTCGTTTGCTAACTGTGGCCTTCCGTATCACGTAGGGGGCGTCATCCCTCATCGCGGTTCGTTGGTGCTCCAACAGCCAGCGCAGCTCAAGAAGCGGTTCAACATTGACGTTCACTTGCGCACCGAAGCTACCGCCATCAACCGGGACCGTAAGACGGTCTCCGTCACCAATCTCGAAACTGGCGAGTCACGCGAGATTGCGTATGACGCACTCGTCTTGAGCCCCGGCTCAACACCGTTCAGGCCTCCCATCCCCGGAGTAGAGGATGCCCACGTGTTGTGGAATTTGGACGACATGGACCGCCTCATCGCTGCTGCAGAGACAGCCACAAGCGCGATCGTGGTCGGTGGCGGATTTATTGGTTTGGAGTTGGCCGAGAATCTCGTCCACCGAGGCATTGCCACCACTCTGGTGGAGGCTCTGCCTCAGCTGATGCCCACCTTGGACGTGGAGATGGCCTGGCCCCTGGTGGAGCGTGCTCGTTTCCACGGACTGGATGTCCGACTTTCCGCACAGGTTTCGGCCATCACCGATTCTGGTGTGACTCTCGCAGATGGCAGCACCATCGATGCCGACCTGACTGTTGTCGCCGTGGGAGCTCGTCCCAACATTGAGCTTGCTGTAGCGGCCGGACTCGAGATGGGCGATGCCGGAGGTGTGGTTGTCGATGACCAGCAACGGACCTCTGACCCCGACATCTGGGCAGTGGGCGACGTGGCGCAAAAGAAGCGCCCCGATGGCTACAGTCTTGTGCCCTTGGCTGGGTTAGCGAACCGTCATGGTCGTCTAGCCGCTGACTCGATTGCGGGTCGACCAGCACACGCGGTCACCGCCCTTGGTACCTCCATCGTCGGTTTCTTCGGCATGGCCGCTGCCTCAACCGGCTACACCGAGCGGGTCCTGGGGATGAAGGGCCGCGCGATGAGGATCATTCACACACATCCCATCAATCACGCCGGGTACTACCCCGATGCAGTTCAAATGGCGATGAAGCTCATCGTGGATCCCGAGACTGATCTCATTCTGGGCGCTCAGGCTGTGGGAGAAGAAGGTGTTGATAAGCGCATCGATGTCATCGCTACCGCGATGGCTGCCGGAATGACCGCAACAGACTTGATTGATCTGGAGCTGTCCTATGCGCCGCAATTTGCATCAGCCAAGGACCCCGTCAACATGCTCGGCTATGTCAATGAAAACCGCGCCACCGGCGAGAATGCGGTCCAGTGGCATGAGGTTGAGGCGTTGATGGCTGATGGCTGGCGTCTGGTTGATGTTCGCACCGATGGTGAGTACACCCGAGGAGCAATCCCCGGATCGGAGCTGTTCACCTTGGACGAGTTGCGGGAGAACGTCGAGTCTTTTCGCGGAGAGAAAGTCATCGTGACGTGTCGTGTGGGGCAGCGTGGCCACACCGCTGCCAGCATCTTGATGCAGCACGGCATCGAGGTTGCAAACCTCGATGGTGGATACCTCACCTGGCAGATGGGAATGGCAGCAACCACCCCAGCAGAACTTGTCGGCACACCGTAGAGCGCTACCGAAGGAGAAATCATGGCAGAGGCCACACCCACAGACATGAAACCGGTCATCAACCGGCTGCGTCGCGCACAGGGGCAACTCGGTGCTGTTATCTCGATGGTGGAACAGGGCAAGGATTGTCGATCCGTCGTCACCCAACTCTCTGCTGTATCCAGCGCGCTGGATAAAGCCGGGTTCGCCATTATTGCCACCGCCATGAAAGAGTGCGTGGCAGAAGACGGTAAACCCACCAAAGACGGTGACCTCAGCGTGGATGACCTGGAGAAGCTGTTCCTGAGCTTGTCCTAGCCAGCAAGCGCCCATCGGCGCACTTGTAGGCTTATCCCATGCCTACCCGCGTTGCAGTTGTCGGTGCCACCGGTCGCCTGGGAACCCAGGTGTGCCAGGTAGTCGAGGCTATGCCCGAGATGGAACTGGTCGCTCGCCTTGATTCGCACTCCGATCTTCACGACATGTTGGGTGCGGATATCGCGGTGGACGTCACACTGCCGGGAGTCTCAGCGCAGGTGGTCGACTTCGCGATTGCCCAAGGAATCAAGGTTCTGGTCGGAACCAGCGGCTGGTCCGCCGACCGACTCGCCTCTCTCACAAAAACCGTGGCCGAATACCCCGCGGCGAGCGTGTTCATTGTTCCTAACTTTTCTCTCGGGGCAACACTCCAGATGATGATCTCGAAAACAGTGGCGGAGCACTTCGAGTCCATCGAAATTGTGGAGACACACCACGCCGGAAAAGCAGATTCTCCGAGCGGGACCGCCGTGCGAACAGCAGAAGAAATTGCCGCGGTGCGTCGAGACCGAGGAGGGGTTATTGCTCCCCACTCGAACCAGAGCGCCAGAGGTGAGCAAGTTCAGGGCATTCCCGTGCACTCCCTGCGGCTCAGCGGGGTTCTCGCGCAGCAAGATGTGAAGTTTGGTGGTGTGGGAGAGACGCTCACCATCACACACGACACTCATTCCCGGGATGCCTATCAGGCGGGAATCGTGACGGCTCTGCGCTTCATGGAAAACCATGTGGGGCTTGCGGTGGGTCTTGAGCACGCTCTCGCGTCTGCTGAGTCATGAATAGACCCATGATTGCTGCGCTCTTTATGGCGCTGCTGTTGGTTGTGTATTTGGCGTTCACTGCGAACTATGCCTGGATTTTGATTCGCGATGACTCGGCACTGGCTAATGCCATGGGGTATGCGCTCGGGATTCTCCCCCTCTTGGGAGCGTGGGGATTGGTAGCGGAGTTGATTTTTGCCAGGCGCTCTGCTGCTCTCACCATGGAGCTCGAGCGCGCAGGCCTACTCCCCGGCGAAGAGTTGCCCTCCTTGACCAGTGGCCGCCCCGATCGGGAAGCTGCCGAAGCGGCGTTCCCCGCTTTCAAGGCGGAGGCGGAAGGGAACCCGGACTCATGGCAATCGTGGCTTCGCCTCGGGCTCGCCTATGACGCTTGCGGTGATCGCCGGCGTGCCCGCTGGGCGGTTCGCACAGCAATTGCCCTGTCTCGAGCTGGCTAGTCCTTCTGGAGCAGACGAACGATTGCCAGGTCCACTGTGGCGTCCTCGAAGCTAAAGCCTGACGCCAGCAATCTCTCGGGAGTTATCCGCTGGGAGGTGAGCAGCAACTCGCGCCCAGCCTCACCCATTAGGAGAGATATCGCGAAAGCGGGCAGTCCTAACCAGTGAGGACGCCCCATCCTCCGAGCAAGCTCCTTGGTGACATCCAGTGCGGTCGCCGGGGTGGGCGCGACCAGATTGAAAATCCCATATGTCGTCTCGTGGTTGATCAGGTGAGCGAGCGCTCGCACCTCATCGTGGAGGCTAATCCATGGCCACCACTGTGACCCGCTTCCGATCGGCCCGCCAACACCGAGTGAGGTCTGGAGTTGGAGAGGAGCCATCGCGCCGCCTTTGCCCACCACGAGCCCGGTTCGGGCATAACAGATTCGCGTGGTGGAACTCTGGGCAGGCTCGGCAGCGGCTTCCCACTGCTCCACGACATCGGCCAGGAAACCCTCGCCCTTCTCGCTACGCTCGGTGAGCTCAGCTCCCTCGCGATCTCCATAAAAGCCGACTGCACTTCCCTGCACTAAGAGGCTCGGGGGAGTGTCAGCGTCTCGAATAGCTCGCGCGAGGGTGCCAGTCGCGAGCACTCGCGACTGGAGGATGGTGTTCTTGTAGGCCTTGGTCCACGGGATTCGCCCGATGGATGCCCCGGAGAGGTTCACCACCACATCGCTGTGATTCAGAATCCCCGATTCGATTTCTCCGGTGTCCGGGTTCCACTGATGTTCTGTCGCGTCTGCCGGTGCGCGCCGCACGAGGGTGTGAACAGCATGACCCTGCGTCCGCAACAGTGCCTTTAATGGCGTGCCAATCATTCCGCTGGCACCGGCGAGAAGAATGCGAAGACTCTTGGCGTCTTTGCCGTAGCCCTTCAGCATTACTGCAGTGTCGCCTCAAGGGTGATTGGGACACCAGCGAGAGCCTTGGAAATGGGGCAGTTCTCTTTGGCGTCCTCCGCGAAACCCTGGAAGGTTTGCTCGTCCATGCCGGGGATGCTCGCGGAGACGAGAAGGTGGGACCCCGTCACGCCTTCGCCGGGCACAAAGGTCACGGCCGCCGTCACATCGAGGGACTCTGGGGGTGTGCCGGCCCCGCTGAGAGCGTGGGAGAGCGCCATCGAGTAGCAGGCCGAGTGCGCGGCACCCAAAAGCTCTTCAGGGTTGGTGATCCCTGTTTGTCCTTCGCTGCGGGCAGCCCAGGTGACATCAAAGGTTGCTGCGCCGGAGGACACCAGGGAGGTTGATCCTGATCCCTCCACGAGGGAACCTGACCACTGAGTTCGTGCTTCGCTAGTGACTGCCATGGGGTAATCCTTCCAAAGGGTGGGTGTGACCTAATCGAACCACTATCTCAGGGTTAATGCGACACCTTTCAGGTCATTCCCATCGAGACACCTAGGACGGGCGAATAATGCGTGCGCGCACGAGAAGCGCATACATTTCACACCCGAGGCACAGCCCAAACACCGAATTGAGAAATGCCGCGATGAAAGCAACACCCGCGGCAATCACGAGACCGTAGGGGACACCGAGTAGGTGGAGCACCACACCGGTGACGGAGACCAGAAAACCGACGAGCTGGGCGAAAGTAGGAGGCTCTGGCTCCTCTAAGTAAGCGGGTGGGCCCAGTCTGGGACGAAGCACCGCCTTGTAGAGCGCTCCATAGGGGTGGCGCTTGACCCCGGCAAAAGCCCCCCAGGCGAACAATGCCGTGATTGCTGCGAGAAGGAGGAACCCTGGTTCCAGCGCGCGTTGCGCGAGGGTCCCCTCTGAGACCCCGGTCCCCAGTCCCAGGGCGATGGTAATGAGCAACAGGACTGCGGTAATGCCCGCGCCAAATCGTGGGCTACGCGGGTCAATGCCGGCGGGGGAGTTAGATGAGGTACTCATCAGCTTGAGCCTTTCGTGTGGTGAGTGCTTGGTGTACTTCTTCGGCAACCACCGGGGGTTTTGCAGCCCCGTGGATGCGAGAAATGATGTGGCCCGTCCCGGTTACGACAAACGTGGTCGGGGTTTGAGAGACCTTGAGTGAAGCGGTGAGCTCGGGGTAGTCGGTGATGTCGATTTCCCGGTGTGCCACCTGGCCTTTGCTCGCCGCAGCTTGTGCTCCCAGCACCCCGCGCATGGCAACACAGTAGGAGCAGAAGGGTCCGGAGAACTGCAGGAGAGTGATGATTGCGGTGGAATCCACGAGGTCGAGTGGCACATCGGCGGGAAGAGAGGGTGACGCTTTTCTCGACACGGCCCCCTGCTTGTTTTGCCAGGCAAATCCCAGGAGCGTCGCCAGAACGACTAACGCTCCCACAACGAGGGCAATCTGCAGTGGCTCCATGGCTTCATACCTTAGGCGGGCAGACACTCGTCCCGCAGGGATATGACGAAGCGTTACCGTGAGCGAAGTAGGCTGGGCAGAGGTTTTCGAGAAAGGCAGTGCGGGTGGCAAGCGAACAGATTGAATTCCGTTCTGACGTAACGGTCGAGCTTGTTCGGCATAGCGCGAGCGACGCTGACGTCCTCTTTGCGGCACGGGTGAGCACCCAGGGGGAGCAAACTCTGGAGGCCGCAAGCTCGGGAGCGGAAGCTTCTGAACGAGACCGTGGCCTCATCAACTATTTGATGCGGGATCGTCACGGTTCACCCTTTGAGCACAACTCGTTGACCTTCTATGTCCAAGCTCCGATCTTCGTGTTCCGAGAATTTATGCGTCACCGGATTGCCTCCTACAACGAGGAAAGCGGTCGCTACCGCGAGCTTCGCCCGGTTTTCTATGTCCCCGGTCCCGAGCGGAAGCTCGTTCAGGTGGGTAAGCCTGGAGCCTACGAGTTTGAGGACGGAACACCGGAGCAGACGGCGCTAGTCCATGATGAAGTTGTCGCAGTCTGCACCCAAGCCTACGAAAGCTACCAACGCATGCTCGAAGCTGGTGTTGCGCGCGAAGTGGCACGTGCGGTCTTGCCCGTGACCCTCTACTCGAGTATGTACGTCACGATGAACGCTCGAAGCTTGATGAATTTCCTTAGCCTGCGCACGAAGCGTGAGGGAACGCACTTCCCCTCTTTCCCGCAGCGCGAGATTGAAATGGTGGCGGAGAAGATGGAAGACCTGTGGAAGCCGCTCATGCCCATGACGGCAGACACCTTTGACCAGAACGGTCGCGTAGCTCCCTAAGGTGTGCGCCCGGCGCTTGCGGGCGCTAGCCTGGGTGCGTGGTAACTGAGAATCCCTTCGGCCAAGTCCTGGTCGCCATGGTCACCCCGATGACGGTTGATGGCGAAGTGGACTGGCCGGGCGTTGAATCCCTGATGGAGAGCCTAATCAGCCACGGCGCTGATGGTCTCGTCGTGACCGGCACGACCGGGGAGACCAGCACCCTGACTGACGCTGAGAAGATTCAGCTCGTCAAGACCGGTAAATCAGTGTCTGGCGGAAGAGCAAAAATCATCACCGGTGGTGGTTCTAACGAAACTGCACACGCCATTGAGCTCTATAAAGCCAGTGAAAAAGCGGGCGCTGACGGTGTGATGGTGGTCACTCCGTATTACAACAAACCAACTCAAGCGGGAGTCCTCACCCATTTCCGCCTGATTGCGGATGCCACCGATCTGCCCGTGATTCTCTATGACATTCCAGGTCGCTCGGGCATCGAAATCCAGTACGACACAATCTTGCGCGCCGCAAAACACCCCAATATCCGTGCGGTCAAGGACGCGAAGGGTGACCTGAGCGAGGTCTCGCGAGTGATGAACCAGACCGATTTGCTCTATTTCGCCGGCGATGACGCCAACGCACTTCCCACTCTCGCTATTGGTGGAACTGGGCTCATTGGTGTGACAGCGAATATTGCCCCGGAGCCTTACCGGATCATCGTGGATGCGGTGAATCGTAGTGATCTTGCGGCCGCTACCGCGCAGCACAAACTGTTGGAGCCGCTCGTTCGCGCGACAATGACTCACGTTCCCGGCACCGTGGCGACTAAGTACATCCTGCACGGACTCGGTCGCATCTCCTCTCCTCGAGTTCGCCTACCACTCGTGGGACCCGAGGAGTCTGAAGCGGCACTTATCGAAAACGACATCGCTCTGGTTCACGGTGTTGCGGGTGCTGATTTCTCCAACTTCCGACCTGACCGCAATGCGGCCGCAGGGGGTGCCTTGCCGAAGGTGGCGGGCACTACTCGCTAACGAAGGACCTCATGCCCCAACCTTTGGTGGACCCACCAGCATTACTCCCGGGAACTTTGCGCGTAATTCCGCTCGGGGGAATCGGCGAAATCGGTCGTAACATGACCGTGTTTGAAATTGATGGCAAGTTGCTCATCGTGGATTGTGGGGTTCTCTTCCCGGAGGAAACTCAGCCCGGCGTTGACCTGATCCTGCCGGACTTTGAGCCCATCAGGGATCGTCTTGATGACGTGGTGGCCATCATGTTGACGCATGGTCACGAGGACCACATCGGCGCAGTGCCCTACCTGTTGAGGCTTCGTGAGGACATTCCCCTGATTGGGACCACCCTGACCTTGGCTTTGATCGAGGCGAAGCTAAAGGAACACCGCATCAGGCCTCTGACCCTGTCAGTTGAGGCGGGGGGACGCGAGAAGCTCGGTCCTTTTGATCTTGAGTTTGTGGCGGTTAACCACTCGATCCCAGACGCCCTGGCCGTCATGATCCGAACCACCGCGGGTTCCGTGCTGCACACGGGTGACTTCAAAATGGACCAGCTTCCCCTTGATGGTCGCTTGACTGATCTTCGCGCGTTCGCGAGGCTAGGCGAAGAGGGGGTTGACCTTTTCCTCGTGGACTCCACGAACGCGGATGTCCCCGGTTTTACCCCCCGCGAAGCTGACATCGGGCCGATCTTGGATCAAGTTGTTCACCGAGCCCCTCGGCGAGTCATTGTCGCAAGCTTCGCCTCCCACGTTCACCGCGTTCAGCAGGTGATTGATGCTGCTGCGGAGAACAATCGGTTGGTGGCGCTGGTGGGCCGCTCCATGGTGCGCAACATGGGTATCGCCCAGGAGCTTGGCTACCTCAGGGTTCCGGAGGGTCTCTTGGTGGACGCGAAGAAGGCCGTGGAGCTTCCCGATGAGAGAGTGCTCTACATGACCACCGGGTCTCAAGGTGAGCCCATGGCGGGCCTGTCTCGGATGGCCAACCGCGAGCACCCCACCATCGAGATTGGTCCCGGAGACACCGTCATCCTTGCCTCGAGCCTTATCCCCGGTAATGAGAACGCGGTGTATCGGGTGATTAATGGACTTATCGACTTGGGTGCCAACGTCGTCCATAAGGGCAACGCGAAAGTCCATGTCTCTGGGCACGCTGCCGCGGGAGAGCTTCTCTACTGCTACAACATCGTCAAACCTCGACAGGTCATGCCCGTCCACGGTGAGGCACGCCACCTCCGCGCTAACGCTGAGGTGGCCATTTCCTCGGGTGTTCCCCGAGAAAGCACCCTCGTCGGAGAAAACGGCACCGTCGTTGATCTCGTCGATGGAATCGCCACTCAGGTGGGCCAGCTCGATATTGGTTTCGTCTACGTCGATGGCTCCACGGTCGGCGAAATAACCGAAGCGGATCTCAAAGATCGTCGCATATTGGCTGAAGAGGGCTTCATTTCCATATTCATCGCCATGGATGCGCAAACTGGAAAAATCATTGTCGGGCCCGAGATTCACGCGCGAGGTTTCGCGCCGGATGACTCCGTTTTTGACGATGTTCGCCCCGCCATTGTGAAGGCACTCGAGGAGGCCTCGGCCAATGGGACCAGGGATACACAGTCCTTCCAGCAGGTGGTCAGGCGCACTATTGGCCGCTGGGTCAATACCCAGCACCGTCGCCGTCCCATGATTGTTCCCGTAGTCATAGAGGCCTAGAGATCATGACCCGCGCCACTCACTCAGTACGTTTTCGTAGCGAGCACGAGTTAGACCGACTAGCGCGGTCCGCGTAACACGGCCATTAGCTCGATAAGGAGGCCCCTCGCTAGGTGGTGCGGTGAGGACAGTGGCCGGACGAGGCTGTCGCGGACTGTCCAGATGTTACTGCCTTGACGTGGTGGCTGGCAGAGCGTTCCGCACCATGGGAATGATGAGGGCTCCGGCCACGACGTGCATGACATTCAGCCAGACCGCTGCCTCGAACCCTTGGATGCCGCCAAACGGGAGCACAAAGCTCAGCGCCAGAGCAATCAGGCTGATGGACAGCCAGACATTGCGCGGTGATTTGGTCCGGGCGGCAATCCACGCCACGATGACACCACCGACGATGCCCTGAAAAATACTGAACATTGCCGGGGCGAAGAAGGGGATACCCATGGGCTCGCCCTGCGCCAGGAGGAACTCCTGACCGAAGGCCTCGGTCGCGACAAAGTAGAGAATCTGGTTGATAACAGCGGCAATCAGTGATGCGACGACAAGTGGGCGGAAGATTGCTTTCACGGTTTTTTCTCTTCAGTGAGTTCCACCGGCAAAATGATGGGCCCGGTTTCCAGAGCCAAATCGGCTTGGACGACCACATCACTCGTTCTGGCTGTCTGAGCAATGACGATACCGCCGAACACCACTGAGGCGCCAATCACTTGCCATGTTGTGAGAGCTTCTTGGAGCCAGAGCCAGGCCGTCACGAAAGCGAAGATGATTTCGCTGGTGGCCACGATTCCCGCGGCTGTAGCCGACAATCTTTTCAGAGCGCTCAGGGACAGCAGGAACGGGGCGAAGGATCCGAGCGTCACATTCCACACGACCAGGGCCCACACCGGAACAGAGATGTTCTCCAGCGTCCCCCCCAATGAGGCGGTGGTGGTGAATGTTTCCGAGGTGAAGGTCCACCAGCGGGAAAAAGGCGCCCAAAATACTGTCGCCACACTCATGGTCCAAAACGAGAGCGCGAGTGGTGAGATGGTTTTGAGCTGGCGCTCACCGACGAGGAAGTAGGTCGCAAGGGCTACTGCTGCCGCGAGTCCCCAGAGCACCCCAACCGGATTCAACGTTGAGGCCCAGATTTCGGCGACCACGACGAGACCGATGATGACCAGTCCGATTGCCATCCAGAGCCGGATGTGCACCTTCTCCTTGAAAAAGAAAAACGCGACGACCGCCACAATCAGAACTGCAAGGTACTCCAGAAGAAGAGCAATCCCGACGGGGAGCAATGCAATCGCGAATGCATAGGTAGCTTGCAGGAGTCCGACTCCCACCACTCCCAGAATCACAATGACGGGCCATTGGCGCGGAGGAAGCCTGAACGACCGACGGTCCAAAATAAGCAACACAAGTCCTGAGATGACGGCGGCTCCGAAGACCCTCATCTGGGTGAGCTGAATGGCACTAAACCCAGACTCGATGATGACCTTGCTAACAGACCCATTGGCACCAAAAAGGAAAGCAGCGAGAAGAGCGTAAAAATAGCCCATTATCGACAACCAATAGGGGTTGTCGCGACGAGGAATGAGTGCATCACAGGATAAGCGTAGAGCCTTGCTTGAGCCATTTTGACCAGGTGTCGTGGCGCAATCTGAGCACCTCTTTCAGAGGGGTTCTCTACGCTGTAGTTCATGAAGACTTATGTTCTCGCCGGCGGTTGTTTTTGGTGTCTCGACGCGGCCTATCGCGTCCTTCGCGGGGTCAGCACGGTTGTCTCGGGCTACACCGCGGGTGAGAACGCTCACCCGACCTATGAGCAAGTTTGCACAGGGACCACGGGTCATGCTGAGGCGGTCGCCATAACCTTCGATCCCTCAGTTATTCCTTCCGATGTGATCTTGGATGCGTTCTTCACCATGCATGATCCGCGCCAACTCAATCGCCAAGGCAATGACGTGGGGACTCAATACCGCTCGGCCATGTTCTACCGAGATGATGAAGAACTCGCTCTCTTCGAGGCGGCCCGTGAGCGGGCTGAGGAGATGTGGGGAGGGGGAGTCGTGACAGAAATTTCCCCCCTTGGAGAGTTCTATGACGCTGAGGAGTACCACCAAGACTTTTTTGCCAAGAACCCCACGCAGGGTTACTGTCTCGCAGTCGCTGTTCCCAAGGTCGCTAAAGTACGCAAGTCTTTCGCGGAGTATGTGAAGTAGCTTTCGCTGTCCACATAAGCAGTCTTCCTTCCATTAGCTCACAAACGGGCCTCCTCGAGACACAGCCAACCACTCCGACAGGCATGGTGTCCGCATGCCCGCAGTGCAGGCGCGGGCACACACCATGGACAGCCTGCGTGAGGAAAGGATTCACCATGACCGATCAACTCACTCTGACGGGGCTCATTGCGACGACACCCCGACATATAGTCACCTCGGAAGGACTCGCCATTACGAGCTTTCGACTTGCCTCGCAACAGCGCTGGTTCGATCGCAAGGTTGGTCGCTGGAGCGATGGCGAAACGAATTGGTACACCGTTACCGCTTTTCGCGACCTTGCCGTTAACGCTTCTCAGTCCCTCCAGAAAGGTGACCGAGTCGTGACCGTCGGTCGGCTCAAAGTTCGCGACTGGTCCAATGATGACCGCTCTGGCACCAGCGTCGAGATTGAAGCAG
>CAYGLJ010000002.1:0-72684 GCA_964350865.1 uncultured Microbacteriaceae bacterium
GAAATCAGCGCTCTCATTCAGACCTTGATGGAGAATCACTTCCGCACGCTTGTGGATGTCATAAAAGGTCATCTAAATAACTAAACCAACTTCTATTGATTTGTTAACATTGTGGGGTGGAGAACGCCCCGGCAGCTTCGGAGGTTGATTCTTCTCTCCTGATTACTCTGAGCTTGGGACTGGGTTCGCTTGGGGTTGTATTTGCTGGGGTTACCGTGTTTCTGCTGTTACGCAATAACGACGCGTTCTCCAAGGCAAGATATCGAAGCAACCGCTCCACTGGGGCACCGGTGGAAATGCCCCGGGAGCAGAACCCGAACTGACATTTTGACCTGCTACGGTGGTTCTCGCTCACCCTTGAGGAGGCCTCTCAAGGGAGTCACTAACCGCAAGGGTGAAATCTCATGATTGTTGGAGTTCCGAAAGAGCCCATTTCCGGCGAGAACAGGGTTGCTGCAACGCCTGAATCCGTCAAGCAGCTCATCAATTCCGGGCTGAAAGTCACGGTCCAAAAGGGTGCCGGTGTTGCCGCGGGCTATGCCGATGATGCCTATAAAGCGGCGGGTGCGACTCTTGCCCCGACGCTGAATGTCGGGTCAGTAGATGTTCTCGCTCACGTGCGGCCTCTCGCACCCGCGACCATCAAGAAGCTGAAGAAGGGCGCGATCACGATTGGGCTCGCCTCTCCCGCTTCAGAGACCGCGGCTGTCAAGGCGTTGCGAGACCAGAAGGTCACCTCTTTCGCCCTTGAGCTCGTGCCCCGAATCTCTCGAGCGCAGTCCATGGACGCCCTCACCTCGCAGGCTTTGGTCGCCGGTTACCGATGTGTTCTCGAAGCGGCTATGCGACTACCGCGTTTCTTCCCCCTCTACATGACGGCTGCTGGAACAGTCCCGCCGGCAACGGTCTTGGTTCTGGGTGCTGGAGTTGCGGGTCTTCAAGCCATCGCCACCGCGAAGCGTTTGGGCGCGAAGGTCAACGCTTACGACGTCCGATCTGCCTCCGCCGATGAGGTTCGCTCCATGGGTGGAACCTTTATCGAACTCGACCTCGATGTCGCAGCAGATGGCGCGGGTGGTTACGCCAAGGAGCTGGCTGCTGATCGCGTGAAGCGTCAGCAGGAATTGCTCACCCCCTACGTCACAGCTGCTGATGTCATCATCACCACAGCGGCCATCCCCGGTCGCCCCGCTCCGCGCTTGATTACCGCGAAGATGATGAAAGACATGAAGCCAGGCTCGGTCATCATCGACCTCGCTGCGGAGACTGGTGGAAACGTCGAGGGTTCGAAGCCGGGTTCTGATGTCTTGGTCAAGGTCGGAAAGTCTGGCGGCAGCGTCACCCTGGTTGGAATGAAGGACGTTCCCTCTGCGATGGCTTACGACGCCTCGCGCCTCTATGCCAAGAACATCTCCAACCTGCTTGAGCTGATGGTCAAGGCTAAGAAAGTACAGCCCGACTTCGAGGATGAAGTTGTCGCTGGAGCCTGCCTCACTCACGCAGGTGAGATTCGTCACCAGCCCACAGCAGAGGCTCTCGCGCCCGCAAAGAGTTCAGGGAAAGGTAAGAAGTAATGGAAGAGATCAAGATTCTCACCTATTTCGTCCTGGCGGTGTTCGTCGGTTTCGAGGTTGTCTCCAAGGTGTCCAGCACCCTGCACACTCCCTTGATGTCGGGCGCAAACGCCATTCACGGGATCATTCTGGTGGGCTCCATCATCGTCGCCGGCCACGCTGACACGGCCCTGATGTTGGTCCTTGCTCTCTTGGCAGTGCTGATGGCCACCGTCAACCTCGTGGGTGGCTTCGTGGTCACCGACCGCATGCTGGAAATGTTCTCTGGCAAGAAGAAGGCCCAGGAAGGACAAGCTCGATGAGTCTCATAACGCCAGAGGTCGAGGCGCTCCTCTACCTGTTTGCAGCGGTAGCCTTCATCCTCGCTCTGAAGGGGCTGTCGTCACCCAAGTCCGCTCGCCGAGGAAACATCATCGGTGCAGTAGGTGCTCTGGTGGGTGTCGTCACCGTATTCATCGCCGAGGAACTCAAGAACATTGGGTGGATTTTGCTGGTGATTGGTATTGGAACGATCATCTCGATTCCCGCCTCGCGCATGGTCAAGATGACCCAGATGCCACAGCTGGTCGCACTCTTCAACGGTGTGGGAGGTGGAGCTGCCGGAATTGTGGCCCTGCTGGAGCTCTTCGCTGCTGACACTTTTGGATTCCTCCTCGCGGTAGCGTTCACGATCTTCGTGGGAAGTGTCTCGTTCTCCGGTTCGGTGATTACTTTCCTGAAGCTTCAGGAAATCATGACCACCCGACCCGTCCTCTTTAAGGGTCAGCAGTACGTGATGGCGATTCTCACCATCGCCGCCCTGACCGGAGCTGTCATCGTCATCATGGACAGCAACTTCCTGGTCGCGAGTCTCCTGATGGCTGTCGGTCTTGTGATGGGCGTTCTGCTCGTGCTTCCTGTGGGTGGCGCGGACGTACCCATCGTTATTTCGTTGCTCAACGCTCTGACCGGTTTGGCTGTTGCGGCCTCGGGTCTGGTTCTCGACAACACCTTGCTGTTGGTCGCGGGAACACTCGTGGGAGCGTCGGGAACAATCCTGACCAGAGCGATGGCCAGCGCTATGGGCCGCAGTGTGAACAACATCATCTTTGGAGCATTCAAGGGTGGTTCCACTGCCGGGTCGACCGAGGTCTCAGACCGACCCGTGAAGTCGGGATCCGCCGAGGACGTCGCGATTCTTCTGGGCTACGCCCAAAGGGTCATCGTGGTTCCCGGTTACGGTCTCGCAGTCGCCCAGGCCCAGCACACCATGTACGAACTGGCGAAGGCATTGGAAGAAAAGGGCATCGAAGTCGTCTTCGGTATCCACCCCGTTGCCGGTCGTATGCCAGGACACATGAACGTGCTCTTGGCTGAAGCCAATGTGCCCTACGAGGTTCTGCAGGAAATGGACGAGGTCAACCCTCAGTTCAAGACAGCAGATGTGTGTCTCGTGGTGGGAGCAAACGACGTCGTAAACCCGGCAGCAAAGACCACGCCGGGCTCCCCCATCTATGGAATGCCCATCCTCAACGCTGGGGATGCCCAGCAGGTCGTGTTCCTGAAGCGCTCGATGCGCCCAGGGTTCGCTGGTATTGAGAATGAGCTGCTCTATGAACCCAACACCACCTTGCTCTTTGGTGACGCAAAGGACACGTTGACGAAGGTCCTCGGCGCCGTCAAGGCTCTCTAGGGGCGTCTCGGTGCCGATTTACGCCGTCACCTACCGGTACGCAAATCAGCCGGAGGTGATCGCGGAACACCGGCCTGCGCACCGCGAATACATTGCCTCACTGCTGAGTGAGGGCGGACTTATTGCGAGCGGTCGTACCGAGGGTGGTGAGATTCCCAGTGCTCTGCTCCTCTTTCAGGCGGACTCGGTTGCCGAGGTCGAGAAGGTTCTTGATCCGGATCCATTCTGGACTTTGGGTGTGATTGAGAAGCGAGAGATTGTGGAGTGGATTCTCTCCTCAGGGACGCTAGGCCTCGATAGTGAGCGCTAGAACGACTGCCCGACGTGCCCTCGTGACGGGGGCGAGCTCAGGTATTGGGTTAGCAACTGTCCGCCTGTTGGTTGAGAGCGGATGGTCTGTTATCGCTGTGGCACGGCGAGCAGACCGGTTGGAACAGCTTCGAGCAGACACGGGATGCGACATTGTGGTGGCCGACGTCACCCAGGATGCTGATGTTGAGGCAGTCCGTGAGTACGTGGACTCCACCGGGGGAATTTCTGCGCTGGTCAATAATGCCGGCGGCGCGGTGGGCATCGAGTGGATTGACCAGGCCGATGCCGATGATTGGGCTCGGATGTTTGATGTGAACGTGTTGGGTGTTCAACGAATGACCAAGGCGCTCTTGCCGTCTCTTCGGAGAGCGTCCGCAGAGCTCGGTGTTGCCGACATCGTGACCATATCCTCGACCGCAGCATTTCTCAGCTATGAGGGTGGTGCTGGATATACAGCAGCGAAGGCTGCTGTGCACTCCGTGCTCGTGGGTCTAAGGCTTGAGTTATCGGGTGAACCCTTGCGAGTGGTGGAGATTGCCCCGGGGATGGTGAAGACAGAGGAATTCACACTCAATCGTTTTGGTGGCGACCGTGAACGCACCGAGGCTCTGTACGAGGGAGTGGAGAATCCCTTGGTCGCGGAGGACGTCGCCGATGTTGTTCGTTTTGCGCTGGAATCCCCTGCTCATGTGAATCTGGATCTGATTCAGATGAAGCCGGTGGCCCAGGCCATGCAACACAAGCTCCACCGGGGACCGCTGAAGCCCAAGCTGTAAAAGGCGGGAAAGGCGCCCCCGCTAGAGTAAACAGGTGATTCGCCGCCTCGTTGAAATCTCTCGACCCGTTCTCTGGGTCAACACCATTGGGACCACGGTTATTGGAATGTGGTTGGCCGGCGAGCTCTGGACCTGGGCGATTATTCCCATCTTGATCTGGGTGACTTTTCCCTTCAATTTGTTGATCTATGGGATTAACGACATCTACGACCAGGACACCGACGCGGATAACGACCGCAAGGGTGGTTATGGTGGCGCCAAAATAAAGCCCCATGAAACCCGGATGATTGGGTGGGGTGTCATCCTCACCAATGTTCCCTTCCTTGTCTACTTCGCAGTGACATTGCCCTGGGAAGCTGTCGCATGGATGGCTCTTTACGCTTTCTCTTTCTGGCAGTACTCCGCAACACCACTGCGTTTCAAGGGGCGCCCCATCCTGGATTCTGTGTCCAATGCGGACTATGCGTTCCCTCTCGTATTTGTTCCTTTCGCCTTAGGCGCAGATCCGGTCTGGGCGGCAGCGATTGGACTTATGGCCTGGTCGATGGCCAAACACGTTTACGACGCGATCCAAGACATTGACGAAGATCGGGATGCTGGTATTCGCACGACCGCAGTCGCGTTTGGTGTTCGAGGATCACTCGTGTGGTCAGGTGTGTGGTGGACCGTGTCAACGGTGCTGTTTGCCTTCGTGAACCTGCCGGTTGCGGTAGTCAACGCGGTGCTCGCGGGATGGCTCGTTTTCGCTCAGTGGCGGAAACCCACCGTTGAGGTTGCGCGGAAGCTCTATCGCTACTCGGTGGCGTTTCCCTATGTGGCGGGCGCGGTTGCTGGTGTCCAGCTGGTGGCGGGTCTGACTTTGGGGCTGTACCCCTCACCGTGACCTCTCGCATCGTCGTTATCGGAGCAGGGCTTGGTGGCCTTGCGACCTCTGCGTTGCTGGCTCGGGCAGGACATGAGGTCACCGTTCTCGAAGGCCAAGACTGGGTGGGCGGTAAGAGCCGCCGTATTGAGGTGGCGGGGCAGCGCATCGATACTGGTCCGTCGCTGGTCACTTTCCCTGATGTTCTGGAACAGATTCTCGATACCTACGACGAAGTCGGACCCGCTACCGAGAAGGCCCGGGACATCGCCGGCATTACGCTCGAGCGCCTGCCGGAGGTTGGTCGCTACTACTTCAAAGATCAACAAGCCAACCTTCCGGTGGAAGCCGGGCACCCCTGGCATGAATCGTGGGCGCGATTTGAGAAGGAGAATGGCCAGCTTGGTCCGGCCATCACGAACCTTCTGACCACTGACCCGACAGATCCGGGAATTTTGGGAGCTGTCCTTCGGTTGCTCTCGAGGTATGGGACGAAACTAACAACTCAGGCATATTTAGATTCGCTCTCCTGGATGCCAGACGATGTCAAAGACGTTGTCGCTATTCACACCCTGAATGCTGGAGTTGCGCCGGATCAGACTCTTGCCCTCTACGCGAGCATGGCGGCGGTCATGTCGAGTGATGGCGTTTTTGTTCCCCGCGGTGGAGTGTATGAAATTGCGAAGGGATTAGAAGCCCTTGCCCTGCACGCAGGGGTGACCATTCACACTGGCGAACCAGTAGTCAGCGTCAGGAAGGGGCTCGTCACCACCAGGCGCGCCACATACAACGCTGACTATGTGGTGAGCGCCCTGGATGGTGGGATCCTCGAAGGCTTGCTCGGGAAGCAGGCGCCTGCCCCCAAGGTTCTCTCCTGCTCAGGAGTGGCGATTTTTGGCGTCTTGGATGAGGAACTCCCTGACGACGTGGTGACGCACTCGGTGATGATGCCGGATCGCCCCGCGGAGCTATTCGATGATTTGGCCAAGCGCGTGGTCCCTTCCCAGACCATGGCGTTCTTGAATTACTACAGAGCAAACACGATTTACCCGAATGACAAGCCTGTTGCGGCCCTGTTGCTCACCGCTCCGCCCAACGGAATGTCCGCGTCCATCACCGATGATTTCGTGAAGAGCGAATCGAGGCGCTTTTCGGACATGCTCGGTCTTGACCGAGGAATCATCGAGCGCATGACGGACTACACCATTCTTGACCCCGGATACTTTTCCGGGTTTGGTGCGGTGGGGGGAGCGCTCTATGGCGCTCCTGCTCCGTGGTGGCGCAGCGGGCCTTTCCACACACCGGCCTACAACTCACCCCTCACCCCCTGGTTGTGGAGGGTGGGCTCTAGCGTGCACCCGGGGGGCGGAATCCCCGCGGTACTCGGCGGCGTTCTGATTGCTACACGAAGGATGTTGCGCAAGATTAGCTGAATCGTGAAGTGGCTCCGACCGGCATCGATCCGGTGACCTTTCGATTTTCAGTCGAACGCTCTACCAACTGAGCTACAGAGCCTTGGTGGAAAAGAGCCTCTCGTGAGAGAGGCTCTTTCGCTACCGCGACCCTGACGGGACTTGAACCCGCGACCTCCGCCGTGACAGGGCGGCACGCTAACCAACTGCGCTACAGGGCCATGCTTGTTGAATTGTGATCGGGAGTGACCCCAACGGGATTCGAACCCGTGCTACCGCCGTGAAAGGGCGGCGTCCTAGGCCACTAAACGATGGGGCCGTCTCGTGAGCCGAAGCACAGCAACAGGGATTGAGTCTAGAGAGCCTTGCGAAGTTATGCAAACCCCTAGAGACGACCGCCACACCGCCTGAAACCCCGGCTGGTGGGGGAGATGTGGTTATCGTTATCTTCCGTGAGAGCCCTTAGTCCACGCCAATTCTGGCCTGCCATCGCGACCCTCGGCGCATTGGTGATGGTCTTGAGCCTGGGCCTGCCCTCACAGAGCCCCGCCTATGCCGACGAATATCCGACCTGGGAGGAAGTCCAGGAAGCCCGGAAGGACGTTGCTCGCGCTGAGGCCAAAGTAAAGGAGATCATGGCTCTCCTCGAGAAGCTTGAAGTCGCTGCTGCCGAGGCTGAAGAGGAAGCTGCTCGTCTGGGTGAGATCTACTATGAGGCGCTCTACGAATTAGACGAGGCCACATTCCAGCAAGCCCAACTGCAGACGCAAGCAGATTCGGCTGCTGCGGTGGCGGAAGAGTCTCGTATGAAGGCTGGTCAGTTCGTGGCCGAACTCGCGCGAGTGGGTGGCGCTGATCTCACCGCGACGCTGTTCATCAGCGGCGATGACGCGAACCAACTCCTGAGTCGCATTGGCTATGCCGCCAAAATTGCTGAACAGACCGATGGAATCTACGCCAGGGCGCTGTCTGACCAAAACACCGCGCAAGCGTTGAGCGACCAAGCTGAAGTTGCCCGACAAATTCGTGAAGAACTTCAGCTTGTTGCAGAGGCTGCCTACGACCAGGCGAATGCTGCAGCAATGCGCGCCTATTCTGCGGTCGAGGCACAGTTGGAGAACAGTGCCCGGTTGGAAGCGCAGCTCGAGGTATTGATCGAGCAGCGTGAAGCAACCGAAGCGGACTACCAAAAGGGTGTGATTGCTCGCCAGCAGTCGGAGATCATGGGCATGATTGATCCCGGTCAAATCAGCGCCTCCGGATGGGCTCGCCCCTCTGGGGGGTATATCTCCAGTCACTTTGGACCGCGCATCCACCCCATTTATGGAATTGCTCGACTCCACGCCGGAATTGATCTGGCGACCCCCTGTGGCCGGCCGGTCTATGCGGCGAGATCGGGTCGAGTGAGCTATTCCGGATGGTTGGGGACCTCAGGAAACTTCATCCGCGTGACGCACGAGGACGGATACACCACGGGCTATGCCCACCTGCAGAGCGGGTCACTCTATGTTCGCCTGGGAGAGTCGGTTGTCACCGGTCAGTTGATTGCCCGGATTGGAAACACTGGTGGTTCCACAGGATGCCACCTCCACTTAGAGACCCGGCAGAACATGGTCGCTCAGGATCCCTACCCCTTCTTCCTCAACCGAGGAATCCGGCTCGGATAGTGACCTAGTGGCCGGGGAACGCCTCAATGCCGGCCTGAACGATTTTTTCTGCCTCAGCGACTGAAGCCCAGCCCTCGGTCTTGACCCATTTGCCGGGCTCAAGGTCCTTGTAGTGCTCGAAAAAGTGCTCGATCTCTTTGCGGGTGTACTCGGGGATGTCGTTGACGTCTTGGATGTGGTCCCAGCGGGGGTCGCCTGCAGGAACGCCCACCACTTTGGCGTCGCTGCCCCCGTCATCTGTCATGTTGAAGACACCGACGGGGCGAACGGTGACGCCCACTCCTGGAAACAAGGGGTATTCGGTGAGAAGAAGAAGGTCGACGGGATCGCCATCCAAACCCAGGGTGTTCTCGAAGAAGCCATAGTCGGTGGGGTAGACAAAAGTTGTGTAGAGGACTCGGTCCAAGAAGACCCGACCAGTCTTGTGGTCTACCTCGTACTTGTTGCGGCTACCGCGGGGAATTTCGATGATGGCGGGGTATTCGGCCATGACACAGGACTCCTTTAAGAGAAAGTTTCGTGAAGTAACCTTACCGGGTGGCCCAGACTACAAGCTCGGGAGCGCGCCCCCGCCTGACCCCTGCCATGGCGGATGTCCGCCGGGCGGCCAGAGAGTGGGCTGGAAGCCTCGATGCTTCACCAGGTCGAGCCCTGTATTTGGTGGGTTTGAGTGGCGGAGGGGATTCACTCGCCTTGGCCTGGGCCCTCTCCCACGAGGCAGGTTCGTTGGGGTTGGATATTGGCGCGGTCATTGTCGACCACGGCCTGCAGCCTGGTTCCTTCGACATTGCTCAGCGAGCGGCAAGTGAAGCGGAGGCTTTGGGCCTCCAACCCGTGTTGATCAAATCGGTGAGCGTGGAAGGGACCGCCAATCTTGAGGACGCTGCTCGCGTGGCTCGCCATCGGGCATTCACCGAGGCAGTGCGCGAAACCGGAGCTCAGGGTGTCGTGCTCGCGCACACTATGGATGACCAAGCCGAGACCGTACTCCTGGGCTTGACGAGGGGCAGTGGACCGAGCGGACTCAAAGGAATGCCCAGCCGAGACGGCATCCTCCACCGTCCTTTTCTCGGTCTCGCGCGGGGGACGCTTCGCGAGGCTCTCGTGGATGCGGGGATGAACTGGTGGGAGGATCCGCACAACGCGGATGAGCGTTTTACCAGAGTGAGGGTGCGTCATCAGGTGCTCCCTGTCCTAGAGCGTGAAATGGGCCCGGGCGTTGCGCAGGCACTCGCTCGTACCGCAGAACTTTTCCGCGCCGATGCGACCGCCCTCGATGATGACGCCACACAGTGGTTCGATAGCCACGCAACATCGTTAGATGATGGTTCGTGGGCGTTGCCGGTCGCTGATACCGAGCGGTTGAGTGCGGCCCTGCAGACGAGGGTCCTACGGATGCTGGTTGTTCGGGCCGGTGGTGGCGCGCCCACCTATGCGCACACCGCGCAGATGAGGCGTCTTCTCGAGCACTGGAAGGGCCAATCAGCCATTGATGTTTCCGGCGCTAGTGTGGAGCGCAGGGACGGGCAAATCGTGGCCCGAGCGAGTAGGTAGGGCACAGGTAATGGAATTCGAGGACGTCAACTCTGACATCGAATCAGTTGTTCTCACCAAAGAGCAGATTGCTGAGGGCATTGCTCGAATTGCCCGGGAGATCGAGAAAAATCACACTGGTCACACCCCACTGTTGATTGGTGTGCTGAAGGGCGCTGTCATGGTGATGGCGGATCTCGCGCGCGAGCTCCATATTCCGATCGAGATGGACTGGATGGCGGTGTCGAGTTACGGCGCTTCCACCAAGTCCAGCGGTGTGGTGCGGATTGTTAAAGACCTCGAGATTTCCCTCGAGGGTCGTCACGTCATCATTGTGGAGGACATTGTCGACTCAGGGTTGACGCTGTCGTGGCTGTTAGAGAACTTTGAGAGCCGCCAAGCAGCATCGGTCAGCGTTGCCACACTCTTGCGTAAACCCGACGCGATGAAGGTGGACGTGCCCATCGACTATCTCGGGTTCGACATACCCAACGATTTTGTGGTGGGTTTCGGGTTGGATTACGCCGAGTCCTATCGCAATCTCAGTGGTGTGGGGGTTCTGAAACCCGCTGTCTACGGGGGCTAAGACCGTCCTTTGCCTCCGGCGAACACGTGGTTTTTGGCTTCTGCATCGCGCTAGCCTGTTAGCTTGACTCCCGGTCCACCGAAAGGCACCAGACTCTCGTCATGGCTCAGAAGAAAATCACCCTGAAATCGCTGATCCGGGGTCCCCTTCCCTACGTTCTGGTGGGTTCACTCATTGTGGTGATCGGTATCTCTTTGCTCACCGCAAGCGGTTTCAGACCCGTGAGCACTCAGCAGGGCCTTGAGCTTTTGCAGGACAACCAGGCCCGCTCCGTCACCATCATCGATGGTGAGCAGCGCGTCGATATGGAGTTGCGTTCCTCCTTTGATGACTTGGGAACACAAGTGCAGTTCTACTATGTGGCTCCTCGGGGCGAGGACATCATTGCGGCAGTTGCCAACTCGGATGTGGCGGAGTTCACCGACGAGGTTCCCCAGACCAACTGGTTTGTCTCGCTCCTGGGACTCCTCTTACCTTTCGTCATCATTGGTCTTATTTTCTGGTTCCTGCTCTCCAGCATGCAGGGAGGTGGCTCCCGGATCATGCAGTTCGGAAAGTCACGAGCGAAGCTTGTGTCGAAAGAGACCCCCACGGTCACCTTTGACGATGTGGCGGGGGCGGATGAAGCCATTGAGGAGCTTCACGAAATCAAGGAGTTCCTCAAGGATTCTGAGAAGTTCCAAAAAGTAGGTGCCCGTATCCCGAAGGGTGTTCTTCTCTATGGCCCTCCAGGAACAGGGAAAACCTTGCTGGCACGGGCTGTCGCCGGCGAAGCCAACGTCCCCTTCTATTCCATCTCGGGCTCTGACTTCGTTGAAATGTTTGTGGGTGTGGGAGCGTCACGCGTTCGAGACCTTTTCACCCAAGCCAAAGAAAACGCACCCGCCATCATCTTTGTTGACGAGATTGATGCGGTGGGACGCCACCGAGGTGCCGGCATGGGTGGAGGCCATGATGAGCGTGAGCAGACGCTCAACCAGCTCCTGGTCGAGATGGATGGTTTTGACCCCAAGACGAACGTCATTTTGATTGCCGCCACCAACCGTCCGGACATCCTGGATCCCGCACTGTTACGCCCTGGCCGCTTTGACCGCCAGATTCAGGTGGACGCGCCGGACATGAAGGGTCGGCAGAAGATTCTGGAGGTTCACGCCAAAGGGAAGCCCATGGCCAAGGGTGTGGACCTTGCCGTGCTGGCGCGGAAAACTCCCGGCTTCACTGGGGCCGACCTCGCCAACGTTCTCAATGAGGCAGCACTTCTGACAGCTCGGGAGAACGCGACAAAGATCACCAACGAGCTGCTCGATGAGGCTGTGGATCGTGTGATGGCTGGACCTCAGAGGCGCACTCGGGTGATGAGCGACAAAGAGCGACTTGTCACCGCGTATCACGAGGGTGGTCACGCTTTGGCCGCTGCTGCGATGCGCAACACTGACCCCGTCACCAAAGTCACCATTCTTCCGCGTGGTCGAGCCTTGGGGTACACCATGGTGCTTCCGCTGGACGATAAGTACTCAGTCACGAGAAACGAATTGCTCGACCAGCTCACCTATGCCATGGGCGGTCGTGTTGCAGAAGAAATTGTCTTCCATGACCCGACCACGGGCGCATCGAACGACATTGAAAAGGCGACCGCCATTGCTCGTCGGATGGTGACCGAATACGGCATGAGCACCGACATTGGGGCGGTGAAGCTCGGACAAGCCAGTGGTGAAGTGTTCTTGGGTCGCGATATGGGTCACCAACGTGACTACTCCGATTCCGTCGCGCAAGCGGTGGACACCGAAGTCCGTAACTTGATTGATCGCGCTCACACCGAGGCATGGAAAGTCCTCATGGATAACCGAGCCATCCTCGATCAGTTGGCAACCGAGTTATTGGAAAAAGAAACCCTCGATCACAACCAACTCGCCAGCATCTTCGAGGGTGTCAAGAAACTTCCCGAGCGCCCGCTGTGGCTCTCCAGTGGAGATCGTCCGCCCTCGAAAAAGGGACCAGTGAGCGTCCCGCAGAGGAAGGCTGCGACAGCTCCAAAGAAGCCGGCTACCAAGAAGCCTGTCGCTAAGAAAACCACGGCACAGAAGCCGGCAGTGAAGAAGCCTGCTACACCAAAGCCTGCTGCAAAGAAAACGCCTCCGTCGTCAACCGGACGTTCCCGTGGATAGCGAGGCCATCAAGAAGGCAGTAGGGGACATTCTTCTCGCGGTCGGTGAGGACCCCTCGCGTAAGGGACTCGCGACCACGCCGGATCGAGTTGCTGAGCTCTTTGCCGACCTTTATTCGGGCGTCGGTGTTGACCCGGTGGACGTGCTCAGGGACGCGAAAGAGGTTCCTGCAGGGGAATCTGAGCGAGGCGAGCTGGTGGCCCTTCGGGACATCTCCTTCATCTCACTCTGTGAACATCACCTGTTGCCTTTTGAAGGGCACGCCAGTGTGGTGTACGAACCAGGCTCCTCCATCGTGGGCTTAGGGACACTGGCGACACTGGTCGAAGTGACGGCACGACGGCCGCAGCTTCAAGAGCGAGTTGGCGAGATGGTGGCCCAGGCCTTGGTGTCCTCCGGTGTTGCTCGCGGCGCTCTCGTGTTGGTGTCGGCTGTGCACGGATGCGTCGCTTATCGCGGGCCTCAGCAGCGACTGACGACCGTGACAGTGGCCACAGAGGGAACGCTCTCTGAAGACACCAAGAGGCACGAAGCCCTTCTCCTCGCAGGAGGCGAGGACTGGGCGTGAACGCTCGCCGTCGGCCTGAGCTGTGGGGAGTTGTGAATACGACTCCCGATTCGTTCAGCGATGGAGGCCTCTTCCACCAGGCTGATGCCGCAATTAGCCAGGGCCTGGCCCTCGTTGAGCAGGGTGCCTCCGTGATTGACGTGGGTGGTGAGTCGACCAGACCCGGAGCGAACCGTGTCACTCCCGAGGAAGAGGAACAGCGTGTCCTTCCCGTGGTGAAAGCTTTGGCGGAGGCGGGAGTTGTCGTCAGTGTTGACACCATGAGAGCGTCCACAGCCCGTAAGGCACTGGAGGCCGGTGCTCGCATCATCAATGACGTCTCAGGAGGACTTGCTGACCCTGACATGTTCTTCGTTGCGGCAGAGTCGGGTGTCGATTATGTGCTGATGCATTGGCGAGGACATAGCAACACCATGGACTCGCTGGCGCACTATGACGATGTTGTCCATGACGTAGCTCACGAGATTCGGCTGCGAATGGAGGAGGCATTAGGGGCCGGAATCGACCCCTCTCACCTCCTGGTCGATCCAGGCCTCGGATTTGCGAAAACTCCGGAGCACAATTGGTCTCTGCTGTCTCATCTGGATGAGCTGGTTCCTGGGGGTACGCGGCTTGTGGTCGGGGCGTCCAGGAAACGTTTCTTGGGTGAGCTTCTGCCGGGAGACCACGAACCAGCGCAGCGCGATGGTGTATCCGCTGCGTTGGGGGTGCTGCTGGCTGAAGCTCAAGTCTTTGCTCTCCGCGTTCACAATGTGAGAGCGCACCGTGAGGCATTGGATGTCTGGCAGGCTTTTCACGAAGGGGGTCCTCGTGCATGACGTGATCACGATTGAGGGAATTGAGGCCTTCGGCTATCACGGAGTTTTTCCCCAGGAGAAAAGAGAAGGTCAAACCTTCCTGGTGGATGTCGAAATCGAGACATCGTTCGACGAGGCCATTGCCCATGACGACGTTGCCTTCACGGTGGACTATGGGGTAGTTGCAGATCGGGTCGCCACAATTATTCAAGGAGAGCCCGCCGACCTGATAGAGACCGTGTGTGATCGGATTGTCACCATGGTGTTATCCCTCGAGCGCGTGAAGGCCACACGCGTCACCATTCATAAGCCCCAGGCTCCGATTGCGGTTCCCTTTGCCGGTGTCTCCGTGTCGAGGCGCCGAGAGGCGGAGGACAGATGACCGAGGACACGTGGGTCGCGTGCGTCGTGGCCTTGGGCACAAATCTCGGCAACCGTGAAGACATCGCGTTTCGAGCAGTCTCAGACCTGGCAGCTACTGAGGGCTTCCGGGTGGCCGCCTCTTCCTCCCTCCATGAGACAGTGGCGCTTGGACCTGATGGCCCCAACCCGGATGCGCCCTCGTATGTGAACCAGGTAATCCTCCTCGATAGTGCCTGGTCAGCGGAGAAAACCCTCGAGCACTTGATGGATATCGAACGTCGGCACGGTCGCGAGCGCACCGGAGAGAAATATGCCGACCGAACTTTGGATCTGGACCTCATCGTCTACGGCGATCGTGTGAGCGATGATCCTTTTGTGACCACCCCCCACCCCAGGGCGCACCAACGCAGGTTCGTCTTGGAACCGTGGCAGGAAATCGATGCCGACGCCACACTCCCTGGCCACGGGCCAATCTCGCAGCTCCTTGCGTCACTCCCGCCAGACCCGTCATGAGCCACACCTCGGCTATCGCTCTTCTGATCGGCGGTCTGATCGGAGGGGTACTGGGGTGGGCTGGAGAGTGGCTGCTGGTGACTTCAGGAACCCCTGCGCTAATTCCCCCCTACACCTGGGGTGCAGCGCTGGCGGCCCTGGGAGCGATTCTGTTGGCTTTGGCCTGGCCGATTCGGAGTCAGGTGAGAGCCGAGCGCTCTAAGCCCCCGGTCGATCCGTTCTATGCAACAAGAGTGGTTCTCCTGGCTAAGGCGGGTGCCTTGGCTGGCTCAGCACTGAGTGGAATGGGTGTGGGTTTTGCGGTGTTCTTTGCCAGTCGGCCGGTTCTTCTAGCGGAAACGCTCGTGCCCACGATCGTCGCGATTGTGGGCGCCGTAGTGTTGACGGTGGGCGCTCTGATCGCCGAACGGTGGTGCACCCTCCCGCCCGACTCACCAGACGGCGGAGCTGACGTGGTGCCGGAAGGAGAACTGTCATGAGTGTCGAGGAAACAGTGTGGGAACGGATCAGTCCGCGCTACAAGGTGGAGGTACTAGTCCAGACTGTGGGCGGATCACTTGTCCCAATTGCCGTGTCGAGCGTTCCCCTGTGGGTCAGTGACTCCTCCGTCACGTGGGCATCGTGGTATCCACTCGCCCTTGCTCTCGCCGTCGTGGTGACCATCATTGGCTTTATCCCTCGGAGGGTGAGGGCTTATGGCTATGCGCTCCGGGCTGATGACCTGGTTTTCCGTCGAGGAATAATTTTCCAGCGTCAGGTGGCAGTTCCCTATGGACGCTTGCAGCTGGTCGATGTCACGCGGGGTCCTCTTTCGCGCCTACTAGGCCTCTCGGAGCTGAAGCTCGTCACGGCGGCAGCATCAACGGGAGTGACCATCCCGGGGCTTCCCTTGCCTGTAGCTGAGGAACTCCGAGACCGTTTGATCGCGGTGGCGGAGACCCGCCGGGCAGGCCTCTAGCGATGCCAGTTGCGGTACTGCGCAGCGCCGCTGATCTGCGGGGCGGGGAGTGGTTTCGGTTACACCCGTTGACACCCTTGCTTCAAGGCGGGGTGGTGTTGGTGGGCCTCCTTGGTGCAGGGTTTGCGGCACTCTGGGAAACGGTTATCTTGCGCGCGATTCTCCAGTTTGCAGGTGTGGAGGATGATGACGAGGGCAGTGGACTTGCCTTTCTGATCGCCGACTCGCTGGCCCTGATTTTTCTGGGCGCCATTGTCGTCGTCGTGGTGTCCGCGCTGGTTTTTTGGCTCCAATGGCGAGTCCACCTGGTTCGCATGGATGACGACGTCCTCGAGGTCAAAAAGGGCATCATTGCAAAATCGTCCCGCCGAGCCCGGCGAGACCGCATCAACACGATTGGTGTGAGGCGCCCACTCGTTCCTCGCCTGTTGGGGCTGGCAAAGCTTGATATTCAGGCCGCCGGCAACGATGCCAATGTCGTCCTCGCATACCTCCCCTACAGTGTGGCGACAGCGGTTCGTCGAGAAATTTTGCAGACACCCGGGCGCCGCGATGATGACAGTGAGCCTGATCCTCAGGTCATCACTCGCGAACTCGAGGTGTCCCTCTTTCGCTACCTCGCCTCGTTAGTCGTGAGTGTGGAAACAGTGTTCTTTGGCGCGGGCTTCATTGCGGTGGTATTCGGAGCGGTGACCACGGACGAGCTCGCCGCCTGGTTGGGCCCGATTGCGGTGGTCTTTGGTTATGTCGTCTATCTGGCGGACCGGTTTTTCCGGGTAGGGAACTTTGTCATCGACTCGATCGAGGGTGACGTGCGAGTCTCGTTGGGATTGCTCTCCACCAGCGTGGAAACCATTCCTCCCGCCCGGATACATGCCCTCCAAATTTCACAGCCATGGCCGTGGAAGTTCTTGGGATGGTGGAGGGTTGATGCAAACCTCGCGTCCTCGCCGGGCTCTGCGAACAAGAAGACTCCCGCCCATACTTTGTTGCTTCCTGTTGCCACCAAAGATGAGATGGTGCGGATGGTCGAGCTCTGTGTCCCGAGCCTTCGCGAAGAATCTGCGATGGCTCAGGTCACCACCCTTCTCCAAGAGCCCCACACCCGGTGGATAGAGGGGGGCCTGGAGGAGCAGTCTCATGTGAGGGCACCCGAGCGGGCACGCCTTCGGATTCCGCTGAGCTACGGCGTGACCGGAAGCGCGGTGGTTCGAGGGGTTGTCGCACTGCGTTCTGGCCGATGGATTACCAAGCTGGCCTTGGTTCCTCTGGCTCGAATCCAAAGCTCGAGCGTTTCTCAAGGCCCTTGGCACCGCGCTCTGGGTCTGTCCGTTTTTGCCGTGGAGAGCGTGGAGGGACCCGTATCGACTCGCGTCCTTGGGCTTGACACCCAGGACGCTAAAAGATGGTGGGACACTGTTCATGCGTTGACCGTGGGCGCCATTGGAGACACGACGACGAAGCGCCGACAGCGAAGGAAACCAGCGTGAATTCCACGAGGCTCGGGGTGGGCATTATTGGTGCCGGTCGCGTGGGTCCTCTGATTGCCGCAGCTCTGTCCCGAGCTGGACACGCTCTGGTCGGGATTACTTCGCCCTCAGAGAGCGAGCGGGAGCGGATCGAGGCGATTCTCCCGGGAGTGGTTTATGCCGATCCGTTGCAGATTATTGAGCGCAGCGAGTTGGTCGTGGTGGCTCTTCCCGACCAGGACCTGCCGGGGTTCATTGAGGGCATCAGCCTGCAGAATGCGTGGAACACGGGGCAACTGGTGTTACACACCTCGATTACTCATGGTCTCGATGTGTTGGATAGCGCCAGGGCTCAAGGAGCAATTCCCTTGGCGCTCCATCCCTTGATGGAGTTCACTGGTACGAGCATGGATCTCTCCAGAATGTCCGGAGCGTGGTGTGTGATCAGCGCACCAGCCGTTGCCGAGCCCATTGCGAGCGCACTCGCGGTGGAAATGGGAATGGAGCCTCTGGTTGTGGCTGAGGACAAGCGAGCGGACGTTGCCTCCGCCATCGCTTTGGCCACGAGCTTTTCCCACACCACCATTCACGAAGCTGCCAGCCGTCTGAAAGCCGCGGGTATTGATAATCCTGGTGTGGTCATGCACCCTCTCGTGACCTCGAGTATCGAGAATGCTCTCCGGTTGTTTGCCGGAAACGAGCGTGAGCTCGGAGGAGAGGCTTAATGCCGGCCATTGTCCACTCGCTCGAGGAGCTCCACGGCATTCGTGAGTCCTGGAGACGCGCAGGAGAGTCCGTTGCCCTCGTTCCCACGATGGGTTCCCTGCATGAGGGCCATAAGGCGCTCGTGCAGGAGGCAACTCGTCACGCGGATCGATGCGTGGTCAGTATTTTTGTGAATCCATTGCAATTTGGTGCAGGGGAAGACTTTGAGGAATATCCGCGCACGCTTCTCGCCGATGAGGCGTTTCTTGCGGACACCCTGGTGGACGTGATTTTTGCCCCCAGTGTTGAGGTTATGTATCCAGAGGGGCTAGACGCCGCACCCACCTTGAGCGCCGGCCCGATCGGTGACACGTTTGAGGGAGCCTCCCGACCAGGACACTTTGATGGTGTGCTCACGGTGGTAAAGCGACTGTTCGATTATGTAAATCCCGAGGTGGCTGTCTTTGGCGCTAAAGACGCCCAACAGGTGTTTCTGGTCCAGCAGATGGTGCAGGATCAGAAGCTTCCGCTTCGCATAGTGGAGGTAGACACAGTTCGCGATTCTTTCGGCCTGGCACTTTCCAGTCGAAACGTCCAGCTAAGTGAGGCGGCTCGGGCTCAGGCGCTTGAGATTCCCAGGGCACTGGACGAGGCATCTCACCAACCCAGCGCCCAGGACGCCCGCAATCGCGCGAGAGCGATCCTGGAGAGCGCCCCAGGCGTGAGTGTTGACTACGTCGAGGTGGTACATCCAGAAACTTTCCAGCCCCGGGGTGATGGCGAGCCGAGGGAGCAAGTCCGACTGATTGTGGCAGCCACCATTGGTGGCGTGCGGCTGATAGACAACAAGCTTCTGCACTTTGGTCAGTAGGCTAACGGGGTACAGCGCCCCCACGCAGGAATTTCACACTCATGACTGATGCCCCCCACGTCGAGCCAGACGCCGAGGATATTGACGAACAACATGCCGTTCGTTTGGGCAAGCGTGAGCAGATGCTGGCCGCGGGGCTCGAGCCTTTTCCCGTCTCGGTCCCGGTAACGACCACCATCTCTGCTGTTCGGCAGGCGCACCCTGATCTGGAGCCCGAGGCAACAACTGGCGAAGTTGTAGGAATTGCTGGGCGGGTGGTCCACATGAGGGTCACCGGAAAGCTTGCCTTCCTATCCCTGCAAGAGGGATCTGGTGAGCGCCTCCAAGCCATGGTGTCCTTTGGCGAGGTGGGAGAGGAGTCCTTCGAGCTCCTCAAAGACCTCGTTGATCTCGGTGATCATGTCTTTGTGTCAGGCGAAGTTATTGCCTCCAAACGCGGTGAGCTCTCCATCATGGTGTCTCAGTGGGCCATTGCCGCCAAAGCACTGATGCCACTGCCCAACCTGCACAGCGAGCTCAATGAAGAAACCCGAGTTCGCCAGCGCTACCTAGACCTGATCGTGCGTGACCAAGCTCGTGAGACGGTGCGTGCCCGAGCACAGGTCAACGCCTCCCTTCGCGCCACATTTGGTGAGCACGGTTACCTGGAGGTGGAAACACCGATGCTTCAGGTTCAGCATGGCGGGGCTTCCGCGCGACCGTTCATCACTCACTCGAACGCGTTTAGTACTGACCTGTTCCTGCGGATTGCTCCTGAGCTCTACCTCAAGCGCGCGGTTGTTGGTGGCATCGAGCGAGTGTTTGAAATCAACCGAAACTTCCGCAACGAAGGCGCTGACTCTACTCACAGCCCTGAATTCGCGATGCTCGAGGCCTATCAGGCCTACGGGGATTACCACCAGATGGCGGATCTCACCCAGGAGCTCGTTCAGAAGGCGGCGCTTGCCGTGGCGGGAACCACCACAGTCACCTGGGCTGATGGGACTGAGTATGACGTGGGTGGACAGTGGGATCGCCTGAGTCTGTATGACAGCCTCAGCGACGCCAGTGGCACACGCATAACCCCCGAGACCTCACTGACCGACCTGGAGTCGATGGCACAGAAAGTGGGGATTGAGGTTGCTCAGCCAACCCCCGGTAAGTATGTCGAGGAGCTGTGGGAACACTTCGTCAAGGAGTCCTTGACGACCCCCACATTTGTGATGGATTACCCCCTAGACACCTCTCCCCTCGTCCGCGCTCACCGCTCCATTCCCGGTGTTGTGGAGAAGTGGGATTTGTATGTTCGCGGCTTTGAGTTGGCGACCGGATATTCCGAACTCGTCGACCCCGTTATTCAGCGTGAGCGGTTCGTCGAGCAGGCAAAGCTTGGTGCCAAGGGCGACCTTGAGGCGATGAAGGTTGATGAAGACTTCCTCCGCGCCCTCGAGCACGGCATGCCCCCCACAGGAGGAATGGGAATGGGAATTGATCGCCTCTTAATGGCGATTACTGGTCTCGGAATTCGCGAGACGGTCCTGTTCCCGCTGGTGAAATCGACCTAGTCGTCGACGGGTAAACCACGCTTAGCGCGCTCTTCACGCTCGAGCTTTTTGTATGACTCTCGCTCGCCACGATCGGCAGAGAGAATCGCGCGCATGATGAACCAGAAGATCAGGCCAATCAGGATGGTGGGCGTCACGGAGAACAGTGCGTTGGCCCAAAAGTTTTCAATCATCCTGTTGTCCTAGCTCAGAAGTGCGCCAAGGGCGACGGTCACGGCAAGACCGGCCATCATAATCAGAAGACCCACCCTGGCTGGGGGGAATGCAGATTTTTTGGGCGGCGCTCCCATGCCATCAGCTTAGGACCGGAACTTTAGGGTTCGCTGTCTATCGAGTGAGCCTGGCCTTGAGGCGAACGTGGGGCATCTCGGGAGCGGGAAGGGGATCCATATGCTCTAAGTGTCCGTAACGAGGCGACCCGACCTCTAGCCCCGATTGCCAGTCTTTCCGGAACTCTTCAATTTCCTCGTGCGTTCGACCGATGAAGTTCCACCACATGACAATCGGTTCATCGAAGGGTTCCCCTCCGATGAGAACGCCCCGGAACTGCTGCGAACCGTGGTTGGTCACGCTCAGGGAATCGGGACCAGCAGGAAAGTAGCCGAGGTGGTGGCGGTCGAGTGTTGTCTCGCCCACGGTCACGCTCCCGGTGTCACCCAGTAGACCGTGCTCGAAGTTCCTGTCCACGCTGAGCTGCATTGTTCCGCCGGGCGGAAGAGTGATTTCTGCAGCGACCAAGGGTGAATAGGTGGGCACTTTGGCAGTGCCGAAGCCCTCTAAGGACCCCAGGAAGAGACGCAGTGTGCCATCCCCCACGGGTTGGGCTGTGGTGGTGAGCGAATCGAAATGAGGATTCTGAAACCGATGCTCATCCGGTAGAGCGACCCACAGTTGAATACCGTGCAGAGTGGTGGATGTTGGGTCAGAGATTTCTGAGTGCTGGATTCCCGATCCCGCCGTCATCAGGTTCATCGACCCAGGGGTAATGGTGGCGAAGCCCCCGGTGGAATCTTTGTGCTCGATTGCACCCTCAAAAAGCCACGTGACGGTTTGCAGTCCCGTGTGGGGGTGTGGAGGGACCACCATGCCGCCGGTCTCCGACACGGAGTGAGGGCCGAAATGGTCAAGAAAACACCAGGGACCAATCGTGGTTCGTGACCTGTGGGGCAAGACGCGGCGCACCGTCATGGCTCGCACGCCGCCCAGCGGAACTTCGCGAGGTCCGAGGATTTCTGTCATGGCAGAAGACGTAACGCCGATTCGCTCCTCAGAATTCCAGGAGGTGTCCGCTCGGGTCATACCCGTCAGGGTAACCCCTCACGCTAGGGGCGAACACCGCCCCACGGACGAGGGTGAGCGCTTATTCTCGTGTTCACGAGCATTGGCGAGGGCTCTCGCCGTAAAGGAGTGATGAAGATGTTTGAGAGGTTTACCGACCGGGCACGCCGAGTCGTGGTCTTGGCGCAGGAAGAAGCCAAGATGCTGAACCACAACTACATCGGCACCGAGCACATCCTCTTGGGTCTTATCCATGAGGGTGAAGGTGTTGCTGCCAAAGCCCTGGAGTCACTCGAAATCTCGCTCGAAGCAGTCCGCGAGCAGGTGCAGGAAATTATCGGTCAGGGTCAGCAAGCCCCCACCGGACACATCCCTTTCACCCCTCGCGCCAAGAAGGTTTTGGAGTTGAGCCTCCGCGAGGCACTCCAGCTAGGACACAACTACATCGGAACCGAGCACATCTTGCTCGGCTTGATTCGCGAGGGTGAAGGTGTAGCTGCTCAGGTTCTGGTGAAGCTCGGTGCAGATTTGAACCGCGTTCGCCAGCAGGTCATCCAGTTGCTCTCGGGATACCAGGGCAAAGACCCCGTCTCTGTGGGTGGCTCGGAGACCGGCGGTAGCGACAAGGGTTCACAAGTTTTGGACCAGTTTGGGCGCAACCTGACCCAGGCAGCCCGTGAAGGAAAGCTCGACCCGGTCATTGGTCGCGAACGTGAGATGGAGCGGGTCATGCAGATCCTCTCCCGACGCTCGAAGAACAATCCTGTTCTCGTGGGTGAGCCCGGTGTCGGAAAGACCGCTGTTGTGGAGGGTCTTGCCCAAGCGATTGTGAAGGGCGATGTTCCCGAGACATTGAAGGACAAGCAGCTCTACTCGCTGGACCTCGGCTCGTTGATTGCCGGTTCGCGCTACCGCGGTGACTTCGAAGAGCGCTTGAAGAAGGTCACCAAAGAGATTCGCACTCGCGGCGACATCATCGTGTTCATCGATGAGATCCACACCCTGGTGGGCGCTGGAGCCGCAGAGGGCGCTATCGACGCTGCCAGCATCTTGAAGCCTCTGCTGGCTCGTGGGGAGCTTCAGACCGTCGGTGCTACCACTCTGGATGAATACCGCAAGCACTTCGAGAAGGACGCCGCCCTGGAGCGTCGCTTCCAGTCTGTCCAGGTTCACCAGCCAAGCCCCGCTCACACCATCAACATTTTGAAGGGGTTGCGAGACAAGTACGAGGCTTTCCACAGAGTGTCGATCACCGATGGAGCCATCGAGGCAGCGGTGAACCTCTCTGACCGTTACGTTCAGGATCGTTTCCTGCCGGACAAGGCCATCGACTTAATTGACGAGGCGGGAGCACGGCTTCGCCTGTCAATCCTCTCGAGCCCACCTGAGCTCCGGGAGTTTGACGAGAAGATTGCCGATGTCCGCTCTCGCAAGGAGGCAGCCATCGAGGGTCAAGACTTTGAGAAGGCAGCGTCGCTGCGTGATGAGGAAAAGACTCTTCTCGGCGAGCGTCTGCAGCTGGAAAAGAAGTGGCGCAGTGGCGAGGCCGGTGGCACTGGAGTCGTCGACGAAGGTGTCATTGCGGAGGTTCTCGCTGCCGCTACAGGCATCCCTGTCTTCAAGCTGACTGAAGAAGAGACTGCTCGCCTGATGTTCATGGAGAAGGCCCTTCACCAGCGTGTGATCGGTCAGGAACAGGCAATCTCTGTTCTCTCCAAGACCATTCGTCGGACTCGCGCGGGCCTGAAAGACCCGAAGCGCCCCAGCGGTTCCTTCATCTTCGCCGGTCCCACCGGAGTGGGAAAGACCGAGCTTGCAAAGGCCTTGGCGGAGTTCCTCTTTGATGACGAAGACGCCCTGATTGCTTTGGACATGTCAGAGTTCGGTGAGAAGCACACCGTCTCACGTCTGTTTGGGGCCCCTCCCGGATTCGTCGGATTTGAAGACGGTGGGCAGCTGACGGAGAAGGTGCGTCGCAAGCCGTTCAGTGTCGTGCTCTTTGACGAGATTGAGAAGGCGCACCCTGACATCTTCAACTCTCTGTTGCAGGTGTTGGAAGAAGGTCGCCTGACCGATGGTCAGGGTCGTGTGGTGGACTTCAAGAACACCGTGATCATCATGACCACGAACCTCGGAACGAAGGACATCACCGGTGGCCCAGTCGGCTTCACGGTGGAGGGTGACACGGAAGCTAGCTACCAGTCGATGCGCGCCAAGGTTGTGGAGGAGTTGAAGAAGAACTTCAAGCCCGAGTTCCTCAACCGTGTGGATGAGACCATCGTCTTCCCGCAGCTGAACCAGGACGAACTGATGGAGATTGTGCACCTCTTCATCAAGCGACTCGGTGACCGCTTGCTGGATCGCGATATGACCATGAGCGTCTCCGATGAAGCCAAGAAGCAGCTCATTGTTCTGGGATGGGATCCCACCATGGGAGCGAGGCCGCTGCGTCGCGCTGTCCAGCAAAGCGTGGAGGACCCCTTGAGTGAGCGCATCCTGCAGGGCGAGTTGAACCCTGGTGAGCACATCACCGTCGACTTCGATGGCACCGAGTTCACCTTCGTAAGCAAGAAGCGCGAAGCGGAGCCAGTGGAAGCCGGAGTGCTCGAGTCCTAGGCGCTACGCTTTCCTGGTGACCCAGGCTCAACAGTGGACAATCCGACGTGCGCGCACGTCGGACATCCGCGCCATAGCCGCTCTCATTGAGCCCCTTGTCGAAGCACGGGTGCTCTTGGGCAAGGACCTCGTTGTGCTCTATGAGGCAGTCCAAGAGTTCACCGTGGCGACCACCCCTGAGGGGCAGGTTGTCGGTTGTGGTGCTTTGCATGTTTTTTGGGAAAACCTGGGAGAGATCAGGACGCTGGCTGTGTCTCCAGAGCATGTTGGCGCAGGAATAGGAACAGCTCTGGTGGCAGCCCTGGAAGAACAAGCTCGTGAGCTTGGGCTCGGCACGCTTTTTTGCCTGACATTCGAAGTGGATTTTTTCCAGCGCAATGGTTTCCACGTCGAAGAGGACCAGATTGTGGATCCAGAGGTATATGTGGAGCTCGTGCGATCACCCGATGAGGGTGTCGCGGAGTTTCTCGATTTGGCCCGGGTGAAGCCCAATACGTTGGGTAATTCGCGGTTGGTGAAGGACCTTGACTAAACCTGTAAGTTCCTAGGCTCGCCGGGGCTAAGGCCCTAATTTCTCGCTCTCCAGTCGTACCCTAGGGCTATGTCACAGGCTCAGCGCCCCCTTCCCTCCTCGGTCTACTGGAGGAGGAGACTCGTGGTGCTCGGCGGGCTAATCGGAGTTATCGCCGTCATTGTTCTGATTGTTGTCCGACCCGGGTTTGGCACCACCGCGGAGCCTGTGGAGGAGGTTACCGAGGAGCTTGCGGTCGTCGAAGTACCAAACTGTCTACCGAGTCAGCTCGAGATCACCGCTCGCACCGACCAGGCCAGTTATGACTCTGGAATGAACCCCCAGCTGTGGATGGGTGTGAAGAACATTTCCACTGTGGAGTGCAAGGTGAACGCAGGAACGGACGTGCAGAAGTATGTCATTTCGTCGGGACCCGACCTCATCTGGTCCTCTGACGACTGCCAGACAGACGCTGTCCCCTATGAGCTGACACTCGCTCCCGGTTCGGAACAAGAAACCACTGCTATTCCGTGGGATCGGACCCGCTCAACTCCTGACACCTGTGGTGGTGATCGTCCGGTGATGCCTGCAGGTGGCGCGAGCTATCACCTCACCGTGCATTTAGGGAGCTTGGAGTCGGCCGAGACCAAGCAGTTCCTGCTCTACTAAAAAGTAGGCTCTTTCTGCTTCTGTGGGCTCTTCGAAAACGCCTGCGTGATGGCCTCGTGAATACTCGGAGTGGTGTGATCGAGCACTGAGTTAAAGCCCAACCGCGATGCTTCCGATGCTCGCTGCGGAGCCTGGGTGACAGCGCGGATCTCGCCCGCGAGGCTGATCTCCCCAATTGCCGCCATTTCTTGTGAAAGTGGGATGTCTTTAGTGGCACTGGCGATTGCGAGAGCAATGGCCAAATCTGTGGCTGGCTCGTAGACCTTGATGCCCCCCACGGTGGATACATAGACATCCGCCGAGGACACGGGAAGCCCAGCTCGACGCTCCAGTACCGCCAGGATCATTGCGACTCGGGAAGACTCCACCCCATTGACCACCCGCCTGGGTTGGGCCGCAGTGCTGGGCACAACAAGCGCCTGAATTTCCACAGGGAGAGCTCGCCGTCCCTCCAGAGCAATGGTCGTGCAGGTTCCGCTGACTGCCTTACTGGTGTGAGAGCGAAAGAGAGAGCTGGGGTCTGGCACTTCGAGGATGCCCTCACCACTCATCTCGAAACATCCCACTTCGTCGGTGGGACCAAATCGGTTCTTGAGCGCTCGCACAAAGCGCAACGAGGTCTGCCGGTCCCCTTCGAAGTGGCAGACGACGTCAACCAAGTGCTCGAGAGTCCTGGGGCCAGCGACTTGTCCATCTTTGGTGACGTGTCCCACCAGAATGATTGGCAAGTGGGAGTTCTTCGCCACCCTAATGAGGGTTGCAGCGACTTCCCTGACCTGCGCTACGCCACCAGCCGAGCTCTCCAAAACTCCAGACGACACCGTTTGAATGGAGTCGACAATCATGAGTTCCGGGTTTACCTGATCAATGTGTCCCAGTACCCCGCCGAGGTCCGTCTCGTTGGCGAGGAAAAGATTGTCGTCGAGGCCGTTGGTGCGTGATGCACGCAAGTACACCTGGCCTGCAGATTCTTCGGCGCTGACGTAGAGGACTTTCTTCCCACCCTGAGCCGCTTTCGCGGCCACATCCAGTAGGAGTGTGGACTTCCCCACCCCTGGTTCGCCGGAGAGCAAAATGACGGCACCCGGGACAATCCCACCGCCGAGAACCCGGTCAAACTCTCCCACCCCGGTGGGTACATGACCGCTTTCGTTGCCCGAGTGCTCCGTGATCGGTTTTGCTATCCGCTCAGCGCTGGGAACAACAGCGACCGCTTGTCGCGACGCACTCGTGGGCGCACCGACTTCGATGACAGTTCCCCAGGACTGGCACTCGCCACACCGCCCCACCCATTTGAGGGTGGTCCACCCGCATTCATCACAGCGATAGGGGGACTCGGTTTTGGCCATGCTATGAGCCTAAAGCTCCCCACTGACCGAGGCTGAAGGTGGGATGGGTGTCTGTGTAAACTAGCGGGCGGTACCGTGTCCGAGCGGCCGAAGGTGCAACTCTCGAAAAGTTGTGTGGGTGCAAGCCCACCGTGGGTTCAAATCCCACCGGTACCGCCAGTTTTTTCTCCAGGATTGAGACTATGGCGCTCTACAAGGTTCTGCTGTACTACTGCTTCACTCCCTTGGCAGATCCTGACGCCATTCGCTTGTGGCAACGCGATTTATGTGAGTCGTTGGGCTTGGGTGGCCGGATCATCATTGCGCCTCATGGAATCAATGGCACGGTCGGCGGTGAGATTGGCGCAGTCAAGAAGTACTGGCGAAAAACTCGCGAATATCGAGCATTTCGTGACATCGACTTCAAGTGGAGCGAGGGTAGTGGGCCGGAGGATTTTCCGAGGTTGAAGGTCCGGGTCCGAGATGAGCTTGTCGGGTTCGGGGCCCCTGAGGAAGTTGTGGTGGGGGAGAACGGTGTCACCAGCGGTGGGCAACACCTGAGTCCGGAGCAACTCCATGAACTAGTCGCGACTAAACCGGTGACCTTCTTTGACGGTCGCAATAAGTGGGAAGCGGACATTGGCCGATTCAAGGACGCCATCGTTCCTGACACTCGCACCTCGCATGATTTTGTGCGGGAACTCGACAGCGGAAAATATGACCACCTCAAAAATCAACCCGTAGTCACCTATTGCACCGGGGGTGTCCGGTGTGAGGTGCTCTCCGCGATGATGATCAAGCGCGGTTTCCAAGAGGTCTACCAATTGGATGGTGGGATTGTCCGTTATGGAGAAAAGTATGGGGACTCGGGACTCTGGGAAGGCTCCCTCTACGTTTTTGATAACCGCAAGGCTGTGACGTTTTCGTCGGAAGCAGCAGTGATTGGTCAGTGTGTTGTGTGCGGAGCTGCATCATCACGAATGCAGAACTGTTCGAGTCTCGCGTGCACTTTTGAGTCAGTTGTGTGCCAAGGGTGCTCAGAACACGACTTTCTGTGTGAGGAAGACCGCGGGTTGGCGCGCTCCCGCGACTAAATCCCTGAGACGCCGAGCGCGGTGCCGATTCCCCAACTTATTGCCAGCGCTAAGGCCCCGCCGCCCATCACTCTCATAACCGGACGCAGGATGGGGCTCTGTCCCAGGTAAGCGCCAATACCTCCGGTGAGGCCAAGCGCGAGGAGAGATGCCGCGAATGTGAGAGGGATGCGCACTGCTTCGGGTCCCAAGAGTATGGCCAGCATGGGTAACGCGGATCCGGCAAGAAAAGACAGCGCTGATGAGATCGCTGCATGCCAGGGGTTGGTGAGCTCGAGTTCATTGATGCCAAGCTCAGCCTCGAGGTGCGCCGCGACGGCGTCGTGATCAGTGAGTTCGCGAGCGACAGCGGCAGCTGTTGAGGCACTGAGCCCACGTTGTTGATACAGGTCAGCCAACTCTTGCAACTCAGCCTCAGGGTTGTCTTCAAGCTCTTGACGCTCGCGCTTGATGAGGGAGGCTTCGCTATCGCGTTGGGACGAGACAGAGACATACTCACCTAAGGCCATCGAGAGCGATCCTGCAATGATTCCGGCCGTGCCGGCAATCAAGATGGGACCGGTGTCTGATGTTGCCGCCGCTACACCCACGACGAGAGCGGCAATAGACACAATCCCATCATTGGCACCCAGGACCCCAGCGCGAAGCCAGTTAAGTCGGGGGGCAAAATTCAGCCGATGGGGCTCAAACTCTTGCTCGGTGGACACCTGAAGAGTCTACTGTGAGGGTTTTTTCTCGCGAACGGGGGTCCCTCACTGCTCGAAGAGCCCCGAGAATCGACACCAAATCCACGATCTCTTGGAGGAGCGCCCCCTACCAGCACTGCCGCAAGCACCCAGGGGTAGCGACGGAGAAACCGCATCATTTTTACCATCACTGGGATTCTGTCATGTGACGCGGGTCGGGAACTCCTCGGGGTTCTACACTCATAATGAGCGATGAACTTCCTTCGTCAGGAGGTTTCTACGCTTGTAGGTCTGGGGTGACGCATCGCAGGCTTTACGACTAAGGAGCGCAATGTCCCTCGACCTCGATGCTTCGGATTATCCGTCACCTCAGCGACAGCGGGGCTTAAAGGGTCGAGAAACGTTCGTTGTCGCAAGCGTCGCGGTACTTTCGCTGATACTCGGAGCTCTTGTCCAGGTTGTTTTTCCTCCGGCGCCACGAACACTCATCGTCTTAGCTGAATCCGGAGCGGCATCGGCAGAATCCTTCGGTGACATTTCACTCGCTGTCGACTATGAGTATGTTCCTGGCCCGGGGCTCTCCGATGCCGAGGGTTCGGGAGCGGTGTATGAACTGTCATTGCAGGGAGATCCACTTGGCCTCCTGACAGAACTCGGCAGTATTTATGGTGTTGAGGGCGTCGCGGGACCCAGCCAATACTTTGATGAGCAGTGGCCGGGCTACGTTCTTGGGCCAGAAGATTGGAGTGGCCCCACTCTGAACCTCACCTGGAGTGGCACAGGACCGTGGTACTACAGCAACCCTGCTGCATATCAAGAGCCGACTTGTCGCGAGGTTATTCCCGAGGAAGGGTCTGAGGAGCTGGGAGGTTTTGAATGCGAGAACCCTGAACCCAGCGGGCCACTCCCCAGCGTCGAGGAAGCCACGACGATGGCGGCGGATTTACTCCAGAAATCAGGACTCGACATCGTGGAGTCAGACTTGACTGTCTTGGCCAATGATGACTGGGGAGTTGGACTCAGCGCAATCCAGCAACTCGATGGTCGTGATACTGCTCTGGAATGGAGTGTCTTTTTTGGTCCGGGACCAACCCTCGCCTCGGTGTCTGGTCATTCCGCGACCCCTATCTCCCGAGGAGATTTCACTACCGTGAGCCCCATCGCTGCGGTGGAGAGACTCGCATCTGGTCAGTGGTGGGGAAGCCCCGCACCTCTTTACCATTCTGGATTTGACAGTGTTTTTGCTGACGGGCTGGTGATGGAGGAACCCTTCTACCCTGAGCCCGGTGAGGTCATCACACTGACGGTGGAAAGCTCAGAAGTGGCACCGCTACTCGTGTGGGATGCATCGGGAACCGCCTGGCTGGTTCCCGGTTACATCATGAGACACGGCAGTGAGCCGTGGAACGCGTCAGCGGTAATCTCTCTAGAGGAAGGTGTCATTCAGTTGCCTGAACCCACGATGGTCGACATCATGCCGTTGCCGGAGGGAGAACAATCGTGACGACCCGCAGACTGGGACCGTGGAAGGTCTTTCCGCTGGGGCTGGGATGCATGAATGTTTCGTGGCCACGAGGTGCGGCCGTATCAGAGGACACTCGTTATGCCAGCGCGATTCCCGGTATTCATGCGGGACTCGATGCTGGAGTCACTCTTCTGGACACCGCAGACATCTATGCACCCGCGTGGGACCAAGTCGGGCATAACGAGACTTTTGTCGCGGAAGCTCTTCAGATGTGGGAGGCGGAGCCCGCACAGAAAGCTAAGGTCTTGGTCGCCACCAAAGGTGGAATCACCCGCAGTGACGGCGAAAAATGGGGGCGAAACGGAAGCCTTGATTATCTTGTGGGCGCAGCGGAGCGCTCGCGTGAACGCCTCGGTGTTGACGTGATCGATCTGTGGCAGCACCACAGGCTCGACCCGGAACTCCCTTTTGAGACCCAGTTTGAGAATGTCCTCGAGCTCAAGAGTCGAGGAATTGTCCGGGAAATTGGGGTCTCCAATTACAACGCAGCTCAACTCACCAAAGCCCTCGAGCTAGGGGGTGGTCCCGATGAGGGTGGCCTGATCTCGGTGCAAAATGAGTTCAGTCCTCTCTATCGTCATGATCGTGAAGTTCTGGAGATCTGTGAAGAGAAGGGCATTGCCTTCCTTCCATGGTCCCCCTTGGGAGGGTCGAAAAAGGTGAATCGGATCACCTCCGGTGAGGTGGGTTCCTTCGTGAGTATGGCCGAGGAGAAAGCTGTTAGCCCAGAATCATTGGTGCTCGCTTGGCTGCTCGCCTACTCGCCCGTCATCATCCCGATTCCCGGAGCAACACGGGTTGAAACGATTAGGGACTCTGTGTCGGCCGCGGAGGTCGTCCTCACGGATGAGGAGCGAGATGCTCTGAGCGCCTCTCTACCGGAGAGCTTGCCGCGCTCCCCAGAGCTCGAGCCGAGTCCTCCCTGGCGGGACTAATGCTTACGCTCCCGAACTGACGGGAGCAATTTCGGCGGCCCCGAGGATGCGCCATCCCTCATCGGTGTTGATCATCTCGTAGTAGTAGGTGAACACCTCACCAGAGACTGTTCTGACAGTCACCACGGTGTTGCCGAGGTCCCTGGGAAAGAGTACGCAGTCGCTCAGAGTGTGGGAGCGTGACTCGAGAAGACTGGAATAGCCGTCCTGGATGACAATTTCAAAAACTTCGAGAGAAACATTCATTTGAAACGATGGAGCCGCCCATGCGTAGGCCGCGGCGAAGTCACCGGCCCGGAGCGCGTCGATTTGAGCACCGATGGATTCGCCCATGTCCCGCTCGTTAGCCACATCACACGGTGCAGGAGCGCTCAAAGGCGCCGTCTCAGAGGTTTCTTGCTCACTCTGTGGCTCCGCGGGAGGCGGGTTGGAAGAGTCCTCAGAAGCACAGCCGCCCAGCACGAGTGCAGAGAGCACTACTCCCAGTAGCAGTTTCACCAAGACCCCCTCTCACGCTTACTCTCCCAAAGCCAACTGGACGTTTGCGGAGTGGGACCCTCATTCAGGAGTAAGTTTTGTGATGTGAACGCCATTATTCGCTTTATTACCGGGCCCAAGACCGCATGGGTCACTCTTCTCATTGGATTGATTTTTGCCGTCCTGTCCTTCACGGTATTTGCCGCTGAAGAGACCAACGTCAGCCCGGACAACGGCCTCCCTGATGACTCGGAAGTGATTCTGGTCGAACAAGCGCTTGCCGATATGCCCGGATCAGAAGGCACGGCCGCGGTCGTCGTTTTGGCAAAGTCATCGGGCGAGTTCACTGATGACGACATTGTGTGGTTGCAGGGTGAATTTGACCCGATGATTCAGATGCCTTCTGGGGGTGCGAACGAGCTTTTTACCGAGTACAGCAACGTCGAGGTGATGGGAGAACTCTTCGTTCCCCCTGCCACCATTTCGGAGGACAACACGACGGCAGTGCTGACCATTCCGATGGACGAAATTGATGACGTCGACGAGCAGGCTGAGCGCATTGCGGAAATCAGAGCAATCGCGGCCGAGAATGTGCCCGCGGGAATTGAGCCCTACGTCACCGGCCCCGAAGGTTTCCAGGTCGACCTAGCTGGGGTGTTTGCCGGGGCAGACTTCACACTGCTCCTGGCCACCGTCCTCATTGTGATTTTCCTTCTCCTGGTGACATACCGGAGCCCCATCCTCTGGATTGTTCCCTTGCTCGTGGTCGGAACCGCAGACGGCATGGCCGGTCAGATTGGTCGCAATGTCGCAGCGTTCTTCAATATCACCGCAGATGGCTCGATCACGGGAATCCTCTCCGTCCTGGTCTTTGGGGCCGGCACCAACTATGCCCTGCTGCTGATTGCCCGATACAAAGAAGAACTCCTCACGGTCGAAGACCGGCATGAGGCGATGACACGAGCAGTGAAGGGTGCAGGCCCGGCGATTCTCGCGTCAGGTGGAACAGTGGCGCTGGCTTTGCTCACCTTGAGTTTTGCGGAGCTCGGCGGCAACAGAGCCCTGGGGTTGGTGTGCGCCAGCGGAATTGTGGTCGCCATGATTGCCGCACTCGGTGTTCTGCCCGCGGCCATTGTGGTCTTTGGGCGTGGCTTGTTCTGGCCCTTCGTTCCAAAATTTGGCGGGGTGAATAAGTCTGAAACCGGCTGGTGGGCAAAGCTCGGTAAGGGAGTGAGTAAGCGCCCCGTCACCGTCGCCATTCTCGGCATTGCAGTCCTGGGAGGACTGAGCGTCGGGGCTTCCGGTATCACTATCGGGCTTCCCGAGACGGAGCAATTCCGGGTAAAGCCGGAGGCTGTCACCGGTATCGAGGTCTTGGCAGAAGCGTTCCCCGCGGGCGCGAGTGCTCCTACCCAGGTTATTGCCGTCAACGACCGAGCGGACGATGTTGTCGATGCTGCTCTCGCGTCCCCACTCGTGGCATCCGCGGAGATTGTGAACCAGAACGATGACTTCTCCCGCATAGATGTGGTCCTCGATGCCGAGGGTGGCAGCGAGGAAGCATACGGCGCAATCGAGACTCTTCGGGAGAACGTTCAAGCAGTTCCCGGGGCCAATGCCCTGGTGGGAGGTGACGACGCCACCCGTCTCGCGGTCAAGCAGGCGTATGAGAGGGACCAGCTGCTGGTGATTCCGCTCATCCTGGTCCTGGTGTTCATTGTGCTGGTTCTGCTTCTGAAGGCACTGGTGGCGCCGATTCTGCTTCTGGGAAGCGTGGTGCTGTCCTTCTTCTCTGCGATGGGAGCAGCCTGGCTGATTTTCCAGAACGTGTTTGGGATGTCGGGTCTGGACTTCAGTGTCTTCCTGTATTCCTTCTTGTTCCTCGTGGCGTTGGGTGTCGATTACAACATCTTCTTGGTCTCGAGGGCTAGAGAGGAGTCCGCAAACTTGGCGACAACGACACGTCAACCAACCCGCCAGGCGATGATCAAGGCACTGGGAGCGACTGGTGGGGTCATTACCAGTGCTGGAATCTTGTTGGCCGCGGTTTTTGCTGTCTTGGGCGTCCTGCCGCTGATTGCCTTGTTCCAGATTGGCATCATCGTCGGTATCGGTGTGCTGATCGACACTTTGCTCGTGCGTACCGTGGTGGTTCCAGCTCTTGCCTTCATCACGGGGGATTCTTTCTGGTGGCCGCGGAAGAAGCTCACGGCCAGTAAGTTCTCCTGATGTCTGAGCGTTCGTTTCGGTTTACTCACGCCATCACCCGGCGTCCCCCGCTGAGTGCCGTTCATGGGTTGCGAGCTGAGGATGTGGGAAACCCCGACATCGATACCTTGATGCGGCATCACGATGCATATATTCGGGCATTGCGCCAAGCCGGTGTTGAGGTCAGCGTTCTTGATGCTCTCGAGGAGTTTCCTGACTCACTTTTTGTGGAGGATACGACATTGTGTCTTCCGGAGGGCGCTGTTGTCTTGCGACCTGGAGCACCGAGCCGTTTTGGAGAATCGATGGCGATGGCTCCCCATGTCCGCGATATGTATTCGGACGTCCGCGAACTCTCCGGTCCCGGATTTATTGAAGGTGGAGACATCTTGACCACCGAGACAGAGATTTTGGTAGGAAGATCGGATCGGACGAACGTCGAAGGGATATCGGAGCTCCGTGACGCAGTATCGGGCTGGGGCTATACCGTTCGAGAGGTGAAGACTCCTCCTGGGGTTTTGCATTTCAAGTCTGACTGTTCCCTGCTCGATGGCTCCACGATTCTGTCCACTCCGCGCCTCAGCGCAAGCGGCTGTTTCGAGGGCTACACCGTGGTGGATGTTGCTGAGGGTGAAGAACCAGCCGCAAATAGCATCCGGGTTAACGATGTCGTCTTTATGCCCGCGGGTTTCCCCGTCACCACCGAGCGGGTTCGCGAGGCCGGCTTCGTGGTGATCGAATTAGATAACTCCGAGTGCCAGAAAATCGACGGTGGCTTGTCGTGCTTGTCTCTGCGGTTTAGTCCGAGCTAGCGCTCTTCAAGGCCCCAGGCCTGGCCATAACCACCCTCGGATTCTGGCTGAGCCATGAGCTCCAGGAAGGGCTTCGCGTCGAATGCTTCTGGCCCATGCACACCTGAGCCTGTCCAGACACCGGCGGCAAGAAGCTCCAGTGCCACGGCAGGGGCGAGAGCTGTCTGCCACACGACGCACTGGGCGTCGTAGTGTTCCATAGTCCAGGCGTTATCAATGGCGTGATAGAGGAAGACTTCCCGCGGAGCACCATCTTTTCCTAAGCCGGTCACCCAGGTTCCCGCACACGTGGTGCCGCTCATGCGATCACCCAATGTGGCGGGGTCGGGCAACACAGCAGCTACCAGATCACGCGGAGCCACTGTGGCAACGGAACGCTTGCCCTCGGCGTCGGGTGCGGTGCGCACTGATGTCGGGGTGATCGAATCCAAGCCGAGCAGATTCAGAGTTCTCAGCACTCCAATGAATTCCTCACCGAGCCCGTACTTGAAGGTCACCCGCTTCGCATCGAGATAGCGGGGGACGAGCGAGACCTCTTCATGCTCGACATTGACGCATTCGACCGGACCAATACCCGCGGGGAAGGTGAAGACTTCAGGCTCACTAAAGGGAGCCGTGGTGAACCAGCCTTTCTCTTTTTCCCAAATGAGGGGAGGGTTGAGGCACTCTTCGATCGTCGTCCAAATGCTGAACGAGGGCGCGAAAATTTCGCGCCCGTTCTCATCAGTCACTACGAGGTTTGCCCCATCGCGGACGCCAATCTCGTCAATCTCGCTAAAGAGGTGATCGGCAGCGTATTTGGCGAAGACATCCGAAATTCCAGGCTCCACACCCATTCCGACCAATGCCAGACGCCCTGCTTTCTCCCACTCCGACGCCTTTTCAAACTGATAGTCCCCAAGCTTGATGTGGGGAGTGGTGTGGGGATCAGTGGGGTGGGCCTTGGAGAGACTCATGGCCATGTCCATGTAGTCGGCCCCGGCGGCCAGCGCGCCATCAAAGATGCTCTCCACGAACGATGGTTCGACAGCATTCATCACGATGGTCGATCCGTGTGCGCGAGCAGCATCGGTCACGTTCGAGGGCTGTGAGGCGTCTATCTGGGTTGCACTGAATCGGGGGTGAGCCTCGGGAAAGCGGTTTCCAATCCACGCCACCACAGATTCCGCACGCGAGAGGTCGTAGTCAGCGACAACTACTGACTCGTAGAAGTCACGTGTCGCCAGGAGTTTCGCGAGAGAGTTACCAACGCCACCGGCACCAACAAGCAGAATTTTCATGCTTCAACGCTAGTGCGAAAGGGTCTACTTTGTCCCCACCGCCGTTACGGCTTCAGTTCGGGTGAGAACAGTAGGCATCAGGGAGCGAGGAGAAGTTTGCCCGAGGTGACCCGGGCGGCGAGATCCTCGTGGGCCCTCTTGGCGTCTTCGAGAGGATAGGTCCCGTGCAGCGAGAATGACAGGGATTCATTCTCGAGTGCCTCGAATACTTCTGACGCTCTCCACCTGAGCTCCTCAGGTGTCTGAGTGAAATGAGTGAGGCTGGGACGGGTGAGGAACAGCGACCCCAATTGGTTCAAAATTTGCGGATCAAAGGACCCTACGGGGCCACTGGATTGACCAAACAGCGCCATGATGCCCCGCGGTGCGAGGCTGTGCAGACTCGCCTCGAAGGTGTCTCGACCTACCCCGTCATAGACAACCCGCACGCCTCTGTCGCTGGTGATCTCCCTGACTCTCTGGGCGACATCTTCTCGGTCATATCGAATGATGTGATGTGCGCCTGCGGCCAGTGCCGCGTCAGCTTTCGCGTCCGTAGATACTGTCCCAATAACCTCACCGCCACGGGCTCGAATCATCTGACACAACAGCAGCCCAACACCGCCTGCTGCGGCGTGAACCAAGGCGGTGTCCCCTGGAACTACTTGGTGGACGCTGGTCACGAGATAGTGGGCGGTCAGGCCCTGCAACATCATCCCGGCGGCTGTCTCGAGACTGAGGGAGTCTGGGACGAGAACAGCTATATCTGCTGGCATGGCGACCACCTCGGAGTAGCTTCCGAGGTGACCCGTCCACGCCACCCGATCACCCGGGGAAAACTCGGTGACAGCAGAACCTACCGACCGGACAACCCCCGCTCCTTCGAGACCCGGCGTATAGGGAAGAGCGAGAGAGTAGAGGCCTTGGCGTTGGTAGATGTCAATGAAGTTCACCCCTGCCGCTTGGACATCGACGATAATGTCGCGCTCGCCGCCGGTTGGCTCCGGTACCTCTGAGGCAACGAGGACCTCAGGCCCCCCGGTCTGGGACACAAGAATGGCTCGCACACATCACCTTTCCTAGAATGAGCCCAGAATACGCCGATGCAGCCTAGGAATAGAGGGCCCGGACCGCTGCCTCGGCCTCGGAGGGGGTACTCGCGGCGAGGGCAACGCGCGCAGCTTCGGAGGCAGAGTCGGCATCCACTGCGCTGAGGGCGGTGCTCACAGAATCGACAGCACTCGGTGCGACACTCACGGAGTCAATTCCCAACCCTGCGAAGACGATCGAGAGCAGAGGATTGGCGGCACTTTCTCCACACACGCCAACAGGGATTCCCAACTGACGTGCCGACTGCGCGATGGTGTTTACCGTCCTGAGAAGACCTGGTTGCCAGGGGTCATTGAGCGCACCCAGTCGGGGGTGCATGCGATCAGCAGCAAAGAGATATTGCGAGAGATCATTCGTCCCAATACTCACAAAGCTCAGAAGACCCTCGAGGTCCGACATGACGGGGACGATGGCGGGAGTCTCGATCATGATTCCCACCTGAGTGATGCCGGCCTCGTCACAGAGGGCTTTAAATTCCCTCACCTCCGACACGGTTGACACCATCGGGGCCATGACGCCAACATCGCGCCCGGTCGTAACAATCGCCTGTGCGATGGCCCTCAGTTGGGAGCGTTGAAAGTCGCTGTGTTCGGCCGTGAGCCTGAATCCTCGGACACCCAGGGCCGGGTTTTCCTCGTGAGGAAGGGCCAGGAAGGGGACAGGTTTGTCACTGCCGGCGTCGATTGTCCTGATGATGATTTTGCCCGCAGGTGCAGCCTTCAATACGTCGATATAGAGCGAAGTTTGCTCGTCCGCGCTCGGCATCGTGGAAGCGGACAGGTAGAGGACTTCGGTCCTAAAGAGTCCCACTCCTCTCGCCGACGTTGTCGAAGCCTTTTCTGCGTCAGCCACCCCCCCGATGTTTGCTCGAACGGTAATGAGGGGAGCATCAGCCTGAGGAATGAAGGAAATGGCCGTTGTCGCACTCGATATGTCGCCCCCCACTACAGCGCGGTTGCCCTCGGGATCCACCAGGATGCTCGTTCCTTGCTCGAGAGACATGGCACCTTTGGCGCTCACGATCGCGGGAATACCGAGCGCTCGACAGATAATTGCCGTGTGAGAGGTAGGTCCTCCCAGTTCTGTGATGACCCCCACCACGGACTCGCCAAACTGGGAGGTTTCCAGCGGAGTAAGGTCTTCTGCGACAATAATCCACCTGCCCTCGTGGGGAATCCCCGGACCGGCGGCAAGGCCTCTTACCCACGCGGAGATACGAGCTGCAATACCGCGCAAGTCTCCGATTCGAGATTGAAAGTCCTCGTCATCCCCCATGAGGTCAGCAAATTCATCGAGAGCCTTGAATAACGCTGTGGGAGCGTCGGCACCAGCATCAAGATGAGGACGGGCCATGTCTTGAAGTTCGGGATCTTCCAGGATGATCAATAAGGCGTCGAGAATCTCTCGGGTGGTGGTGTCACCGGAGGATGCCTCGTCACGAATAGTTGCCGCTGTGGTGGCAATGGCGGTGCCGAGAATGCTGGCTTCCTCGTCCGGTGAATGGGTAGAGGTTTTGTGCTCAAAGACCTCATCAGAGGTGCGAAGGACAAAGACCTCACCCACGGCCGCGTGAGAGCCGACTCCGATGCCGGTGAGTTCCATCAGTCGTGGCCTCCGGGCCTAACCCTGGTTGATGAGGTTTTCGATCTCACCAGCGAGCGTTTCCGGGTCGCTTGATCCCGCAGAGTCAATGACAATCTCGAGGGTCTCGCCCGTTTTGACTTTAAGTGCCAGCATTTTGAGCGCCGAGGTGGCGAGAGCTTCTGCACCAGCAGTGCTGCGCAGTGTCACAGTCGCTCCTGTTTCTCTCACCAGGGTGACAATCTGACCAACAGGGCGCGCGTGGAGGCCAATCGGGTCTTCCACGGTGATGGTGTGAACGTGGGCGCTCATTCCTAGACCCCCTGCGGCTTGATGACGACTTTGATAGCTTCCCCCGACGTTACCGCGCTAATCGCGTCCTGCACTTGGTCGAGAGGGAGACGGTGGGTAATCAAGTCGGCGACAGGGACAGCTCCTGAGGCGATGAGAGCCAAAGCTTCTTTGTTCTGCGCCGGGGAGGATCCATTAGCGCCGGCAAGAATGAGCTCCTTGTAGTGAACAACATTGGAGTCGACCTGGATCATGGGCTTGTCTTTGGGGAGTCCACCAAAGAAGCTCACCCGGCCACCGGGCGCTGCCATTGCAATGGCTTGTTCTTGTGCTTGACCAGAAGGCGCAGCGGTGATGATGACACTTGGACCGATTCCATTAGTTTCGGCAGCGACAATGTCTTCGAGGTTCTCAGACGACATATCGATAGCTCGATCTGGCTTCACAGCGTCAGCGGAAAGCTTGAGACGCCCTCCATTGATGTCGGCAAGCATGACCTTGGTGGCACCCAGGGCGCGCGCCAATCTGATGTGGAGACACCCAATGGGTCCTGCCCCCATGACCAGCACGGTGTCTCCTGGTCCTACATTGACCAGACGTTGAGCGTTCAGCACACATGCCAGTGGTTCCGCCACGGAGGCCTCATCGAAGCTGAGGCCGTCAGGAATCGTGTTCACACCGTCGGCCTTGATGACTGCCTGGGGGACAATCATCTCCTGGGCGAATCCTCCAGGGAATTGGTAACCCATGGAGGTTTGGTTGATGCAAATACCCTGTTTGCCCGCTTTACAGGCCCAGCATTCTTCGCAGGGAACTGCGGCAATAATCTGCACTCGTTGTCCCACGGTGTAGCCGGTGGCGGCACTTCCCACCTCAATAATTTCCCCGGCAATCTCGTGACCAATGATTTGGGGTGGTTCGAGGCGTGGGTGACCGTGATGAAAAATTTTGGCGTCTGTTCCACAGGTGGCGCACGATTCAACTCGAATCTTGAGCTCATCGGGTGCGGGGCTTGGGGTGTCAACTTCTATGACGTTCAAGTCACCCGGTCCCTGGAACAGTGCTGCCTTCATGCTCTATGCGCCTTTCAGAATGAGGTCTTTGATGACCTGTGCGTCAGATGTTGTGCGAAGTATGTGGGCGGATTCTTCGTCCATGAGAAGGTCCGCGAGATTGCCCAGAATTTCGACGTGACCATCTCCTTGAGATGCGATTCCGACGCACACCGAGATGTCCTCATTGACCCAAGCCACTGGCTTGGTCAATCTCACAAAGACCAACTGGTCAAAATTCACGTATTGTCTGGATTCATCAGTTCCGTGGGGGATCGCGAAGCCCTCTCCAAGTTCTGAGGGGAAAATCTGTTCGCGCTCCCACATTGCTTCTGCGTATTCCGGGGAAACCGCTCCCAGCTGAACCAGGAGCGAGCCGCAGATGCGGACGGCCTCCTCTCTCGAGGAGGCCGTCGCATCTAGCGTGATACCGGCCAGTTGGAGTAAATCAGCCATCAGAGATGGTGTCTCCGTTCTGAAGAGCCCCGACCAGCTTGGCAATGTTGAGATCACCGAGGAACATGTCGAAGATGATCACCACCGAATCGGGAACGGCTTGCTTAGCCCGAGCGCTGAGGCCCCGGTGAACAAGCACGATCTCGTGCGGTGTTTCTGACAGCTGGTTCACCGGGGAATGAACCACGGTGATTCCTTGACTCTTGAGCTGTTTCGCTAGTTGCCGGGCGACCATAACGCTGGAGCCCATGCCTGCTTCGCAGGCAACAACAATTTGCTTAACATCACTCGCCGATACGGAGGCCATGGCTACTTGCCAGCCTGCAGCTCTTTGCTGCGCTGCCTGGCGGCGTCAAACTCTGACTTGGAGGCGTCAACCTTCGAGAGCTTGAGGATGAACCACGACACAACGAAGGACGCAGCGGCGGAGAGGACGATACCGAGAAGCACACCGAGGTGGTTACCGGGAGGGGTCACTGCCAGGTAGGCAAAGATCGATCCGGGCGACGGTGTTGCTACCAGTCCCACGCCAGTCACCATGAAGGTTGCAACACCCACGGCGCCACCGACGATAGCTCCCAGGACAACCTGAGGCTTCAGCAGCACGTAGGGGAAGTAGATTTCATGGATTCCACCGAGGAAGTGGATGATGATGGCACCGGGTGCGGAACCGCGGAGCAGCTTGGGGCCAGCGAGCCAGAAGGCCAGCAGGATTCCCAAACCAGGACCAGGGTTGGTCTCCAGCATGAAGAGGATGGACTTGCCCGTCTCTTCAGCCTGAACCACACCGAGCGGTCCCAGAACACCGTGGTTGATCGCGTTGTTCATGAACAGAATCTTCGCCGGCTCAATCAGCACTGATGCGATCGGGAGAAGAGAGTTGTCCACGAGCCAGCTCACGCCGCCACCCAGAACGTTGGTAATTCCCGAAACGATCGGACCAATTCCCAAGTAACCGAGCATGGCACCGAGCATTCCGGCGATACCCAGCGAGAAGTTGCCGATAAGCATTTCGAAGCCGGGAGGGGTGATGGGGTCAAGTACCTTGTCGATGTACTTGAGGATCCATGCCATCAGCGGACCAATAATCATGGCGCCGAGGAACATGGGGATGTCTGTTCCCACAATCACACCGACGGTTGCAACCGAACCAATCACCGCACCGCGCTGACCGTGAACGATTCGACCACCCGTGTATCCGATAAGAATCGGGAGCAGGTTCAGAATCATGGGGCCGACCATGGACGAGAAGTTCTCGTTGGGCAGCCATCCTGTGGGGATGAACAGAGCTGTCAGCAGACCCCAGGCAATGAAGGCTCCGATGTTCGGAATCACCATTCCCGCGAGGTTGCCGCCGAGCTTCTGCAATCCGGCGCGCCAGCCACCTTGGCCGTCGCTACCAGAGGGAATAAAATCACTCATTGGTACTACCTTCCTTCGAGAGGTTGTATTGTTTGCCCGAGTTGCCAGAGTGGGGAGCTCAGGGAGAATAAGCGACCCTCTCTGGCTACTCGTGCGCTTCCGTCTCCAGGGCTGGAGACGAAACCTAAGTTGTGGTGGCTCATGCGACCACCACTTCGACACCACGCTGGGTGAATCCCTCGATAAATGAGGAGTCAGTCCCAAGGTCCGTGACGAGTCGATCAAAATCTGACGGTTCCCCAAACGTCGCGGGATACGTAGAACCAAATTTGCTGTTGTCTGCCAGAAGAATGGTTTCGGCCGAGTGGGAAATAAAGACCTTCTTGACGAGAGCCTCATCAGTGTCAAACGCGGTGATGCCAAGATTTTTTGAAATTCCGTTCGCGCCCACGAAGGCGACGACCGCGTTGAGCTGACTCAAGTCCTCCACTGTCCTTGCGCCGACTGAACTCAGTGTGGTCGGGCGGACTCTGCCCGAGAGCATGTAGGTCTTTGTGGAGCTGTCCGCAATCTGTGAGGCGAGGGTGACGCTGTTGGTGACAACCAGCAGGTCGGGGCGGTTGCGAAGAGCGGGAGCAAGGAACTCGGTCGTCGTTCCGCCATCCACAAAGATGCAGCCTTCATCGGGAATGTATTCCGATGCTGTCTCGGCGATGCGCTTCTTTGCATCGGGATTGAGGTTTTGACGTTCCGGGATGGTGTACTCGTGAGCGAAGCGTTCCATGGCGATCGCACCACCATGAACCTTGCGAAGAGCACCTCGGCGCTGGAGAACGTCTAGGTCTCGACGAACTGTCTCCGTGGCGACGTTGAGTTTTGCGGCAGCTTCGGCAGCGTTGAGGCGACCCTCATTACGCGTCCAGTCGACGATTAAGAGTCGCCGTTCTTCTGCCAACATCGTCGTTGCCCTTCAGGATTCTATGAATTACCTGACAGGAAACTAACACAAAACCACACATAACAACACCCAAAACCACAAAAAACCATAAATATGGCGATGAAGGTTAGAAAAGTCCCGGTTCTGCCAAAGTCTTGGCGAGGTCAGGAGAGACGCTCAGACTTACCGAGGGCAGTCCCTCGAGGCTGTGCAGCTGGGAGCTCACTTCCTGAACTTTGAGAGCCCCCCACGCCACTCCTGTGGCAACTGACTCGGCAAACTGATCGGGGTAATTGATGATGTGCGAGAGGAAACCCGCGACGCTTGCGTCACCTGCGCCGATGGTGTTTCGCACCGTCACCGGCCCAGTGGACGCGTGCACGGTACCTGAGGAAGAAACCCCCACTATTCCGTCTGGCCCGAGTGATACCAGCACGTGAGTAACTCCCCACCGATGGACTTCCTGCGCTGCCTCCACAACATCACCAATCGTCAGAAGAGGTCTGCCCACACACTCCGCAAGCTCTGGCGCGTTGGGTTTGATGAAGTCGGGGAGTCCCGAACGGGCAAGTTCCATCAGCGGAGCTCCTGAAGTATCCAGACCTACAAGAATTCCCTCGTCGTGGGCGAGCTCGAACAGCTTCTGAAGATCGAGTGCGCTGCCCTCTGTGCTGAGAGGAATTGTTCCTGCTAACAGGATCCACGGTGAACCATGCTCCCGGGCCAGAGACAGAGTCGTGTCCTGGAGCCCGACCCAGTCTGCAGTGGTCAAGGCTGAGGCCTTTTCGTTGATCTTGGTAGTTCGCCCATTGTCATCGAGCACCGTGATGTTGACCCGCAAGGGGTGGGTCACGGTGTGGGAGTGAATGATCTCTGGATTCGCCCTGTCTGTCTCCTCCCCCGAGAGCGGAAGGACGGCGAGCGACTGGATGCCACCCAGAACTAAACCTGAGGACACATTCACTCCTTTCCCTGCCAGCTCTGCATACGACTCGCGTGCACGGTGCACTTCACCAAGGTGCAGGGAATCCACGAGATAGGTGCGATCGATCGCCGGAGCTGGAGTCAGTGTGATGACGCGGGCTGGGTTACTCACTGAGAGTCCTTACTGTTCTCGGGGTAATGAGCACAAAGTATAGGCAGTGCCTCAAGCCTCACAATTGTTTGCCTTGCGTTAACCATCCCCACACCCGCCGTATAGACAGCGAAACAACGCTGGAGCCTGTGACAGTGATCTCTGTCACACCAATGCCCAAGAGGAGAAATACACAGTGAAGAAAAACATCATTGCTCCGGTCGCTCTCGCAGCTGCCGGACTCTTGCTGTTGTCTGCATGTGCAACCGAAGCAGAAGAAGCTGCTCCCGTTGCCGAGGAGACTGCCGCGACCGAGTCCACCGAAGCCGCTTCGGAGCTCTCCGGCACCGTTTTGCTCGATGGTTCTAGCACCGTTGGTCCTTTCGCTGAAGCAGCTGCAGAGCTCTTTATGGAGGTCAACCCCGGGGTTGCTGTAACCGTGGGTATTTCTGGTACCGGTGGAGGCTTCGAGAAGTTCTGTAACGGTGAAACCGATGGCTCTAACGCATCGCGTGACATCAAGGACGAGGAGTCCGCATTGTGTGCCGATAACGGAATTGCTTTCGGTCGCGTGACCGTTGCTAACGACGCTCTCTCCGTCATCGTCAACCAGGACAACCCACTTGAGTGCATCTCGACCGACGCACTGAAGGCCCTCTGGGAGCTCGACTCCACCGTCTCCACCTGGGGTGACATCCCCGGCATCGACGCTGGCGACCTGGCTTCCGAAGAGGTTGTGCTGTATGGCCCCGGAACTGACTCGGGAACATTCGACTTCTTCACCGATGAAATCAACGGCGAGAGTGGAAACATTCGTACCGACTACAACAACATTGGTGAAGATGACAACCAGGCCGTGCAGGGAGTCTCTGGTGGACTCGGTGCAATGGCCTTCATCCCCTACTCCTTCTACCAGGAGTACTCCGACACAGTGAAGGGCCTTGCCATCGACAGTGGCGCCGGATGTGTTGACCCCACCGTGGAGAACCTCCTCGCTGGTGACTACACCCCGCTCGGCCGTTCGCTCTTCATGTTCCCCGCGTCCTCCGCATTGGAGCGTCCCGAGGTTCTCGCTTTCTACAATTTTGTGATTGACGAGAACGAGACGATCGCTGGCGCAGCAGGCCTCGTTGCTCTGACTGATGACCAGAAAGCGGAGCAGCTCGCCGTGGTTGCGGGTCTCGGCTAAACCCGAGCTTCAACTACATAACTAACGGGGCGATGGAGAAATTAGGAGTTATTGACTAATGTCTTCATCTGTGACGTCGGTGCGGAGTGGTCCTATGAGAACACTCCGCGCCGACAACCCCCGTTACGGGGAAAAGGCAATTTTTGCCTTTCTTTTCTTTACGGCAGCCGTCTCGGTGGCTGTCACCACAGCCATCGTTTTGGCGTTATTTCAACCGCTGCCGGGTTTCTTCGCCGAAATCTCGATAGTAGAGTTCTTCACCGCGACAGAGTGGTCCCCTGGTTATGCCCGGCCCATCTACGGGGTGTGGCCGATTGTTGTGGGAACCATGATCGTGGTGGTGACGGCCCTCTTAGTGGCCATTCCACTGGGCCTTCTCTCGGCCATCTATTTGTCTGAATATGCTCCCAACCCAGTGCGCAAGACCATCAAGCCTGTGCTCGAGATTCTTGAGGGAATCCCCACCGTGGCGACCGGTTTGTTTGCGTTCTTCTGGCTACGACCTTTTCTGGAATACATGACTCCGTGGTTGCCGTGGGGTGGATTGTTTTCTACCGGCGTTGCGGGAGTTGCGGTGGGACTCATCATCGTTCCTTTGATTGCGTCGGTGGCTGATGACGCGATGCGTTCCGTTCCGAGAGCGTTGCGAGAGGGCGCCTACGCTTTGGGAGCGAGTCGGCTCCGCGTTGCCCTGCAGGTCGTCGTACCGGCGGCTTTCTCCGGGATTATTGCGGCGTTCGTCTTGGGCGCTTCCCGAGCGGTGGGTGAAACCATGATTGTTCTCTTGGTGGCTGGAGCCGGGTCCCCAACCTTGAACTTCAACCCATTTGAAGGTATCCAAACGATGACTGCCTATATCGCAAGCCGAGCAACCGGTGAGATTGCGGTGGGTTCACTCGTATATGACACCATCTTCGCGGTGGGAGCCCTTCTGTTCTTGATAACCCTTGCGATGAACATGATCGCTATTCGATTCGTGTCTCGCTTCCGGGAGGTCTACGAATAATGGCCAACGCATTCTCAAATCTTCCGGGTCGCGCCCAGTTCGCCGCCGCTGGCGCGGGACTGGCCGTGCAGAACCGATTTGCCTCGAGTGGGTCGAAGGGAAAAACGGCAAACACTCTGTTCTTAGCCCTCATGCTGTTGGCGTTGACTATCGCGATTACCGCTATCGTCGCGATCCTTGCGTGGGCTTTCGTGGAGGGTCGGACTCGCCTCGATGGTGACCTAATTTTTAACGGGCCTTCCACCGTCAATCGGGCCACAGCCGGTTACAGCGTGGCCATCCTCGGAACGCTGCAGATCATTGGTGGAGTTATTGCTTTGATCATTCCCCTCGGTGCAGGGGCAGCGCTCTACCTCGAGCAATTCGCCGATAAGACCAAGTGGTGGAACCGCGTGATTGAGCTGAACATCCAGAACCTCGCGGGTGTGCCCTCCATCGTGTTTGGAATTTTGGGCCTGGCATTCTTCGTGAGGGGGCCTTTCAGCTGGGGTCTCGTGGCCGCGGCTGGATCGGCAACTGTTGCCCTCCTGGTGCTTCCTACCGTGATTCTTGCCTCCCGGGAAGCCATTAAGGCTGTGCCCCCCTCAATTTTGGAGGGCTCCTTGGCCCTGGGTGCCACTCGCTGGCAGGCGGTGTGGCGTCAGGTCTTGCCCGCCGCAGCGCCGGGAATGTTGACCGGCGTCATCCTTGCGGTGTCGCGAGCAATTGGTGAGGCAGCACCCCTGTTGCTCGTGGGTGCGCTGACCTTCGTGACCTTCGCCCCGAACTTCTTCGAGGGAGGCTACTCAGCCCTTCCAGTCCTGATTTACAACTACGCGGGTCGCCCTCAGGAAGAGTTTCAGATCCTCGCCGCAGCTGGTGTTCTCCTGATGCTCGCTGTGCTCATTGTCATCAACTCGTTCGCCATTTGGCTCCGCGCTCGATACGAAAGAAGCTGGTAGGAGAAGAAATCCATGAACGTTCCCATCGGAGAAGAGTCGGTGCCCAACGAGGTATTCACCCTCAAAGACGTATCGGTCTACTACGGCGACAACCTCGCCGTCCAGAACGTGAACCTGCCCATTTATGAGAACCAGATCACGGCTCTCATTGGACCGTCGGGGTGTGGAAAGTCCACGATTCTCCGAAGCCTCAACCGTATGAACGACCTCATCCCCGGAGCCAAAGTGACGGGTGATGTTCTCTATCACGGCCAAGACGTCTACGGGTCTGATGTTGACCCTGTCCAGGTACGCAAGGTCATTGGAATGGTCTTCCAGAAGCCCAACCCCTTTCCTAAGTCCATCTACGAAAACATTGCGTTTGGTCCCAAGACCCTCGGGATGAAGGGCAACATGGACGACATTGTGGAAGAGGCCCTTGTCGGCGCAGCACTGTGGGACGAGGTCAAGGACCGTCTCAAGGACAACGCCTTTGGAATGTCTGGTGGTCAGCAACAGCGTCTATGTATTGCCCGCGCGATTGCGGTGAAGCCCGATGTCATTCTGATGGACGAGCCCTGCTCCGCTTTGGACCCGGTCTCGACCTTCAAGATTGAGGACCTCATGAACGAACTGAAGTCCGACTACACGATCGTTATCGTGACGCACAATATGCAGCAGGCCGCTCGTGTGGCAGATCGCACCGCGTTCTTCACGGTTGCCTCCGATGATGAGGCGGGTAGCCGAGTTGGTGTCCTGGTTGAGCACGACAAGACCGACAAGATCTTCTCGAGTCCTGCCAACCAAAAGACGCTCGACTACGTCACCGGTCGCTTCGGATAACCCACTGGCTGGCTAAAGCCTAAGCTGGGGGCATGACGGTAGAACTACCGGGTGCGGCAACGGAGCGCGCCACGGCCGAGCTCCTCGATAGCCGCGACCCCCTCGCCCCGTTCCGGTCCGAGTTCTTCCACGCTGATCCCGACCAGTGTTATTTGGATGGCAACTCCCTCGGGAAGCTTCCTCTCGCAACGAAGGACTCTGTCGCTTCTTTTGTGACCAATGAGTGGGGGACCGAGCTCGTCGAGGGCTGGGGGCACTGGATTGATGAAGCTCAGGTAGCAGGAGACCTTCTGGCGTCAGCAACCCTTCGGACGGGACCCGGTCAGACCCTCGTGTGTGACACGACGTCGATGAACTTCTACCAGCTCGCTATCGCTGCGATTCGATCCCGACCCGGTCGACAGACCGTGATCATTGATTCGGCAAACTTTCCGACAGACCGCTACATCCTCGAGGGGATTGCCACCGATCTGGGGTTGACCCTCATCACTCTGGACACTGACGGTCAGGGTGGGCCAGGAGCCGTGTCGGTGTCAGTCGAACACGAGCGTGTCACAGCAGAGGCTCTCGCTCCGTATCTGAGTGACGATGTTGCTCTCGTGACCTTGCAGGCCATCAACTACCGCTCTGGTGCACGCTCGGAACTCGCCGAGATTCAAGCTGCGGTGACCGCGGTCGGTGCCCACATGCTCTGGGATTGCTCTCATGCTGGTGGTGCCATCGATCTTGATTTTGATGGCAACAAGATTAATCTCGCGGTGGGGTGCACCTATAAGTATGGAAACTCGGGCCCCGGCTCTCCCGCCTGGTTGTTTGTCCGTTCTGAGCTGCAGCAGGAGCTCGAGGTGCCCATCAAAGGGTGGTTTGCGCAAGAAGACCAGTTCCTGATGGGTCCATGGTTCGAGAAAGCGCACGGAATTCGTGGGTTCCAGGTGGCAAGCCCCTCGATTGTGGGTATTCGGGGTGTCCAGGCGAGCTACGAGATGATCCAGCGCGCGGGAATTGCGGAAATCGAGAAGAAAGCGGGACTGGGCACTGAACTGATGATTCAGTTGGTGGACGCGTGGCTGGTTCCTCACGGTTTCAGCCTGGGAACACCGAGGGAAGCCTCCCATAGGGGTGGACACATCATTATTCGCCACCCGGAGGCCGCCACCATCGCACTGGCTCTGCGGCAGCTGGCTAATGTGGTGCCCGACTACCGGGCGCCTGACGCCATTCGGCTCGCGATATCTCCCCTGCCCACCTCGTACGTGGAGGTGTGGGATGGGTTCGACCGACTGCGAAGTTTGATGGAGTCTGGCGCCTATCGAGAGGTGGCTCCGCAGGAGACTAGGGTTACCTAATGCCTCCTGCCGATCATCAGAAAGCCGTCACCTACACGACCTATCTCAAAGTAGAGGAGCTGCTCTCGCTGCAGGAGCCTCTCTCGGATGGCCCTGAGCACGATGAGTTGTTGTTCATTACTATTCACCAGGTTTATGAGCTCTGGTTCCAACAAATCCTCCACGAGCTAGCAGCTCTTCAACCAGCCCTTGAGAAGGGCGACACCCACCGGTCTCTGGCCCTTCTCGGTCGAGTTCGCTCGATCATGAAAACCTGTGTTCAACAGATCGATGTCCTCGAAACCATGACGCCGCTGCAGTTCCAGTCGTTTCGTTCTCGTTTGTCCTCGGCCAGTGGCTTCCAGTCCGCGCAGTTCCGAGAGGTAGAAGCGGTCCTGGGGCGCAGAGATCACGCCGGCGAAAAAGCGCAAGAGGGGACCGGCATGAAAATGGCGGAACACTTAGTGCCGGGGTCCCCTGCCAGAGGGCGGGTAGAGGCGGCCATGGCGAGGCCCAGTGTTTGGGACTCTGCATTGCGCTACTGCCATGTTCGTGGCCATGAGATGCCCAGGGAGGTCCTCGAACGTGATGTCGCTACACCCTGGGAGCCCAGGGAGGATGTCCAGGCGGCCCTCGTGTCTCTTCATCACACGGATCCCGAGTCGGCGATGGTGTGTGAAGCGCTAGTGGATCTTGATGAGGGATTGGGTGAATGGCGCTACCGTCACGTGAAGATGGTCGAGCGCACCATTGGGCGAAAGCCTGGCACGGGAGGATCCTCGGGCGTGGGCTATTTAGCCTCGACTCTTTTCAACCCGGTGTTCCCTGACTTATGGGCGATTCGAAGCCAGCTCTAATGGCTATGCGGGTGGGCGCCTGAGCTGAACAGCGTTCGACGCTGTGGTGGGGTGTAGTCACACACGTCTCCCGGGCAGAGCTGGGGCTTCTCTTTCGAAAACACCCGATAGAGCTCACACCCCACACAGATACCAAACGCGGTTTCGAGAAACATCAGGCTTAGACAGAACCCGCAAAACAGCAACATGTAGTCGTTCTGGAGTCCCAGGAACCCCATGCCCATGCACGCGATGAAGGCCATTCCAAACCCGAGAGACCAGGCGAGTCTTTTCTGAGCGGCGCCCACCCATTCGGGACGTTGCCGTCTCACCATCAACGCTCCTAGTGCCATGGAGGGGGCAAAGCGGTGGTTGAGGCCGATGCGAATTCCCATGTCAATCAGGAACAGAATTGCGAATCCTCGGACGGGCTGGAAGTCGCCGGTGAAGAAGGCATAGGAGACAGCGCTGAAACCCAGCAGGAACAGAATCCCGGCAGAAGCTCTCACCGCACGTTCGTTAAAGACAGGAATGTCGATGCCCTCGACTTTCTCGCCAAAGTCGTAGGTTTCCTCACGGGTTGCCGCCATAGAGACAGTATACCCTGGGGGGTATTAGGACGGCAACGAGGATTCACTGGCGGAATACGCTAGGGGCATGACTATGGTGCGAATGTCCGAGGAAGTTCAGGATGCTCTCTCGCAGGGTGGGCCGGTAGTTGCCCTCGAATCAACCATCATTGCTCACGGGCTCCCGAGGCCTGACAACCTCGCGGCGGCGAGGCGCTGTGAAGACCAGATTCGTGCCGCCGGAGTAACGCCTGCCACCGTGGCTGTCCTCGACGGTGTCCCGACTGTGGGGCTGAGCGACTCCCAGGTCGAGCGAATTGCAACCGAAGACATTGCAAAAGCGAGCGTTCGAGACCTTCCGATTGTCATCGGGAAGGGACTTTCAGGAGCAACCACGGTGGCGTCCACCGCATCCCTGGCCTCTCTTGCGGGCGTGAAGGTCTTCGCTACCGGAGGCCTTGGTGGTGTGCACCGAGGAGCTGCCGAAACCTTTGACGAGTCTGCTGACCTCTCGGTCCTCGCGTCCACCCCGATCACTGTGGTCTCAGCGGGAGTGAAGTCGATTCTCGATATCTCTGCGACTCTTGAGCGCCTCGAGACCCTCAGCATTCCGGTCCTGGGCTATCGAACAGATATTTTCCCGGCCTTTTGGCTGAGTGAAAGTGACTATGCCCTGGACTGGAGAGTCGACGACGCCACCGAGGTCGCTGCCATCATGCAGGCGCGTGATGGTTTGGGATACACACACGGCATCGTCGTTGCGAATCCGGTACCCCACGAGCAGCAGTGGGACCCCACCACCCACGATCGGATGCTGGAGGAAGCTCTCCAGAGCGCGAATAATGCGGGCATCCGGGGTAAAGAGGTGACGCCCTATGTCCTCTCCTACATCGTTGAGCACTCTCAGGGCGCGAGCCTGGGGGTAAATCTCGATCTCGTGTCTCACAACATTGCCGTCGCCACCGATATCGCCAAGGCTTGGGCTGCGCTGTCGTGACAGCAGGTCGTGTGCTGGCCGTAGGGGATGTTATCGATGACATCCTCGCGACGATCTCCATTCCTCTTCGACACAACACCGACACTCCTGCTCGGATCGCAAAGAGCTCTGGCGGGTCGGCCGCAAACACTGCTGTGTGGCTTGCCCATCAGGGCGTCGAGGTTGATTTTGTGGGTCGTGTAGGGGAGGCAGACCTCCACCGATTTCGAGAAGAGTTTGAGGATGCTGGGGTGAGGGCTCACCTCAGCGCCGATAGCGACAACCCCACCGGAACCATCGTGGTGGTCGTGGAGGGGGAATCTCGCACGATGCTCACGGACCGTGGCGCCAATACCGAACTCGATTTCTCTGCGATTGACCAGAACGTGATCGACTCTTCGGCCTGGGTTCATCTCACGGGCTACAGCATGTTCCACCACTCACGGCCGGAGGTTGTTCCAGAGTTCATTTCTCGAGCTCGCGCCAGTGGTGCCGAGGTTCTCATCGATGCTTCGTCCAGCGGTTTTCTCAGTGACTTCGGTGTCACCCGTTTCCTTGAGGCCACCAAGGAAGTATCGCTCCTGCGGTGTAATGAGGACGAGGCTCTCATCCTCTCGGGACTGGAATCCCTCGCTGAGTCGGTGGAGTTCTTGGGCCAACACTTTCCGACCGCGGTCGTGACACAGGGGGCAGAGGGTGTCTGGCGTGCCGACGGGGGTTCAGTGGCACATATCCCCCTCTCGGATCCGGTGAGGAGCGTGGACCCAACAGGCGCTGGTGACTCCTTCAACGCGGGCCTATTGGTGGGCTTGGTTCAGGGAGATTCTCTCGAAGACGCCATTCACAGAGGGAGCGCGGTGGCCGCTCTCTGCATTACGAAGGCTGGCGCAAGGCCTTGAGCTCGTCAAAAGCCTGGAGCGCACGATCCCGACTCGCTTTGAGGTCGATGATGGGCTCGCTCGGGTAGTCAGGGGTTCCATACTCGGGAATCCACCGTCGGATGTACTCCTCCTGGGGGTCAAATTTTTCGGCCTGCAACATCGGGTTGAACACACGGAAGTAGGGGGCGGCGTCCGCACCACTACCCGCTACCCACTGCCAGCTGGCGGGATTATTCGCCTCATCGGCGTCGACGAGGGTGTCCCAGAACCAGGCTTCGCCCACTCGCCAATCGACCAGCATGTTCTTGATCAGGAAAGAAGCAACGACCATGCGCACCCGGTTGTGCATATACCCGGTGTGCCATAGCTCACGCATTCCGGCATCGACGAGCGGAACCCCTGTTCTGCCTTTGTGCCACGCCTTCAGCAGCGCTGGGTCAGTATCGCCCCAGGGGAAGTGATCAAACTCGGCTCGAAAGTTCTTGGTATCCAGTTCGGGGAAGTGAAACAGGATGTTGTAGGAGAACTCTCGCCACCCCACCTCTGAGAGGAACTTCGCCTTGTTCTTCTCTGCCTCAGCGGGAAGCGAGCGATCAAGTTCCGCCCAAATCTGATGTGGGCTGATCTCCCCGAAACTCAGGTGCGGGCTGAGACGCGATGTCGTGACGGGGCCCGGCTCATCCCGTCGGTGGTAAAGCTTCAGTGTGTTCTCGACGAAGCCCTCAAGTCGACGGTGGGCTCCCGCTTCACCGGGGGTCCACATGTCCTGAAGGCCATTCGACCAATCCGGGGTGGTGGGGAGTAGATCCCAGTCCTCGAGGTTCTCGCTCGGGACGCCATCGGGGGAGCGTAGCGTCGCAGGGGCGGCGAGCGGAGCTCGTGGTGGTTCGCCAGCCAAGGCCGCTCGCCAGAAGGGCGTAAAGACTTTGAAGGGGTTACCCTCCCCGGTGCGGACCGTCCAGGGTTCAAAGAGTAGGTTGCCTGCAAAACTCTCACAGGTGAGGCCCGCCCCTCGGAGGGTCTCCTTCAGGACTGCGTCGGCTTCTCGTGCGAGGCCATATCGGCGGTTCCAGAACACTGCAGACGCACCGGTCTCTGCGACCAGGTCTTGAATGACAACGGGCCCTGATCCTGTGCGGAGGACCAGTGAACCGCCTAAGGCCTCGATCGAGGACCGCAGTGCGGTGAGCGAATGGTGGAGCCACCACTGTGACGCCCGCCCCAGCGGGCGTGAACCTGGGGTCAGTTCATCGCGGACATACACCACGAGCACTGTCCCACCCGTGGCAACAGCGGCATCAAGAGCGGGGTTGTCCTGGAGTCGTAAATCGTTGCGCAACCAAACGATAGCGGGGCCAGATGTCATACCAGAGAGCGTAGAGCCCCGTCCTGGGAGAGGGGTTCGGGACGTGATGAGGGCCGGCCGCTGAGGCGAGCGACCGGCCCTATTCCCTTGCACCAAGAGTGTCTTGCAATCACATTCACGAGAGCTGTCACAGCAAACAACTGACGATGTGATGAATATATAACAGAATGGTAACGGTGTCTAGTGATCGGTTGTCCGGCGGAAAAACGAGCTAGATCATGTCGGGAGACTGGGCTACACCGTAGTTGATGGTGACGTCAGCGTGACGATCAAAGCGGTATCCGACACCTCGGACGGTGCGCACGATGTCCTCATAGCGACCTAGCTTTGATCGCAGTCTCCGAACATGAACATCGATGGTGCGAGCGACAGGAGCATCCTCGTCGCCCTCGGCCCACAGCGCTTCAATGATGACCTCACGATTGACAGTTTGACCTTCTCGCAGGACCAGGAATTGCAGGAGTGAAAATTCTTTGTAGGTCAGAGGAGCCTGCTCGTCATCGATGAGCACGCGCTTGCGAGAAATATCGATAACGACCTCGGAATCCTGTGGCTGACTGTTCTTGGCCAGGTTCCCGAGGGCAATGGGGTCGTGCAGAGCCATACGAACGATGTCCAGGTGTTTACCACCAGCCCCCACGGGCGCTAAGGCGATGGCGGCGTGAGTTTCCGTCCCGGGGACGTGATCTGTCACTGTTTTCTTGAGGTCGGTGACGAGTTGTTGCAGGCTGATGCCCGCTGCGCGGGCGTCAGCTTCGGTGATGCCTACATAGAGAGCGAACCCTCGTGGTTCGCGAGGAGAGGTTGTCATAATCTGTCGATTCGTGAGGGGCAGGAGGCCCAAGGACGGTGAACAGGGGGATTAGCCACACATTCGACAGCAACAGAGGTCATGGTTGCCCGCGGGCACCAGGGTGACGCGTGAGCTCTGCATGGCTTGATTATCGGGCCATGGCCCACAGAGCGTCAAGTCGAATGACGTTATCCGACAGTTCCATAGAGCCGGTCACCAGCGTCCCCCAGACCGGGAACGATGAAACCGTGCTCGTTGAGTTTTTCATCGAGTGCTCCCAACACGATCGTCACATTGCGACCGGCGGTGGCCTTCTCCAACGCTGCGAGTCCCTCCGGGGCGCCGAGGAGACAGACCGCTGTCACCTCGGTGGCTCCTTTGTCGAAGACATAGTTGATGGCCTGCAGTAGCGAACCGCCCGTGGCCAACATGGGATCGAGAATGAAGACCTGTCGATCGGAAAGGTCCTCGGGAAGGCGCTCCGCATAGACGCTCGGTTGCAGAGTTTTCTCGTCCCGCACCATCCCCAAGAATCCCACTTCAGCGCTTGGCAACAGTTGAGTCATGCCCTCCAACATTCCGAGCCCGGCCCGGAGGATCGGAACCACAACAGGTCGTGGCTTGGCAAGCTTCTTCCCGGTAGTGCTGGTGACCGGGGTCGTGATCTTGTGGTCTTCGACCCGAATGTGACGGGTTGCTTCATAGGCAAGGAGAGTGACGAGCTCCGACGTGAGTGCTCGAAAAACCGGCGATGGCGTTGACTCGTCCCGCAAAACGGAGAGTTTGTGAGAGATGAGGGGATGGTCCGCTATGTGCACCTGCATGTCGCTCACACTACCCGAGGCCTAGCGTCTGGATAAGGTGGGCTCGTGATGGATGACACCAGCCTGATGGGGATGGCACTTGAGCTTGCCTCTGAGGCTCTCGCCACCGGAGATGTGCCGGTGGCGGCACTCGTTGTCGATCCTTCCGGACTGGTGATTGCGAGCGCGACGAACACCAAAGAGCGGGATCATGACCCCACCGCACACGCCGAGATTGTGGCGTTGCGACTAGCCGGTCACGCCCTGGAGAACACCAACCTCAGTGATCACACCCTGGTGGTAACACTTGAACCGTGCGTGATGTGTGCCGGCGCCATCACACAAGCCCGCATCTCCCGCCTGGTTTTTGGTGCCTGGGATGACAAAGCCGGAGCTGCCGGTAGCAAACACGATCTGGTCCGCGATCGAACTCTGCCTCATCGCGTTGACGAGGTTGTGGGCGGTGTCCTTGCGGGCGAGTGCGGAGCACTCCTCACGGACTTCTTTTCCCAGAAGTAGTTAGCGCACAACTCCCGACCAGACCACAGCAACGACGGTATTCGCGATAGCGAGGGCTCCGGCTGTGTGCAAGAGGGGCAGCAACTTGCGCTCGTTGTCTCCGCTCGCAAGCTTCTTCTGCTTGCGATATGCCACCACAGCAACAACAAAGATGATGAGAGCGAGCACGGTCTTGACCGCAATCTTCGCGTGATTAACCGACATGTCGGGGTCATCTGCAAGCCGCATTTCTGCGAGCCCAGTCAGAAGCAACCCGGTCACTAGCTGAACACTTGCTCCGGTGAGTACCCAGCCAAAGAAGTAGCCGGAGTGGGCACGCATCTGGACGATAAAGGGCCCAATAATCAGAGCCAGCCCAATAAAGTGCGCAATCAGAGTGATGTCGCGGACGAGGTCCATGGTGCTCCTTCGTTAGTCAGATGCTTTGATGACGATGACGTCAGTGGGTGGTTCAGTTTCTGAGGTGTCACGCACCAATTCGGGCTCTACGTACACTTCGGCCGTCTCGCCAACAACCTCGCGTACGCGCCGTTTCGCATCGTTCAGAGCGTGCGCGAGGACATAGTTGGGTAATGACTCCGCGAGTTGGATTGTCGCCGCGATGACCCAATGCCCGTCGGGCTCTGCGGTGACGGAGAGGCGCAGTACGGCTTCCGCATCGGGCCCGTCCAACAGGGCAGCGAGAATGGGTTCTCGGGGAGGAAGCGAGCCCGTCGACTTCTTCTTGTCACCCATAGTGTTCTTCCATTCCTAGCAACGGTGCCAACAACGCCTGTCCAATCTACACTGGCACCGTGACCCTCTCACTTCCTCGTATTGCAATTCTTGGCACCGGACACATGGGTGGTGCAATTCTTGGCGGGCTGAGACAAACAGAGAACGCCTTTGGGGGCATTCGAGTGACCACTGCCACAGCCTCGTCTGCCAAGGTTCTTGCTGGGAGGGGTGTGGAGGCAAAAAGCCTCGATGACGACCCCGGTGCAAATCAGTGGGCCAGTGACGGGGCGGACATCATCATCCTCGGAGTAAAGCCCCACTACCTGTTGGGGCTCCTCGGCGAGGTCGCTCCTCACGCCCCCGACACCGCCGTCATGGTGAGTATTGCGGCTGGAATCACGGTGGAGCAGATGGAGCAGCTGTGGCCAGGTGCGCTCATTCGGACGATGCCTAACACCCCGTCTCAAGTGGGGAAGGGTGTCACCGGGCTGAGCGCTGGTTCCCGGGTCTCTGAGGATCAACTCCAGGCAGTGACCAGAGTGTTTGAGACAGTGGGAAGCGTCCTTCAGGTTGACGAAAGTTCCCTGAATGCGTTGAGTACGTTCTCGGGTTCAGGTCCAGCTTTCGTGTACTTCTTCATCGAGCGATTCATGGAGGTCGCGCTCGAGCACGGTTTCACCGAGGAGCAGGCGACCACCATGGTGCAGGGAACATTCGCTGGAGCCATGGATCTCCTTGAGCACTCGGGGAAAACTCCACAGGAACTCCGGGAGGCGGTCACCAGCCCCGGGGGGACTACCCAAGCAGCCCTAGACGTGTACCGAGCGGCAGACCTCAGTGCCATCATTCGCGAGGCCAGCGCCGCCGCCATCGCGCGGGCTGAGGAGATGGCGAAAAGCTGATTACTTGTCGAGGGCGGCGAAAGTTTCGATGTCCTCGTTGGTCCCCGACACGATAATCAGGTCGTGATTGGTGACTACGGTCTTCTCGGTGGCGTAGGTGAAGGGCTTCCCAGGAGACTTCACACCGACCACCGTGATGTTGTATTTCGAGCGGACTTGAGAGTCGGTGAGAGATAGGCCACGAATTGGCTTGGGTGGGTACATCTTCACCAGGGCAAAGTTGTCGTCGAAGCGGATGAAGTCAATCATCCGGCCTGAGACAAGGTGAGCTACGCGCTCGCCAGCTTCACGCTCGGGATAGATGACACGGTGAGCACCGATCCGGGTCAGAATCTTTCCGTGAGATTCGCTAATGGCTTTCGCCCAAATTTGGGGAACCTTCATATCCACCAAGTTGGTGGTGATGAGAACACTGGCCTCAATAGAGGACCCGGTCGCGACAACGGCGATAGGAAAGTCCCTCGCACCGATTTGCTCCAGGGCGTTCATGTTCCTGGCATCCAGGACTGCGGTGTGCTTCACGCGGTCTGACCACTTCTGAACTAACGCCGGGTCTTCATCAACCGCGAGGACATCTCGTCCGAGCTTGTCGAGCTCGCCCGCGGTGGCGGCTCCGAATCGTCCCAGACCGATAACCAGGACGGGGGCATCATGGGGAATTTTCTCAACCAACGATCGGCCTTTCTTTTGCCCGGCGGTACACCGTCTGGCGGTGGGTACCACTGAGTGCGGTAGCGAGTGTCACTGTACCAACACGTCCCAACAGCATGGTGGCTGAGAGAACGTACTTTGCAGAGTCAGGGAGGTCATTGCTCGTGAGGCCTGCGCTCAGGCCGCAGGTCGCAAACGCGGAAATGACATCAAAGAGCACCTTCTCCAGGGGCGCGTCAGTAATGCGGAGGATTGTGATGGTGGAGATCGCCACAATGCTCGCCCCCCACAGGACCACGCTCACCGCGAGGCGAACGGTATCGGAGGGGATGCGTCGCTCGTAGGCGACGATGTCCTGGTTTCCTCGGGCCTCAGCAAAAGCGGCGAGAAACAAGATGGCCAAGGTCGTGACCTTGATTCCGCCAGCGGTGGAGGCTGAACCGCCGCCAACGAACATCAGCATGTCCAGCACCAATAGCGTTGCGCCACCCATTTCCGACGTGTCCACGGTGTTGAAGCCGCCAGAGCGCGACATCATCGACGTGAAGAGGGCGGTCATGGGTCGGTAGGCGCCGGGTTGTGCACCGAGAGTCTTATCGTTACCCCACTCCAGCGCCCCAATCACGAGTGCCCCGAACACCAGCAGAATGGTGGTGGTAGTCAAAGTCAGTTTGGCGTGGATGCCTAGGCGTGCGTGATCCAGTGTCCGTCGGAGTCTGCGCAAACGGGCTGTCTTGAAAGCACGCGCGATCGCGTAGATGACTGGGAAACCAATACTTCCCAGGAACACCCCAATCCCGATCGTGAAGACCATGATCGGGTCGGTGGCAAAGGGTGACAATCCATCCACGAGGGGAACAAACCCTGTGTTGGTGAAGGCGGACGCCGCGAGGTACCCGCCCTGCCAGAGAGCTGTCAGCGGGTCGAGGCCCCACACAATCAGGCGGGGAACGATGACGGCCGCAAGCGCCAGTTCGATGACGAGCACGCTGATGAAGACTGTCTTCAGCAATCCCTTGACTTCGGAAAGTCGCATTCCGTGGGAGTCCTGACCCTCACGGTCATGCAGGCGGGAGGGGTCAACATCACCGGCCATCATTTTCCGCACCGACAGACCCAAACGTTTCGAGGCAATCACGGCAAGAATTGTGGCCAGGGTCATCACGCCAATTCCCCCGATTTGCAGACCCAAGAACACCACAAGGTGGCCAAAGGGGGACCAGTGGGTGGCCATGTTAACCACCGTGAGACCGGTGACACAGATAGCGGATACCGCAGTGAAGAGTGCATCGGCGAGAGGAGTTATCTCTCCAGAAGCTGACGCTACCGGCAGCATCAGTAAGAGCGTGGTGATGGTGATCAGGAACAAGAAAATGAAAATTGTGGCGGTTGCGGCCCCCCCGCCTAGTACGGCCTGGGCGCGGAACAACAGACCCCGCATACCCGAGGGGGCGGAGTAGGGAGCGAGACCCGGAACCGGTGAGAGTGGGCGTCGAGAGCGCCTAGTGGAGCGGCGCTTCAACGTCCCTAGCCATGACGACACGTCACGTGGCCTACTTTCTGATCTGAACTTCAGACAACCGCCAGCCATGGTACTCCCACCAGGGTGCGAGTACGCTACCCCCTTATGAGTGATGTGTTTGATGTCCTTGCCGATTCGACCCGCCGTGACATTGTTGATCTATTGCGGTCAGGGTCGGAGATGAGCGTTGGCCAGCTCGTGGAGGCTCTCGGAATTACCCAGCCCACAGTGTCCAAGCACCTGAAGGTTTTGCGTGATGCTGGCGTTGTCGTGGCCCGGGAGGAAGGTCAGCATCGGTATTACCGCTTCGATGAGGGTTCACTCATGGAGGTGCGCTCCTGGGTGGGTGGGCAACACTCAGTGGCTGCAGGGCGCCACGAACCATTCTTTGATTTGCGGGAACCAGGCGTCGCTGTGGGCTCGGTAGCGAAAGACGTGATGGCGTGGCTTGACGACGTCATGACAAAGGTTCGCCGCTAGCTCTTTACAGCTATCACCACATCGCTCTAGGGTTATGCGGGTACGACACCACGAGAAAGCTCCCATGTCCCAGTCCCTATCTCAGATGCGATTCCTCACTGTCGGTGAGGTAGCACAGATGATGCGTGTCTCCACCATGACGGTGTATCGACTGGTTCATGCAGGCGAGCTTCCTGCAGTACGGTTTGGTCGCTCATTTCGAATCCCGGAATCCGCTGTGTCAAACATCGTGTACTCAGCCGGTGAGCTCCGCGAAATCGGCGAAGTCGGCTGAGCATTCTGCTCTGCGCTAGACTCCCTAAGTTGTCTGCTCGCAGGTAACCACCAACGACACCAGGTCTAAAGGAAACTTCATGGGTTCTGTTATCAAGAAGCGCCGCAAGCGTATGGCGAAGAAGAAGCACCGCAAATTGCTTCGTAAGACTCGCCACCAGCGTCGTAATAAGAAGTAGCGAGTTGTGATGCGAAACGCTGGTCACCCTCTAGTGACCAGCGTTTTTCTCTGCCTTTTTTGAGCGGTGAGTTTGGTGTCGGTTCGTGGACGCGGGCCAGATGATGGGCCAGGACTGCGCTGTGGCGTGAGCCAGAAGTGTGTGATCGGGATTAACGGCAACGGGGTGACCCACGCTCTCCAGGAGCGGAATGTCGGCTGCCGAGTCTGAATAGGCATAGCAGTGTGCGAGGTCGACGTTGGCTTCCCTCGCGTGCTGGATGGCGGCCTGCGCCTTGAGTGGCCCGTGGAGCAACTCGCCATCGATTTCCCCTGTGAAGGCCCCGTCTTTTTCTTCTAGCGTTGTGCCAATGGCTCCTGTGAGGGTGAGGTCTCGTGCCATCACGGAGGCAAGCCCTTGGGGGCTTGCCGTGAGCAACCAGATTTCGTGCCCCTGTGATTTGTGATCGTTGATGCGCTCCATCATTTCGGGGAACACCTTGGGAGCTATGGATCTCCGCCACGCGCTCTCCGCTACTTTCTCGAAGTCCGTCACTTGATGACCGGCGACCAGAGCCTGGGCACGTTCCCTCGTCGATTTCACCCGCTTCGTTGTCTCACCCTTGCGGATGAAGTAGCGCTGCTGGAAAAGAGCAGGAATCACGTGGTGCCATTTGATAAATCCTGACTTCCACGCCTCGATACCGAACATATAGATGGTCGCGCCTTTGACGAGCGTGTTGTCCACGTCAACGAACACCAAGACAGGAGTCGAGCCGGTCGAGGATTGCCTGGGGGGAGTCATGGTGTCTCAGCATAGGCTTTTGCCATGGGAAGTGTTCGGGTCACCGTCATCGGCAGGGAAGCATGCCACCTCTGTGATGACGCCACGGACCTCATTGAGTCGGTTCTCCACGATTTCCAGAACGTCACGCTCGAGAAGCGGCTCGTGGAGGAGAGTCCAGAGTGGCTCGAGTTTTACACCGACAAGGTCCCGGTCATTTTGATCGAGGGCGTCGAGCACGGCTATTGGCGCGTGAATGAGGAAATCTTTCGCGGGTCTCTTGTCCAGGCGGGGGCTCTTCCCCGCGAGAGGGATTCGGAGTAGAAAAGCCCTATGTCGTCCACCAGAACCCCCGATCCCAATCCAGGCTGGCTTTCCGAAGAAGAGCTCGCCGAGATTCGACACCGTCTCCCGCTTCTCTACGTCGAGGCTGTTCCGGTTCGGTTAGACGGTGCCGGAAACGTCAGCGAGGTGGGCTTGCTCCTTCGTGTCTCCTCCGAGGGGGCGATTGCGCGAGCGCTGGTGGCTGGCCGCGTCATGTTCGGAGAAACAGTGCGCGACGCATTGTTTCGGCATTTGGAGAAAGACCTCGGCCCGATGGCTTTCCCCCAAATTCCCCCGACACCGCAGCCCGCACACATCGCGGAATACTTTCCTTTCCCCGGGGCCAAGTACCAAGACTCTCGTCAGCATGCTGTTTCGCTGGTCTATGTCGTCCCGGTTACCGGGACCTGTGATCCGCGCCAAGATGCTCTCGAACTGACGTGGATGACCCCCGAGCAGGCCACCTCACACGAGGTGCTGGTTGAGATGGAGGGCGGTCGAGGCTCCTTGGTCAAGGCAGCGCTGGCGAGTGTGGGAGCTTTGCCCTAGCGAACACCCCACGCCACAATGTCGCGGGCGATAACGCTCGTGCCATCCGGGGCCCTCTGCTCACGCTCCACCAGGGTGACCTTTCGTGTGGTCCAGGTCCTCGGCATCGCTGCCATGAGTTCCTTCCTGTCAAACATGAGAGATGCGGGAGGTCGGCGAAGACCAGCGTCTAAGTCTTCGAGTGAGTGACCAACAATCACTAGCGATCCACCGGGGGCAACTGCGTCTACAAGTTTTTTCCAGAGAACTTTCCTCTCCTCGACGGGGATGTGCACAAAGTGAGCAGTGACGAGTTCGTAGTGTTCCGGTGGGGTGGGGAGGTCGTCTCCGACAACATCGGAGGCGACCCAGCGGACAGTGCGGGGGATTCCATCCCGTGCCACCCTGGCAACTCGCTCCGCTTCGCCCCGTTGGAGCGCCGTGGGGGAAGCATCGACTGCGGTGACCTCAAAACCCTGCTCGGCGAGCCAGAGAGCATCGGCTCCTTCGCCACAACCGACCTCCAAAGCGTGGCCGGGGGTAATTGTGCTGACCGTGCTCACCAGAGTGGGGTTCACTCGCCCACTCCACATGGTGGAGCCATATCGGGATTCCCACGTGCGGGTGCTCTCGGTTTGCCATTCCGGCGCGAGGCGCTTCATCATCCGATGGCGCCACCACCAAAAGAGGCGAAAGCCAAGGCCCATGAACGGGGTGAGGAGGCCGGCATCAAAATCGAGCTCATCCTGTAACACGGTCGGGCCCACACCGGAAGGCCGAAGTGTCATCGTGTGTTGGAACCTGCTCACCTGAGCGAGAGCGCCTGTCAGGCCGCGGCCATGGTCCCGGAAGACTCGCGTCATTCCCTCAGCGCTGGTCTTCGGATTAATCTCCTGGGTCCCCAGCGGGAGAATCCCGAGCGCTTTCACGGCGACGACGTAGGACTGCCCAGATTGGTATCGCTCGGGGAACCTCGAGGGCTGCAGAGCCCTAAACCCCAAGAACGGTTTCGACACAGCGCGAAAGACCTCGGGGTTGTGCAGTGCGTCAAAAGCTTGGGCGACTGTGCAGGGGAGCGACACCTGGAGAGAAAACTTCATGGAGACCTTGTCTACATCGGGTGTTCAGAATGGCGGACTACTCTGCAGACTATGAGAGCACACCTAAACGGAACTGTGATTGCCGAAGCACCTGAATCTGATCTGGTGAAGATCGAAGGCAACTGGTACTTCCCTCCCGCATCAGTGAAACGAGAGTTCCTCTCTGATAGCCCCACGGCTTACACCTGCTCGTGGAAGGGCGAATGTCACTACTACACGATTAGCGTTGATGGCCAGTCCTACCAAGACCGAGCCTTTTCCTACGATGACCTTCGGCCGGGAGCGGTTGAGCGTGTGGGAACTGATTTCTCCGGTTACGTGGCGTTCTGGAAAGAAATAACCGTCGAGGACTAGGTCTTGGCCCGCCAGCTAATGAGGTAGCTGGTGTTGAAGCGACGGTCACACTTCGCACACGAGACTGGTTTGCCGGGTCGGCGGAAGCGAACAATCTCGTGGCCACTGGGGCACTCACCCACCCATTTCGCTCGATCATGTGCTGGCTCCACGGTGTGAGTCCGACCACCTTCGTACCCGATTCCCCGCGCAATCGCGCGCCATTTCGGACCGTGGGCAGCTCGGGGTCCGGCGAGGGCATGAGCGATTTCGTGAAGCAGAACCTGGGTGACCTCGTCGGATGTTGCCTTCTCAGTGAGGTAGCGCGAGACCGAAATGCTCTGGGTGCGATGGTCACATTGCCCGAGCCTGGTGGTCGCGCGGTCAAAACGAAAAGACCAGGTCTGAGCAATCTGGTGAACGGCGAAGAGGCGCCCGGCCTCGTGTTCCACCCACGCTTCATCTGCCACGTCGACAGGCTAGCGGGGGCGGCAAGGTAGCGCAGAAGTTATCCCCAGAGAGTCCTGAAAACAGGGAGTAGACAAATCGTTATAAACCCGTATACACTAAAGGTTTGCTTCCCTGACTTCTTGTGCCGTCATATTGCGGTCGACACGAGAGCCCCGAGTATAGCGGCGGGGTGAACTCTTTGTGCTGAGTTCCAGCGGTTGCTTCTGGTTCGGTTTGGTCACCCACGATGAGGCTCCATCTGTGAGCCCTGGAGGTTAATTACTCTTGGCTGTTGCACGTTCTGCATCTACTTCTTCTGCCAAGAACGGTCGAGTCGCCCAGCGGCTCTCGTTCGCCAAAATCAATGACACTCTGGAGGTCCCGGATCTGCTCGCGTTGCAGACCGAGAGCTTCGAGTGGCTCGTCGGGTCTCCTGTATGGAAGAAACGAGTAGCTGAGGCGAAAGCCCAGGGACTGCCCGTTGTTTCCGAGCGCAGCGGACTTCAAGAGATCTTCGAAGAGATCTCCCCCATCGAGGACTCGTCCGAGACGATGCAACTGTCGTTCCAGAACCCTTACCTCGAAGACGAGAAGTACTCCATCGACGAGTGCAAGGAGCGCGGCAAGACCTACGCCGCTCCGCTCTATGTCGAGGCCGAGTTCATGAACCACCAGACCGGTGAGATCAAGACCCAGACCGTCTTCATGGGTGACTTCCCCCTGATGACCGAAAAGGGAACCTTCATCATCAACGGAACCGAGCGCGTTGTCGTCTCGCAGTTGGTGCGAAGCCCCGGTGTCTACTTCGAAACCTCACTCGACAAGCTCAGCGACAAAGAGATCCACTCCGTTCGCGTCATCCCCAGCCGCGGAGCATGGTTGGAGTTTGAGGTCGACAAGCGTGACCAGGTCGGTGTGCGTATTGACCGCAAGCGCAAGCAGTCCGTCACCGTCTTCCTGAAGGCTCTCGGTCTGACCACCGAAGAGATCGCGAAGCACTTTGCTGGTTTCTCCTCCATCGAGGAAGCACTCGAGAAGGACACCATCCTCACCAAGGAAGAAGCCCTCAAGGACATCTACCGCAAGCTGCGTCCCGGTGAGCAGGTTGCCGCTGAAGCTGCGCGCTTGCTGTTGGACAACTTCTACTTCAACTCGAAGCGCTACGACCTGGCGAAGGTCGGTCGTTACAAGATCAACCGCAAGCTCGGTATCGAGCTGCCCTTGGACACCACCGTGCTCACCATCGACGACATCATTGCGACCATCAAGTACTTGGTTGCACTGCACGATGGCCGCACCCACATCGAGGGTTCACGTTCTGGCAAGAAGGTCGACATCCGCCTGGATGTCGATGACATTGACCACTTCGGTAACCGTCGTATTCGTGCTGTGGGTGAGCTCATCCAAAACCAGGTTCGCACCGGACTCTCTCGCATGGAGCGCGTGGTTCGCGAGCGTATGACGACTCAGGACATCGAGGCCATCACTCCTCAGACCCTGATTAACGTGCGCCCCGTGGTCGCTGCCATCAAGGAGTTCTTTGGTACCAGCCAGCTCTCGCAGTTCATGGACCAGAACAACCCGCTTTCGGGCCTGACCCACAAGCGTCGTCTGTCCGCACTGGGACCGGGTGGTCTGAGCCGTGAGCGCGCTGGTGTTGAGGTCCGTGACGTTCACCCCTCGCACTATGGCCGTATGTGCCCGATCGAGACTCCTGAGGGACCGAACATTGGTCTGATTGGTTCGCTCGCATCGTTTGCGCGCATCAATGCCTTTGGTTTCATCGAGACCCCTTACCGCCGCGTGGTCAAGGGCAAGGTTTCGAAGAACATCGACTACTTGACTGCGAGCGACGAGGACGAGTTTGTCGTTGCCCAGGCTGGTACTCCGCTGAACGCCGATGGCACCTTTGCTGAGGACAAGGTTCTTGTGCGTAAGAAGGGTGGAGAGGTGGAGCTGGTCTCCCCCGAGCTCGTCGACTACGTCGATGTCTCCCCCCGTCAGATGGTGTCTGTCGCCACCTCGCTGATTCCGTTCCTCGAGCACGACGATGCAAACCGCGCGCTCATGGGTGCGAACATGCAGCGTCAAGCTGTGCCGCTGATTCGTTCCGAGTCCCCGATTGTGGGAACCGGCATGGAGTCCTTCGCTGCCGTCGACGCCGGTGACGTTATCGTCGCCGAAGGCGCCGGTGTGGTGAGCGAGGTCTGTGCAGACTTCGCCGTGGTGAAGCAGGACAAGGGTGGCTCGAAGACCTACCACTTGCGGAAGTTTGACCGCTCGAACCAGGGCACCAACTACAACCACCAGGTCCGCGTCAGCGTGGGCGACAAGGTGGCAGAGGGATCCGTTATCGCGGATGGCCCTGCTACCGAGGAAGGCGAGTTGGCTCTGGGTAAGAACCTGCTCGTGGCGTTCATGTCATGGGAGGGTTACAACTTCGAGGACGCGATCATCCTGTCCCAGAACCTGGTCAAGGACGACACCCTCTCCTCGATTCACATCGAGGAGTATGAGGTCGACGCCCGCGACACCAAGCTCGGTAAGGAAGAGATCACTCGCGATCTCCCCAACGTCGGTCCCGAGTTGCTGGCCAACTTGGACGAGCGCGGCATCATCCGCATCGGTGCTGAGGTTCGCCCCGGCGACATCCTGGTCGGAAAAGTTACGCCTAAGGGTGAGACGGAGCTCAGCGCTGAAGAGCGTCTGCTCCGTGCGATCTTCAACGAGAAGTCTCGCGAGGTTCGCGACACCTCTCTGAAGGTCCCGCACGGTGAGCAGGGAACCATTATTGGCGTCAAGGTGTTTGACGCTGTCGATGGTGACGACGAACTCGGCTCGGGTGTCAACCAGCGCGTGGTTGTCTACATCGCTCAGAAGCGCAAGATCTCTGAGGGTGACAAGCTCGCTGGGCGCCACGGAAACAAGGGTGTTATCGCCAAGATTCTCCCCGTGGAGGACATGCCCTTCCTGGAGGATGGAACTCCTGTTGACATCATCCTGAACCCGCTCGGTGTTCCCGGACGTATGAACTTCGGTCAGGTCTTGGAAATCCACCTCGGGTGGGCTGCCAAGCAGGGATGGAAGATCCCCGGTGACCCCGCATGGGCAAAGCGCCTCGCCGCAATGGCGAAGGAAGCAGCTCCTGGGACCAAGGTCGCTACCCCCGTGTTTGATGGCGCCAGCGAGGAAGAAATTGCTGGTTTGCTGGATCACACCCTGGTGACCAGAGATGGCAAGCGTCTCGTGGACTCGACCGGTAAGGCCCGTCTCTTCGACGGTCGCTCCGGTGAGCCCTACCCGATGCCCATCTCCGTGGGATACATGTACATCCTGAAGCTGCACCACCTCATCGACGACAAGATCCACGCTCGCTCGACGGGACCGTACTCCATGATCACCCAGCAGCCGCTCGGTGGTAAGGCTCAGTTCGGTGGACAGCGCTTTGGTGAGATGGAGGTGTGGGCACTCGAGGCCTACGGTGCTTCCTACGCTCTCCAGGAGCTCCTGACCATCAAGTCGGATGACATTCTCGGTCGTGTGAAGGTCTATGAGGCCATCGTCAAGGGTGAGAACATCCAGGAGCCAGGCATCCCTGAGAGCTTCAAGGTGCTGATGAAAGAGATGCAGTCTCTGTGTCTCAACGTCGAGGTCCTCTCGGCAGACGGCCAAGCTGTCTCGCTCAAGGATTCTGATGACGAGCTCTACCGCGCAGCGGAAGAACTCGGAATCAACATCTCGACCCGCTTCGAGTCTTCGTCCGTGGACGAGATCTAAGAATTCAGTCGTCTAGATAACTACGAGAGAGATTAATCGTGCTGGAAGCAACAACATTTGACGCCCTGCGTATCGGCCTTGCCACCTCAGAGAACATCCGTGGCTGGTCCTACGGTGAGGTGAAGAAGCCCGAAACCATCAACTACCGCACCCTGAAGCCCGAGAAGGATGGTCTCTTCGGAGAGCAGATCTTTGGGCCCAGTCGTGACTGGGAGTGTGCGTGTGGCAAGTACAAGCGCGTGCGCTTCAAGGGAATCATCTGTGAGCGCTGTGGCGTGGAGGTCACCAAGTCCTCCGTCCGTCGTGAGCGTATGGGTCACATTGAGCTCGCCGCTCCGGTCACTCACATTTGGTACTTCAAGGGCGTTCCTAGCCGTTTGGGTTACCTCCTGGACATGGCACCGAAGGACCTCGAAAAGGTCATCTACTTCGCTGCCTACATGATCATCAACGTCGACGTCGATGCGCGTCACCGTGAGCTCCCCGAGCTCGAGAAGGAACTGCGTCTGGAGATCAAGCAGCTCGAGAAGGAGCGCGACGCGCTTCTTGCCGACCGCATGAAGGAACTGGAGCAGGAACTTGCCGGTCTCGAAGAGTCCGGTGCCAAGGCTGACCAGAAGCGCAAGGCTGATGATGCCGGCAAGAAGGAGCTTGCGTCTATTCGCAAGAACTTCGATGACGACATTGCCCACCTCGAGCGTGTGTGGGATGACTTCCGCTCCCTCAAGGTCGGCGACCTCCGCGCAGAGGACGCTGTCTTCCAGGATGTCCAGGACCGCTACGGCATGTTCTTCGAAGCCCACATGGGTGCCGAGGCAATCCGTCGTCGCCTCGAGGACTTTGACCTCGCCGGTGAAGCTGAGAAGCTTCGTGATGAAATCGCGAACGGTAAGGGACAGCGCAAGATTCGTGCGATCAAGCGCCTGAAGGTTGTCAGTGCGTTCCTCACCACGGGAGCTTCCCCCGCATCGATGGTGCTCGAGGTTGTCCCCGTTATTCCGCCGGAGCTTCGCCCCATGGTGCAGCTCGATGGTGGACGTTTTGCGACCTCTGATCTCAACGACCTCTACCGTCGTGTGATCAACCGCAACAACCGTCTGCGTCGCCTCCTGGACCTCGGTGCTCCCGAGATCATCGTGAACAACGAGAAGCGCATGCTCCAGGAAGCTGTGGATGCACTCTTCGACAACGGCCGTCGTGGTCGTCCGGTCACCGGAACAGGTAACCGTGCACTGAAGAGCCTCTCCGACATGCTCAAGGGTAAGCAGGGTCGTTTCCGTCAGAACCTTCTCGGTAAGCGCGTGGACTACTCCGGTCGTTCCGTCATCGTGGTGGGTCCTCAGCTGAAGCTCCACCAGTGTGGTCTTCCCAAGCTGATGGCTCTCGAGCTCTTCAAGCCTTTCGTCATCAAGCGTCTGATGGACCTCGGTCACTCGAGCAACATCAAGAACGCGAAGCGCATGGTGGAGCGTTCACGCCCCGAGGTGTGGGATGTTCTCGAAGAGATCATCCGTGAGCGCCCTGTTCTTCTGAACCGTGCACCAACCCTGCACCGTCTGGGTATCCAGGCGTTTGAGCCTCAGCTCGTGGAAGGTAAAGCTATTCAGCTGCACCCTCTCGTCTGTGCTGCGTTCAACGCTGACTTTGATGGTGACCAGATGGCTGTTCACCTTCCGCTGTCGGTAGAGGCTCAGGCCGAGGCTCGCATCCTGATGCTCGCCTCGAACAACATCCTGAAGCCCTCCGATGGCCGTCCGGTGACCGTTCCTACCCAGGACATGATCATTGGTCTGCACCACCTGACCACCTTGAAAGAGGGTGTCGAGGGTGAGGGTCGCGCGTTTAGTTCCGTGTCTGAGGCCATCATGGCGATGGATCAGCACACGCTGGACATCAACGCCAAGGTCAAGATCCGTATCGAGAACCTCCACTTGGGTGATGCACCTGAGGGCTTCGTCCAGGGCAGCACGGCGATTCACGAGACCACTCTGGGTCGCGCACTGTTCAACGAGCTGCTTCCTGCTGACTACCCCTGGGTGGAAGCGGTCGCAGACAAGGGACTTATTTCGTCCTTGGTCAACGATCTTGCTGAGCGATACCCGAAGGTTGCCGTTGCCGAGACCCTCGACCGTGTCAAGGACGCAGGTTTCTACTGGGCTACTCGTTCCGGTGTCACTGTCGCGCTCTCCGATGTTCTGACGCCCAAGGGCAAGAAGCAGATCATCGAGAAGTACGAGAAGCTGGCCGCAAAGATTCAGTCCCAGTACGACAAGGGTCTGATCTCTGACGTCGAGCGTCGTCGCGAATTGGTGGAGGTCTGGAGTGGCGCCACCAAGGAAGTCAACGACGAGATGCGTGCGAGCTTCCCCGAAGACAACACCATCAACCGCATGGTCACCTCTGGTGCTCGTGGTAACTGGTTGCAGGTCGGAAACATCGCCGGTATGCGTGGTTTGGTCTCCAACCCCCGCGGTGAAGTTATCGCCCGCCCGATTATCTCCAGCTACCGCGAGGGTCTCTCCGTTGCGGAGTACTTCATCGCGACCCACGGTGCGAGAAAGGGTCTGGCCGACACGGCTCTGCGTACTGCAGACTCCGGTTACCTGACTCGTCGTCTCGTCGACGTGGCGCAGGACGTCATCATTCGCGAAGAGGACTGTGGCACCACCAAGGGAATCAGCTTCCCGATTGTCACCGAGAACGCCGCTGGTGAATGGGTGCGCGCCGACAACGTGGAGAACGAGGTGTTCGCCCGTAACCTGGCCGCCGACGCTGTCAACGAGAAGGGCACCGTCGTGGCGCCCGCTGGTTCTGATGTTGGCGACGTGCTGATCAACGAACTGGTCGCTGGTGGTGTGCGCGAGATCATGGTGCGCTCCGTGTTGACCTGTGAGTCTCTCGTCGGAGTGTGTTCCGCTTGTTACGGACGCTCGCTCGCGTCGGGTATTGCCGTTGACCTGGGTGAAGCAGTCGGAATTATTGCTGCCCAGTCGATTGGAGAGCCTGGAACTCAGCTCACCATGCGTACCTTCCACACGGGTGGTTCTGCATCGGCTGATGACATCACTCAGGGTCTGCCCCGTGTTACTGAACTCTTCGAAGCTCGTACCCCTAAGGGTTCCAGCCCGATTTGTGAGGCAAACGGTCGCATCTCTATCGAGGAGACGGACACTCAGTACAAGGTCACGGTGACTCCCGATAACGGTGACGAGCCTGTGACCCACACAGTCTCCAAGCGTATGACTTTGCTGGTGGAGGATGGTCAGAGCGTTGAGCTCGGACAGCAAATCCACGAGGGTCTGCTCGATCCCAAGGATGTCCTCCGCGTCAAGGGTGTGCGTGCTGTTCAGCAGCACCTCGTGGATGGTGTGCAGGGCGTGTATGGCTCACAGGGTGTGCCGATCCACGACAAGCACATCGAGGTCATCGTTCGTCAGATGATGCGCAAGGTCACCGTGGTGGACCACGCTGAAACCAACTTGCTCCCCGGTGAGCTCGTGGACCGCAGCCGCTACAACACGATCAACCGTGCAGCGCTTGCGGAAGGTAAGAAGACCGCATCTGCTCGTCAGGAAGTCATGGGTATCACCAAGGCGTCCCTGGCCACAGAATCCTGGTTGTCCGCGGCCTCCTTCCAGGAGACCACCCGCGTACTGACGGAAGCTGCCATGCAGGGTAAGAGTGATCCTTTGGTCGGTCTCAAAGAGAACGTCATCATCGGAAAGCTCATCCCCGCGGGAACCGGTCTGCAGACCTACCGCAATGTCACAGTGGAGCCCACCGAAGAGGCTCGCGCCGAGCACTACCCGGCGCGCCTCTTCGCGGACGACCAGGGCTTCGGCCAGGCAGACGATTTGTCCTTCGTGGACTTCGACACGTTTGCCTCTGATGACGCTGGTACCACCGAGGGTGGTTACAAGTAGATCAACGGATAGTACGAAAGGGGTCGGCTTAGCCGGCCCCTTTCGCCGTTCTGTGGAGAAAAACTGACGGGTGTATCGACAACTCCCTAGGGTTTCCCGATGGTTGAACTGTGGATGGTGATACTCACCGGTGTGGTCGGGCTGCGCTTATCGGTCATTGACCTTGCGGAGCACCGGTTGCCCAATCGCCTCACCCTTCCCTTGTTTTTCTCCCTCGTCGTGGTGTCACTTGTCGGGGGAGAACCCGACTCAGTACGAGGCGCTCTAGTGGGGTCTGTGATCAGTGGAGCCGTGTTTCTGGGACTTGCGGTGATGCCAGGAAAGCCTTTGGGAATGGGCGATGTGAAGTTTCAATTCGGTCTGGGGTGGATGCTGGGTTATCTGGATCCGGCGTTAGCGGTGATGGGGGCTGCGGGATCCTTTGTGGTGGGTGGACTCTCCGTGATTCCTGCGCTGATGCGGGGCGGAGTGAAGGCCGTGGATCCGGTGCCACTGGGTCCGTGGATGATGGTCGCCACATGCTGTGTCGTGGTGGGGGCAGAAAGTCTAAAAATCATTTGACCAGGCGTGAATTGGCCATTACGCTAGGAGTTTGTGTGTGCGATGGCACGCCCGTCACGAGTGCCCTGAGAAGGGCGCAGGGACACGGGTCATCAACTCCACAAGGGTCCACGGGCGATCATGGTGGCAACACCACAGAGCCAACCCCCACGGCATACCAAGTCACGTCGCAAGGCGACACTTGGTGCGATGTCGCTGGGTGGTGGGGAACGAATCACCATCCAGTACCAACCATCAATTCGCTGTCACCGTGCAGCACATATAAGGAGTGAACTGTGCCAACGATTCAACAGTTGGTCCGTAAGGGTCGCAAGCCCAAGGTCCAGAAGACCAAGGCGCCTGCCCTGAAGGCCAACCCACAACAGCGCGGCGTCTGCACGCGTGTCTACACCACGACCCCCAAGAAGCCGAACTCGGCTCTGCGCAAGGTCGCTCGTGTGAAGCTTTCCAACGGTACTGAAGTAACCGCCTACATCCCCGGCGAGGGCCACAACCTCCAGGAGCACTCGATGGTCCTCGTTCGTGGCGGTCGTGTGAAGGACCTCCCCGGTGTTCGCTACAAGATCG
>CAYGLJ010000003.1:0-10112 GCA_964350865.1 uncultured Microbacteriaceae bacterium
CAGTCCCGGGCAGTACCATAGGCGCCATCCTATGACTGCGCTCACTGACACGAATTCTGCGTCCCAGCCCTCCGAACGAATTGTTGACGTCGAACTCACCGACGAAATGGAAGGCTCGTTCCTCGAGTACGCCTACTCAGTCATCTATTCGAGAGCCTTGCCCGATGCCAGGGATGGGTTGAAGCCCGTCCAACGGCGCATCATCTATCAAATGTCCCAGATGGGTCTCACCCCGGAAAAAGGGCACGTGAAGTCCGCCCGCGTCGTCGGAGACGTCATGGGAAAGCTCCATCCACACGGTGACAGTGCAATCTACGATGCGCTTGTTCGCCTCGCTCAGCCCTTCAGCATGCGAGTCCCCATGGTGGATGGGCATGGAAACTTCGGTTCACTCGATGATGGTCCGGCCGCGGCCCGATACACCGAGGCTCGCCTGCGACCTGAGGCTATGGCCATGGTGCGTGACCTGGGTGAGGACGTCGTTGATTTTGTCCCCAACTATGACAACCAGCTCCTGCAACCGAGCGTGCTCCCCTCAGCTTTCCCCAATCTCTTGGTCAATGGGGCAAGTGGCATCGCGGTCGGAATGGCAACCAACATGGCCCCCCACAACATGGGTGAGGTTATTGATGCTGCCTGCCACCTGATTGACAACCCCGACGCCTCTCTCGAGGACCTAATGGGGTTTGTGCCGGGACCTGACTTGCCCTCCGGCGGAACCATCGTCGGTCTCGACGGAATTCGCGAAGCATATGAGACGGGCAAGGGAAGCTTCAAAACCCGAGCCACCGTCAGTATCGAAAGCGTAGGCCCCAGGAAAACGGGGCTGGTCGTCACTGAACTTCCCTACCTCGTTGGTCCCGAACGCGTGATCGAGAAAATCAAAGACGCTGTTAACGCCAAAAAACTTGTGGGCATCAGTGATGTGACCGACCTGACCGACCGCCACCATGGCTTGCGACTCGTCATCGGTGTCAAGAGCGGTTTTGACCCAGCAGTACTGCTTCAGGAGCTCTATCGACTCACTCCGCTCGAGGAGAGTTTCTCGATTAACTCCGTGGCACTTGTCGAAGGACAACCGCACACTTTAGGGCTACGAGAGTTGCTCCAGGTGTATGTCGACCATCGAATTCAGGTTGTCACGAGACGGTCAGTGCATCGCCTCGCGCAACGAAAGGCCCGATTGCACCTCGTGGAGGGCTTACTCATCGCCATCCTCGATATCGACGAAGTCATTCAGGTTATCCGCGCCTCTGATGATTCCAAGACAGCCGGACTTCGCCTCCGGGAAGTGTTCGACCTCTCGGAAGAGCAAACCGAGTACATTCTCGAACTGCGACTACGCCGGCTCACAAAATTTTCTCGCATTGAACTCGAAAGTGAGCGTGACGAGCTCGTCGCGGAGATCTCATCACTCGAAGCTCTTCTCGCGGATCCCGCCCTCATACGCGCCAGGGTGAAGAGCGAACTCAAAGAGACACAGGAGGCCTTCGACACTCCGCGGAGGACAATCCTTTCCGGCGCAACACCGAGTGCGCCGCGCGCGGCGCAAGCTCCTGAGAACCTCGAAATCAGCGACAGTCCTTGCGAGGTGTTGGTCTCAGCCTCAGGTCTGGCAGGACGGCTGGAACCCACGGAGGACGTGGCTGCGCCGACCAAGAGGTCCGCTCACGACGCGCTGCTCGCTCAAGTTGTCACCCGCGTGCGAGGGTCACTGGGTGCCATCACCAGCGAAGGGGTTCTCCACACGTTTACCCCGATGGATCTCCCCGTCCTTGACGCGCGAGCACCGAAGCTTTCTGGAGGAACAGCACTCAAGACATACCTCGGCCTGAGCTCAGCGGATGGGGTAATCCTGGCAGTCGTTAATCTGGAGGATGGGCCGACCATCGCTCTGGGAACCAAGCGTGGGGTGGTCAAGCGCGTCAGCCTGGCGGACCTCCCTGAGCGCCCGCAGCACAGTCTCCTCTCCCTGAAAGACGGAGACACCGTGGTCGGAGCGGCCATAGCTCCGGATGACCACCATCTGGCGTGGGTCACATCCGCGGGCAATCTGCTGAATTTCCCTGCGAACCTTGTGAGACCCCAGGGCCTCCCCGCTGCAGGGATGCAGGGGATCTCGGTGCCCGAGGGTCATTCGGTGGTAACAATGGCCGCAGTCGAGCGCGAACGTGCAGCGGTCATCACTCTCTCGGGCTCTAGTGAGGTTCTCCCCGGGACTGAATCCGCGAGGGTCAAACGGACTCCTCTGACAGAGTTCCCCGTCAAAGGTCGTGCAACATCAGGTGTAAGAGCTCACACTTTCCTCAAGGGCGAAGACATCGTGGTCGCCGCCTTTGTGGGCTATCAACCTGTGGCGATGGGCCCACGCGGGCAAGCCATCGCTTTGCCCGCGGAGAACTCCAAGCGAGACGCATCTGGTGCGATTCTTGAAGGGAGCGTGAGCTCGCTCGGCGAGCAGCGAAGCTAGGCGTCAATTCGCTCGGAGGCTAAGCCCGGGCCCTGGACGATGAAATCCCTCCTCGGCGCCACCTCGTTGCCCATGAGCAGTTCAAAGACTCGCGACGCATTCTCCGCGTCTGATACTCGAACTCGACGCAGCATCCTGTTGTCGCGGTTCATCGTGGTCTCGGCGAGTTGATCAGCGTCCATTTCGCCCAAGCCTTTGTAGCGCTGGATGGGCTCTTGATAGGTCTTCCCTTCTCTGTGCAGAGTGTCAAGGAGGCTCCGCAACTCATCTTCTGAGTAGGTGTAGATGACTTCTTTAGGTGCCTTACCCCGGCCATTCACGACCACACGGTGCAGAGGCGGCACAGCCGCATAGACCCGACCCTCCTCCACGAGGGGTCGCATATAGCGAAAGAAGAGCGTGAGCAGCAGGGTACGAATATGGGCGCCATCGACATCGGCGTCCGACATGATGATGATCTTTCCGTAGCGAGCTTGAGTCACGTCGAACGTTCGACCCGAGCCCGCACCCACCACCTGAATAATCGCCGCGCACTCTTGGTTATCGAGCATGTCCTGAACAGAAGCCTTCTGCGTGTTCAAGATTTTCCCGCGGATCGGCAGTAGCGCCTGATGCTCAGAATCACGGGCCAACTTAGCCGTTCCCAACGCGGAGTCTCCCTCCACGATGAAAAGCTCACTCCCCTCGGTCTCTTTGCTCCGACAATCCACCAACTTGGTCGGCAGGGTGGATGACTCGAGAGCGTTCTTACGTCGCTGAGTCTCTTTCAGGGCGCGCGCCGAGACACGGGTCTTCATCTCGGCCACGATTTTTTCCTGCAATAGCGCGGCGAAGGCTTTGTCTTCCCGCTTACTCGAGGTCAGTTTTTGGGCCAAACCCTCTGAGACCACCTGAGACACAATGGCCTTGATACCGGGTGTACCGAGCACCTCTTTTGTCTGGCCTTCGAACTGGGGCTCGGGAACTCGCACCGCAACAATCGCGGTGAGCCCGGCCAAAATATCGTCCTTTTCGACCTTGTCTTTGCCTACCTTGAGTTTTCTTGCGTTCTTCTCGATTTCTGCGCGCAAGGTTTTCACTAGGGCGAGATCGAAACCCTGAAGGTGGGTTCCGCCTTTGGGAGTCTGGATGATGTTCACAAAACTCCTTTGGAGCGTGTCATAACCCGTTCCCCACTGCACGACGACGTCTACCGCGGCCGTGCGCACGACATCACGTGACTCGAGCTTTCCGGTGTCGTCTAAGACCGGAACCGTCTCCTCAAACTGGCCTTCACCATGAAAATGCCATGGGCCCACGACGGGTTGATCAGGAGCGAGGAATTCCATAAAGTCCGACAGGCCTCCGGCGGCCGAGAAGGTCGTCCGAACGTGTTCACCCGAACTATGGTCGTCGACGTGAATCGCTAAGCCCGGCACCAAGAATGCTGTCTGACGGGCTCGCTCAGTGAGCTCAGCGGGAGCGAAGACTGCTCCCTTCCCGAAAATCTGAGGGTCCGGCCAGAATCGCACACGAGTTCCGGTGACACCTTTTTTCACGGTGCCAAGGACAGTGAGCTCGCTGCCATCGACGAAGGGTTCAAACGGTGAGCTCGGCGACGGACCCTCTGGTGTGTCATGAAAGATCCCGGGCTCACCCCGATGAAAGGACATTCCCCAAGTTTTTCCGTCGCGATCGACTTCAACATCAAGCCGCTCTGCCAGTGCATTAACGACAGACGCACCAACGCCGTGGAGCCCTCCAGAAGCCGCGTAGGAACCTGCGCCAAACTTGCCGCCAGCGTGCAGTTTGGTGAAAACAAGTTCGACACCCGTCAGGCCAGTGCGGGGCTCAATATCTACGGGTACGCCGCGGCCCTGGTCCTCGACTTGAACACTGCCGTCGCCGTGAATCTGAACCGTAATGTCCGAACCGTGCCCACCGACAGACTCGTCAACAGAGTTGTCAATAAGCTCCCACAGACAGTGCATCAGTCCCCGGGAATCGGTAGACCCGATATACATACCCGGACGCTTACGAACCGCCTCGAGACCCTCCAGAACTGTCAAATGTCTGGCGGAATAATCAGGTGAGGCCACGGTCTCTCTTTCCTAGCGAACTGTCGACCCGAGCCTATTGCTCACCACCGCGTCGGACCCCTAACACCGCCGGGAACAGCCAATACGCGGTGGGCGAAACTGGGAGAGTCTGCCAGGTGAATGACACGAAGACATGGTGGAATAGTGCAACAGTCCGAACAAGCTCGAGGAGATGGAATGTCGTACGCAGCATCTGAAACCACAGAAGCACCCCTCGAGATCCCGGCAGCCTTGGGCGCGATGGACCTCTGCGACAGCTGCGGTGCGCAGGCCTATGTTCGCGTGACTCTTGCCAGCGGTGAGCTTCTCTTCTGCGGTCACCACGCCGCCAAGTATCGCGAGTCCCTAGGTGACAAGGTGGTCGGCTGGCACGACGAGACAGACCGCCTACGGAATGACCGCGCCAGCTAGGCTGAGCGCCCCACTGCGACGAGCGCTGCTCTCCCAGGAGGCACTCGTTGAAGCATTTTCTGACTTTGCCTCCAGGGGACTGATTCCCGACCTACGATCCAATGCCTTTGGACTGGGGGTTGCTCGCGTCAGTGCACTGGCGAAGGACGCCGGAATAACCCAGGCGTTGCTATCGCCGATAGATATCGAAGGCTCAGTGGTGGCCCCCGCGTCGCACGATGTGCCAAGTTCCTCGAGCTGGCTAGAGGGCTCGCGTCCCGTCGTCACTCTGGAAGGCGATGTCGTGTCGCTCAAGCGGGTCCCTGCGGGAACCCCTGTGTCCTATGGCTACCAGTACAGGACTGCGTCCGAGACCACCCTGGCCCTCGTAAGCGTGGGTTTCGCCGACGGTGTGCCAAGGAGCGCGTCAACGAAAGGCGAGGTATCTCTGGGTGGCAACCGTCACAGGGTTGCAGGGCGGATCGCCATGGATCAGATGGTTCTCGACATTGGTGATGCGCCGGCGGAGCTTGGCGACGTGGTGACTATTTGGGGACAAGACCCCAGCGTTACCGAGTGGTCAGAGTGGTGCTCCCGCCCCGTGGCGCTGCTTGTAGCCCAGTTGGCTCCCCGGGTGGTCAAGATATGGAACTAGAGCCACGCTGTTACGCGGAAATATCGCTGCCTGCTTTTCGAGCCAACGTCGCACACGCCAAGGACACACTGGCCGGAGATGCCCAGCTGATGATCGCGGTGAAGTCTGAGGCCTATGGACACGGCGGCCTCACCCTTGCGCGAGCCGCTCGGGAAGCGGGAGCCGATGCGCTCGCCGTGTTGGATATCGCGCAGGGAATAGCAGTGCGAGAGGTCGAACCGAGCATTCCGCTTCTCTGTTGGCTGCACTCCCCCACCAGTGACTTTGGTGCTGGTGCGCGGGCGAAGCTGGACTTAGGGATTTCTGGCACCTGGCAACTCGACCTCCTGGCGGAGCAGGCGCCATCGATGAATACCCGCGTTCACCTCAAAATTGACACGGGCCTCCACCGGAACGGCGCCCTAGCAGAGGACTGGCCGGACCTGGTGCGTCATGCTGCTGCCCTGGAAAAAGAGGGTCACATCACTGTTGTCGGTATCTGGTCTCACCTCGCCGACACCTCCTGGGAGGAGGACAGAACCTCCCTCCAGCGCTTCCATGATGCTGTCGCCATCGCTCGTGCTGCGGGACTATCTCCGTCGATTCTTCATATTGCGGCCTCTGCCGCGGCTGCAGAATTGCCAGAAACCCGACTCGATATGGTTCGAATCGGCATCATCGTTTATGGGGTGTCTCCCTTTGATGACCGCACCGCACAGGACATGGGTTTCGACCCGGTCATGTCAGTTCACGCCCAGGTGCTCTCACACAGCCCGGGAGGCGACAAGGCCACGCTAGGAATGGGATTCGGCGATGGACTCTTGCCTCCTCAGGATGGTCGCGGCTGGGTGAACTACGACGGAGTCCGCTATCTGATCGAGACTGTGGAGGCCGATCACCTCACCATCAGGTCTGAGGATGACGCCCCGCTTCCGCCGGTTGGCGAATGGGTCACGCTCTGGGGTGACTCTCGAGGCAATTCGCCCCGCGCGGAGGACTGGGCCTCGTGGGCCGACACCATTGGTGACGAAGTGGTGGCCTCCCTTGCCCCACACGTATCTCGAAAATTTATCGACGAGAACTAAGTCGTCCCACAATTAACGCTCGTGCTCGAGCTGCAGCTGCCTCGACACGGCTGTGGAAATCACCGGGTTCTGGGTGAAGCCCCCGTGACGCCAGCACATCGGCAGAAATATCGAGGGCCCAGTGCGGATTGAGAGCGAGGGCTGGCCCGCCCAGTCTGGTGGCAAAAAGGTGGGGCGCACGTAGCCCCTCCTGTTCAGGCCATCCCTCCGGCACACCCTGAAGCTTCAGGAGTGGCTGTGCATCGCCCCACAGCTCACTGGTGCCGACCTGATTGATATAGCCGGCACTCTCGCGGCCGGCGAGGTCCACGCCTCGAACCTCGCCGGAAAACCGCCCGGCACGATAATCGGCACGGGAGGGAAAAATTCCCGCCCCGGGGACGGTGTCTCCCTCTGCCGTCACCAAGGACTCCCCCAGGAGATCCCAGCCCATACCGATGGCGACCCAGTGCGCCCCAGAATTCTTCCAGTGCTCAAAGGTTCGAACCAGAGCGATCAAGTCAGTCGCCGCGGGGGCGAGTTGCGAGGTGGAACCACTCCCCATAGTGACGATGTCCACAGTGCTGGGCGCATCAGCTGGACTGTGGATGTCGACAATGGACGCCTCATGGCCCATGTGACGCAAAGTCATGGCCAAAATCTCGGCCGACGCCGTGCTTCCATTCAATCCAAGGCGCTCAGGCAGTACTCGCGCGATTGTGAACCACTGTGTCATCGCGCGCCCTCAAGTTCTTTGTAGCCGGCGAGTCGCCGTATCAGCATCATCTGCTCGTAATTAACGATCGCAGTCACCTTGACGTCTCGCTCTAGCGCCATTGCTCGAACGGCAGAAAGTGCCTCCGCAGAGTCTTCAATTACCTGACCGTAGGGAATCCCCCGGTATTCGAGGAAAACAGCCCACTGCCACGCTTTTGTGCCGGTGAGGACGTCTACATGATCTATGCGGCCGAGGTCTACGTCATAAAGCCAGGAAGGATCCGGCGTTCCCTCATCTACCGCCACCCACACAAGCTCCGGGGAGTCGCTCATTGCATCGATGTTGACCTGCAAACTGGGGAGGTTTTTCATCATCGTGAGCGCTATCTGTGCACCCTTGTGAGAAATCACTTCCCCGCGGCCATAGACCGGAACACCAGAAGTCATGGCAGAGCGCGCGGCGTCGAGGTCGACAGGCGTGCCAAGAACCAAAGCCAAAGATCCGAGCGCGAGAGCAGCGTCGACGGCGTAGTGCAAACCGGGGGCGGGAAGATCGCACTCGAGAGTGCTGTCGCCGATTCGGACTGTCGCTCTCTGACCCTCCGTCGACACCAACGTCACGACAGGGGCGCCTGGGAGCCTCGCTGGCCCTTCGGCGAAAAGTGGTGCCGCCACGACACCGTGTGCAGCACTCGTGAGAGCCTCTGGGGAAAGGTCAATGAAGTCGACCCTGGACCCTCGATGAGCGACCTCAGCTCCCAGAGCGACCAGGTTGGCATCCGCACCATTGACGATGACGCCGACTCGTGCGCGGGCGGCAAGATCACGCAACATTCGATACACGTTCTCGGGTTCCCCGAAGCGATTCAGCTGATCGACTTGGAGGTTAGTCAGAACCACCCAGTCAGGAGTGAGTGCGTCGGCAATAATTCCCGCATAGGCTTCGTCAACCTCAAGGACAGCGATATCTGCCGAGACACGCCCCGTCAGATCGGCGGCACCTACCACTGCGGAGGCCAAGCCTTGGGGCAAATTGCCACCGGCAGGATTGGTGAACACGGAGAGACCGTGGGCGCGCATGAGCGACGCCATCATCGTGGTCGTCGTGGACTTCCCATTGGACCCGGACACAAAGACGGTCCCCCGAGGCAGCGCCCCCAGAGTTTCCGAGAGAACATGGGGACGCAGTTTCAGGAGGGCAAGACCGGGAAAGGCCGAACCCCCTCCGCGCAATCGCGTGAGAAACCGCAGGAGTTTCGCGATGACGAAAGAGGGAAATTTACCCACAGGTTTTACTCGAGGTAGTCGCGGAGAGCCTGCGAGCGGGACGGGTGGCGCAATTTCGCCATTGTCTTGGACTCTATTTGGCGAATGCGCTCACGAGTGACACCGAAGGTGTCTCCTATTTGGTCCAACGTCTTGGGCATGCCATCGCCAAGACCAAACCGCATACGAATCACGCCTGCTTCGCGCTCTGAGAGCGAATCGAGCAACATTTCCAGCTGACGTTGCAACATGGTGAATCCCACCGCATCCGCTGGGACTACAGCCTCAGTGTCCTCGATGAGATCACCGAACTCGCTGTCGCCGTCCTCACCCAGAGGGGTGTGGAGCGAGATGGGCTCGCGACCATATTTTTGAACCTCGACAACCTTTTCGGGCGTCATATCGAGTTCGCGGGCAAGTTCTTCGGGCGTGGGCTCACGACCGAGGTCTTGCAACATCTGGCGTTGCACCCTAGCCAGCTTGTTAATGACTTCGACCATGTGCACGGGGATACGAATCGTGCGTGCTTGATCTGCCATTGCGCGCGTAATGGCCTGCCTAATCCACCACGTGGCATAGGTCGAGAATTTGAAGCCCTTGGTGTAGTCGAACTTTTCGACTGCGCGAATCAAACCGAGGTTTCCCTCTTGAATGAGGTCCAGGAACTGCATACCTCGACCGGTGTATCGCTTTGCCAGCGACACCACGAGACGCAGGTTAGCTCCGAGGAGGTGATTCTTCGCCCGCTGTCCATCTTTCGCAATCTCGTGGAGTTCCCGAGCGAGCTTTGTCGTGCGCTGGGACGCGGTGAGCGCGGAAAGCTTCTCTTCGGCAAAAAGGCCAGCCTCAATGCGCAATGCAAGTTCGACCTCTTGCTCAGCGTTGAGCAGAGCAACTTTACCGATTTGCTTCAGATAGTCCTTGACAGGGTCAGCTGTAGCACCCGTGATGGTGGTGGAAATGATGGGTGCGTCATCGTCATCCGTGCTCGAGAGCACCAGGGCGCCCTGCGGTAGCACGGCCTTTTCGGCGTCATCCTCATCATCTAAGGCAGCTTCCGCAAGCCCGGCGATGATCTCGGCACCCAGCTTCTCGGCTACCGCATCAGGGGCCACATCGGTCTCTGAGTCATCAGAGGCACCAGCCACTTCGATGACGTCAGGCTCATCATCCGCGTCGCCCCCAGGAGCTTCCGCCGCAGAGGTTGCTTTTTTCCCTCGCGTGGTGCCGCTCGCCTTGGGCGTAGATTTCGGTGCGGCAGGTGTCTTCGCAGGCGCCTTTGCACCAGACGCTGTGCCGGAGGCTTTCGCGGTGGCAGTTTTGGGTTTGGTTGCACTGGCCTTCGGTGTTGACTTGGCAGGAGCGGCCTTCTTCGCGGGAGTTTTCGCCGCTGATTTCGTCACCTGTGCCTTGGGTGCGGAGGACTTCGTCGCCACGGCCTTCTTAGCCGCAGGCTTCTTCTCAGCAGCTTTCTTGGCCGCAGGGGCCTTCGC
>CAYGLJ010000003.1:10212-14989 GCA_964350865.1 uncultured Microbacteriaceae bacterium
TTCGCGGCAGGTTTGCGAGCAACAGGCTTCTTGACAGCAGTCTTATTCGCTGGCGCTTTTGTTGCTGAAGTCTTCTTGGCCGCCGGCTTCTGTGCTGCGGTCGCAGAGGCAGTCTTGGAGGGTGCAGATGTGGAGGCGGACTTAGTCGCTGCTGGGGTCACAGGTGTTGGTGCTGCTTTCTTGTCAGATTGTGAGGAACCACGCCCAAAACTACGAACGCGATCCAAGAGACTCTTTTTCTCTGGCTTTTTTCCCGCACTCAACTCGGACGGTGTGCGCTGAGCCATAAGCCACCTGCTCCACTGTGTGACGGGCAGTAAGAAAACCCTTGTCAAGTTTCACGAACGTGAACTTGCAGGGCCTTCCCCCACATTATGTCACGATTCGACTTCATCACCGGACATCACCGCCCCGCGAGCCCTATGTTTCGTCGAGAACCTCTCCCGGTGCTTCTTGGTCGCCGCGCTTGGCAAGAAAGTCCTGCAATTCCTGAGCGATGTCATCCGCGTTCGGGATCTCTCCATCGGCACCCATCAACGGTGAGGGCACCGGGTTGTCCTGCATATACGAGTCATGGCGACTCTCGAGGGTGTCGACAAGTTTTCGCAACTCATGGTTGTCTTCCACCTGCTCGGCAATCCCTTGGAGGAACAGGCGACCAGATTCCCGCAACGCGTCCGTGGGAAAAATAAGGCCGGTTGCCTGACTGACGCTCTGCAGGGCCGCAATGGCAGCATCAGGGAACTCGGTGTCAGCAAGGTAATGAGGAACCAACACCACAAAGCCCGCCGTGGGGTGTCCTGACTCCTGGAGGCGGTATTCGATCAAGTGCATCAGGGTGCCCGGGACGCTTGTCGTGGGCCTCCAGACCGACAGCGCGTCCGTAATGTCTTCGCGGTTTCCGCTGACAGTAACGCCCAAGCTCCGGGTGTGCGGGACAGGCATAGGAATTGCGTGGACCCACGAGCTGCTCTCCACCGCAAGGTCATCGATGAGGTCGAGGACAGTGTCACTCACCTGCTCCCAGCGGAAGTCAGGCTCATAGCCTGACAGGAATAGGAACTGAGACCCCAATTCATCTTTGACGAGGTCAAGGGAGAGCCGTGGGGGCTCATAGGACGTGAGCGATGTTTCCTCGAAGTGGAACAGGGGGCGCCGAGCTCGGTAGTCAACGAGCAGGTCGTTCACAAAAGCTCCCACGCGCTGGGTTTCCAGGGTCTCGAAAACGTACTTGTTAACCTGGCTAACGGCCCCTCCCGCATCTGCAAAGCCGGTTAATCCCGCGACGAGGGGAAGCCCACGAGGAACGTCAGAAAGTTCCATGGCCTCTCGGAAAATCTCATCTCGAAACATAGGCCCATGCTAGCGAGCGGACCTTGACGAAACGGGAGGCTTCGCCCAGAGCGATAACAATTCGCTCGATACGATTGAGCCATGACTCTGCCTACGCCTTCCTTTCTTGACTCCCCCGACGCTCTGGGTCCCCACGACATCCTTGTTGTAGGACTCCAGAAGACTGACAACGGTGCCGCAGTGCACGCACCGGGACTCCCTCAGGAGACGCTCGAGGCGCTTACCTCGCTCGCAACAGCCATCGACGCGGATGGCTCCCTTGACAGCGCTTGGCGCCAAGGACCCCCGCCGAGCCTTAGTGTGCGAAGCGTCGTGTTCACCGGCTTAGGAGAAGACCCGATCACCTCTGATCGGCTCCGCGAAGCCGCCGGGTACGCAGCGCTGCAAATCTCGAAAGGTGAGCGCGTGGTGTTTGCGCTGGCGACATCAGGTGACGAGCTCACTGCTGTCGTGGAGGGAGCCCTCCTGGGTTCTCACCGAGTGCAGAAACCGGGCAAATCAGCCGACGACGCCCGGCCAACCCTTGCATTCCTCGGAAGGTGCGACGAGAGCGCCCTATCACGCGCTCTGGTCGCCGCTGAGGCTGTCTGGCGCGTTCGAGACCTGGTCACGATGCCTCCCAATGTGTTGAACCCCGTCAGCTTCGTCGACCACGTCACATCATTCGCTGAGGGAAGCGGTCTTGAGATTGAGGTACTCGATGAAAAGAGACTGCTCGCCGAAGGAATGGGCGGAATTAGTGCCGTGGGCAAGGGGTCACAGAACCCGCCTCGTTTGATGATTCTGCGCTACCGACCGAAAAACCCCAGCAGACATGTCGCGCTCGTGGGTAAGGGCATCACTTTTGACTCCGGAGGGCTCTCCCTCAAGGCCCCGAATGCCATGGTCGGCATGAAATATGACATGACGGGCGCTGCCGTCATGGCCGCCGCTACCGTGGCGGCAAGCGCACTATCGTCCTCCACCAGCATCACGGCCTATCTGTGCCTTGCGGAGAATATGCCGAGCGGTAGCGCATCCAGGCCCAATGACGTCATCACCATCAAGGGTGGTAAGACTGTCGAGATCCTCAACACTGACGCCGAGGGTCGGTTGGTGATGGCGGATGGTTTGGCGCTCGCCTCGGAGCTCCGCCCCGACCTCATCATGGACATCGCGACACTCACGGGTGCTGCCCGGATTGCTCTGGGTGAGCGCTACGCCGGTCTCATGGGCACCCCCGAGGCCATTGCTGAGGTTGAGGCGTCAGCGACGCGTGTCGGTGAGCGGGTCTGGGGGATGCCGCTTCCCCGTGAGCTTCGCTCGCTGCTCTCCTCGGATGTTGCCGATATCGCTAATGCGAAACCGGGTGAAGTTCTTGGTGGAATGCTCCTGGCCGGGGTCTTTTTGCAGGAATTCGTGGGCGAGGGAATCCCGTGGGCTCACCTGGATATCGCAGGCCCAGCGAATAACTCGTCAGGCGCGTTTGGCTATACCCCTAAAGGAGCCTCCGGTGCTCTCACCCGGACGGTGCTCGACGTTGTGCTCTCCTAGGTGAGCACCTGTTTGGTCATAGTCATCAGGTAGTAGGCTTGTGCACGATTGCCGTCCGGCCCTGCATGTCGTCGTGGCGGAATGTTGTCGAAAATCGCTGAATAGGGAGTCCCTCACACGTGGCTGAGCACACTTTTGACCTTGTCGTTCTCGGAGCAGGATCGGGAGGGTACGCCGCCGCATTGCGCGCCAGCCAACTGGGCATGACCGTGGGTTTGATAGAAAAAGACAAGGTCGGTGGCACCTGTCTTCACGTCGGTTGTATCCCCACGAAAGCTCTCCTTCACGCTGCCGAGGTAGCTGACTCGGCGCGGCACTCAGACATGTTTGGCGTGCGCGCCACTCTGGAGGGCGTTGACCTCCCCGCTGTCAACACCTATCGCGATGGCATTGTCGCCTCCAAGCACAAGGGTCTCCAGGGTCTGATCAAGGCTCGTGGCATCACCACGATTGAGGGAACGGGTCGACTCGTTTCTCCCACCACTGTTGCTGTCGGTGAGGACACTGTGGTCGGCAAGAACGTCATTCTCGCGACTGGCTCGTACCCGAAGTCACTCCCGGGTCTCGACATCGGTGGTCGCATCATCACCTCCGAGCAGGCGCTCCAGTTGGACTGGATCCCCAACAAGGTCCTTGTTCTCGGCGGTGGGGTTATCGGCGTCGAGTTTGCCAGCGTGTGGCGCTCCTTTGGAAGCGAGGTGACCATCATCGAGGGTCTCCCCCATCTGGTTCCTGCCGAAGACGAGTCGATCTCGAAGCAGTTCGAGCGTGCCTACCGCAAGCGCGGTATCAACTTCCACACGGGAGTGCGATTCCAGTCCGCCACCCAGGATGACACCAGCGTGACGGTGACCCTGGAGGACGGGACGACCGAAACGGCGGACCTTCTGCTGGTTGCCGTGGGACGCGGTCCCAAGACCGACGGTATGGGCTTCGAAGAGGTCGGTGTCGCGATGGATCGCGGCTACGTCCTCACCGATGAGCGTTTGCGCACCAATGTCCCAGGTGTTTTTGCTGTGGGTGACATTGTGCCCGGTATCCAACTCGCCCACCGCGGATTCCAGCACGGTATTTTCGTGGCCGAGGAGCTCGCTGGCTTGAACCCCATGGTCGTAATCGATCGCAATATTCCCAAGGTCACCTATTCAGAGCCTGAGGTTGCCTCCGTCGGTTATTCCGAGGCTGCCGCCAAGGAGGAGTTTGGAGACTCCGCCGTAGCGGTCTACGACTACAACCTCGCAGGGAACGGTAAGAGCCACATTCTGGAAACCGCGGGATCTATCAAGGTGATTCGCCAGGTCGATGGCCCCATCCTGGGTGTTCACATGATTGGCGCCCGCGTGGGTGAGCTGATTGGCGAAGCCCAGGTGGCTGTCAACTGGGATGCGTACCCCGAAGATGTCGCACCGTTGCTCCACGCGCACCCCACCCAAAACGAAGCGCTCGGAGAAGCGTTCATGGCCATCGCAGGCAAACCCCTGCACGCGATGTAGTCACCCACACCCCCTCTCACAAGGAGACCCACCACCATGAGTCAAGATGTAACCCTCCCCGCCCTCGGCGAAAGCGTCACCGAAGGCACCGTGACGCGCTGGCTGAAGAATGTTGGCGACACTGTTGCCGTGGATGAGCCCTTAGTAGAAATCTCCACCGACAAGGTCGACACCGAGATTCCCTCTCCTATTGCTGGCGTGATCGAAGAGATTCTTGTGGCGGAGGACGAGACCGTGGAGGTTGGCGCCGTCCTCGTCCGAGTCGGCGATGGCAGTGGTGCCGCCGCCGCTCCGGCCGCTCCTGAAGCTGCAGCTCCTGCTGCGGCTCCCACACCTGAGCCAGTTTCGGCTCCTGAGCCAGCTGTAGCGCCTGAGCCAGTCGCGGCTCCTGTTGTGGA
>CAYGLJ010000003.1:15089-65358 GCA_964350865.1 uncultured Microbacteriaceae bacterium
TTTCGGCTCCTGAGCCAGCTGTAGCGCCTGAGCCAGTCGCGGCTCCTGTTGTGGAAGCCCCAGCTGCTCCGGCAGCACCACCCGTGGCAGCACCCCCGGCACCCCCTGTTGCGGCACCTGCTCCGGCTGCAGCTCCACCCGCCGTTGCTCCTCCTGCGCCCGCACCTGCTCCTGCCGTGGCTCCTTCTGGTTTGCCACAGCCGGTTCCTACCGGCTCGCGTGCGATGCCCTACGTCACCCCCATTGTCCGGAAGCTTGCGAACGACCACGGTGTGGATCTCGCCAGCGTTACCGGCACTGGTGTCGGAGGTCGCATCCGTAAAGAAGACGTGCTGGCCAAGGCTGGTGGAGGTGCTGCACCCGCACCAGTGACTGCTCCCACGGTCGTTGAAGCATCCGCTCTTCGCGGCACATCAGTGCCGATGAGTCGTTTGCGTAAGGTCATCGCCGAGCGCGCCGTTGCCTCCATGCAGCAGACCGCTCAGCTCACCAGTGTCGTTGAAGTCGATGTCACCGAGGTTGCTGAGCTTCGTCAAGCAGCCAAGGACCAGTTCCACCAGGTCACCGGCGTCAAACTCAGCTTCTTGCCTTTCTTCGTGAAGGCAGCAGCGGAGGCCCTTCGCGTGTTCCCCATCATCAACGCTGTCGTTGAGGGCGAAACCATCGTCTACCCAGCGACCGAGAACATCTCCATCGCTGTCGACACCGAACGCGGGCTTCTCACCCCTGTGTTGAAAAACGCTGGGGAGAAGAACATCGCGGGAATCGCGAAAGACATCGCGGATCTGGCCGAGCGCACCCGCACCAACGCTCTGAGCCCTGACGAATTGGCCGGTGGAACCTTTACCGTGACAAATACCGGATCGAGGGGTGCGCTCTTTGACACCCCTGTGGTGTTCCTGCCCCAGGTGGCGATTCTTGGGACGGGAATTGTGCAGAAGAAGCCGGTCGTGGTGACGCACAACGGGGATGATTCCATTGCAATTCGTCAGACCGTCTTCTTTGCTTTGTCCTATGACCACCGAATCGTGGACGGCGCCGATGCTGCGCGCTTCTTGACCATGGTCAAGGACCGTCTCGAAGCCGGCGACTTCGACGCCGACTTGGGCATTTAGCGCACCCCGTCACCAGGAGAGAAGACATCATGGCGAAAAAGGATTCCTCGGAGAAAGAGCCCGGCCGCATCAAGCAGCTCTGGCAAATTTTCAACCTCACCAAGAAGTCCGACAAGCTTCTTGTCCCGCTGCTTCTGTTGACGCTCATCGTGCCCATCGTGGCGGGCGTGGGGGCGGCAATCCTCATCTCCGGTGGCAGCATCCTCACCCTGATTCTCTACATCATCACGGGAATCCTGCTTGCGATCCTCCTCACTCTGGTGGTTCTGGGGCAGCGCGCTGAGCGCACCGCGTATCAGCAGATTTCTGGCCAACCAGGCGCCGTAGGAGCTGTGTTGCGGAGCGCACTGCGCCGCGCGTGGCAGGCGAGCGAGTTCCCTGTTGCTGTGAACCCCAGAACCCAGGAAGCGGTTTACCGAGCGGTGGGTAAACCAGGGGTCGTCCTTATTGCCGAGGGCTCAAAAACAAAAACGAAGAAGATGCTCGAGGATGAGCGTCGAGCTGTCCTCCGGGCCGTTCCCGAGATTCCGGTGCACTTTGTCTATGTCGGACCGGATGCCGATTCAACACCACTCCACAAACTCAACAAGACCCTCAAGTCTTTCAAGAATTCTCTGCGGAAAGCTGAAGTTCTCGCGGTCTCTCACCGCCTCAACTCGTTGAAGAGCGGACCCAACATGCCTGTCCCCAAGGGAATCGACCCCACCAAAGCGCGCGCGCCTAAGCCTCGCTAACGACGGACAAGAATCGTCCCCACCAGGCGATCGTGAGCTCCTCGTTGGTCCTCATCGACGATGACCGCAGGAATCACCAGAGCGACGAGTAGCGGCCGAATCAGCGGGGGCAGAATCCCCAGCGCTCCTCCCCTAATCGGTGCGATGCGCATGCCCGTGATGAGGTGGCCAGGGGATCCCGCCACCAACAATCCGCCGAGCACCTGCAGGACGATAAAGATGGCGAGCGTCCACATCCCGTTGTAGTCAAAAAAGAGCACCGAGATACCGACCGCAATGGCCCAGTCGATGCCAAGACCCGCAACCCGTCGAAGGTAGGTCGGTGTTGACCTCGGGCCGTCCTGAGGAAGACCAAACTTCTTGCCCGGCCAATACTCCTCATCCACCACCCCTCCAGTGTAGGTTGCCAGCCTGATGTAACACAGAGGAAACAATCCGGATATGACCGAGAAATTGCGCGGGGATACTGTCGGAGCAGGTTGGAACCCCAGCCACACTCAATCCCACGAAATAACAGGAGTGACCAGCATGTTTAAGAACTCTTCGGAAGTCCTGAAGTACATCAAAGAAAAGGACGTCAAGTTCCTTGACATCCGTTTCACCGATTTGCCTGGAGTGCAGCAGCACTTCAACATCCCCGCCCACTCGGTTGACGAAGAGTTCTTCACCGTCGGCCAGCTGTTCGATGGTTCCTCCATCCGCGGATTCCAGCAGATTCACGAGTCTGATCTTCAGTTGATTCCCGATGTCACCACCGCATATGTGGATGCATTCCGCGACGAGCTGACCCTCGTTATGGTGTTTGACATTTACAACCCCCGCAACGGTGAGATCTACAGTCGTGACCCCCGCCAGGTGGCGCACAAGGCGGAGAAGTACCTCGCCTCGACAGGTATCGCGGATACCGCGTTCTTTGCACCTGAGGCCGAGTTCTACATCTTCGACGACGTTCGGTACGACGTCCGCCAGAACCGCAGCTTCTACGAGGTGGACTCCATTGAGGGCGCCTGGAACAGCGGTCGCATGGAAGAGGGCGGAAACCTCGCCAACAAGACCCCCTACAAGGGTGGTTACTTCCCCGTGTCTCCCGTGGATCACTTCGCTGACCTGCGCGATGACATCTGCCTGAAGCTTGAAGAAGCGGGCCTTATCGTTGAGCGCTCTCACCACGAGGTGGGAACCGGTGGTCAGGCGGAGATCAACTACCGCTTCAACACCATGGTGAACGCGGCCGATGACATTCTGAAGTTCAAGTACATCGTCAAGAACACCGCACTGCAGTGGGGCAAGACGGCGACCTTCATGCCCAAGCCCCTCTTCGGTGACAACGGATCGGGTATGCACACCCACCAGTCGCTGTGGAACGACGGCAAGCCACTGTTCTACGACGAGAAGGGCTATGGCGGGCTCTCCGACATCGCTCGCTGGTACATCGGTGGAATTCTGAAGCACGCACCTGCGCTTCTGGCCTTCACCAACCCCAGCCTCAACAGCTACCACCGCTTGGTCAAGGGGTTCGAAGCTCCCGTGAACCTGGTCTACTCGGCGGGAAACCGCTCGGCAGCGATTCGTATCCCGATTACCGGAACCAACCCGAAAGCCAAGCGGATCGAGTTCCGTGCTCCTGATGCGGCCAGCAACCCGTATCTCGCCTTTGCTGCGCAGATGATGGCGGGTCTGGATGGAATCCTGAACAAGATTGAGCCTCACGAGCCCGTCGACAAGGACCTCTATGAACTGCCCCCGGAGGAAGCCAAAGCTATCCCCCAGGTTCCTGGTTCACTGGAGGAAGCCCTTGTCGCGTTGGAGAACGACCACGAGTTCTTGCTCGCTGGTGGTGTCTTCACCGAGGACCTCATTGAGACCTGGATCGATTTCAAGCGTGAGAACGAGATTCTGCCGATGGCGCAGCGTCCTCACCCCTTCGAGTTCGAGCTGTACTACGGCGTCTAATTCGAGAGACAGACTCTGGTGGGCCCTATCGTGGGATGGGGCCCACCAGGCCGTTAAGCCTCGTGTCCATAGAAGACGCGCTCAAACACCACCCGAGCGCGCCGAGTGACTCGGAGGTAGGTCTCCTCCAGCACACTCGCGCTTCGGGGCGGGTATCCCATGAGGCGGGCTGCGCCCTCCAACCCCACACGGTCACTGGGGAGAACATCTGTCGAAGACTCACCAAAGAGGGCCAGAGCCGTCCTAATCCGCGATGCCAGGAGCCACGCCTCCCGAAGAAGCTCGACATCAGCTTGAGCGAGGAGACCGTTGTCTTCGATGCGCTCCAAAGCTTCCAGTGTTGAGGCTGATCGAATGTCGGGATAGTCATGCCCATGCTGAAGCTGCAACAGTTGGACAGCCCACTCCACGTCGCTGAGCGAGCCACGACCAAGCTTCAGATGGCGAGAGGCATCAGCTCCCTGCGGAAGCCGCTCAGCCTCAACGCGGGCCTTGATACGCCTAATTTCTCGGGCCTCTTCCTCGCGGAACACTTTCGGATAGCGATACGTCGCTGCCATATCGAGGAAATCAGTGGTTAGTGCCTCATCTCCGACATAGCTCGCTGCCCTCAGAAGTGCCTGCGCTTCCCAGCCGAGCGCCCAACGCTCGTAGTAGGCCGCATAGGCGTCCAGGCTGCGCACGATCGGGCCATTCTTACCCTCCGGGCGCAGTCCAGCATCGAGATCAACCGGGAACAGCACATCCTCGCTCAACCGGGTGATGTCCTTGACAATCCGCTCTGCGACACTGTGAGCGTTCTCTGCGGCTCCTACGTCCCTGAAGACATAGACCACATCCAGATCTGACCCAAAGCTCAACTCGGCCCCGCCGAGTCTGCCCATCGCGATAAGGGCAAACTCGATTCCATCATCGGGTGTGCGGGCCAAGGTGACGATTCCCTCGAGGAAAGCCCTTGAGAGGTCGGTGAGCGCTCGCCCCACCTGCGTAATGTCGCTCACACCGACCATGCTGGAGAGAGCGATGCGCAACAGCTCCCGGCGCCTGAATCCTCGGAGAGCTTTTTTGGCAGTGTCCTCACTGTCCTGGTGGCGCTCGAGCGTCGCTGCTACCTCCTCACGCAGGGACGAGAGCTCCCTCGGGGCGAGATCGTCATCATTGTCCAGCCATGCGGCACCCTCAGGGACGCGCCCAAACAGTTTCGCCACAAATGCGCTTGTCCCCAGCACCGTCATCAATCTCCCGGCAGCTCCTGATGAATCACGAAGCATCCGAAGGAACCAATAGGACTCCCCCAGGTCATCACTGAGTTGGCGGAAGGCGAGCAGACCACCATCGGGGTCGGTGCCCTCCGCGAGCCACTTGAGGAGGACCGGAAGTAATGTCTTGTGGATGGCAGAACTGCGGGACACACCCTGAGTGAGGGCCCCAATGTGATGGAGCGCACCCTCAGGGTTTCTAAAGCCTGAAGCTTGGAGACGCAACGCTGCTTGCTCACTCGTGAGCTCCACGCCCTGGTCTTCGAGGCCTGCCACCGCAGAGAGCAGTGGCCGGTAAAAGAGGCGCTCATGCAGGCTGCGAACAGAGCGCTGAATCCCTCGCCAGTGCTCCACCAAGCTCTCTGCCGTGTCGGCGAGCTTCGTGTGCCGGGCGAGCACCCGAAGCGCCTCTTCGCTCTGCGGCATCACGTGGCTGCGCTTCAGAGCGCCCAGCTGGATTCGGTGCTCGAGCACCCGAAGCGTTCGATAAGCGTGATCAAACTCGGCCGCCTCAGCGCGGCCTACATATCCCGCTTCGCTGAGAGCTCTCAAAGCCCCCAAGGTATCCAGTTTTCGCACAGTGTCATCGTGCGCGCCGTGGACGAGCTGGAGTAGCTGAATGGTGAACTCAATATCTCGAAGTCCGCCGGGACCCAGCTTGATTTGGTACTCCACTTGGTCAGCAGGGATGTTGTCAGTCACGCGCTCGCGCATACGCTGCACTTGTTCGACGAAGCCTGGCCGACTCGAGGCTTGCCAAATGAGTGGCTCCAGTGCTTCTCGGTAGGCGATACCGAGGGCGCGGTCTCCTGCTAGAGGCCGAGCCTTAATCAGGGCCTGAAACTCCCAATCGTGGGCCCACCGTTCGTAGTAGGCCAGATGTGACTCCAGTGTGCGCACCAGCGCACCGTCTTTCCCTTCAGGACGCAGATTGGGATCGACCTCCCAGAGCCCCGGCTCCACCCCAAACTCCATGAGATATCTCGCGGTCTCGCGAGCAAGGGTCTCTGCGCCCTTTACAACGACGCTGGGATCACCGCCCTCTGGCACATCAGTGACATAAATCACATCGACATCACTGAGGTAGTTGAGCTCTGCCGCTCCCGCCTTACCCATACCGATGATGGCCAGCGGGACCTCTGCGGCGCTCAGACCATGGTGTCCACGGGCGATATCCAGCGCAGCGTCCAGCGCGGCTGAGGCCATATCCGCCAGCGCCATCGCGACCTGGTCGACGACGGCGACCGGTGAGCTCTGGCGGGTATCCCACAGAGCGAGTCGGCAGAGCTGTCGGCGATAGGCGACTCGCAGAGCCATCGCGGCGTTTTCTGCACTAAGCCCCGCGATGGCATCCCGGAAGATCGCGAGGTACTCGATGTCGCGGGGAAGCGAACGCAGAGGCTTATGGATGAGGTCCCACTGGTCAGGGTGGCGCTTGAGGAAGTCTCCTAGACCCGAACTCGCGCCAGCGAGCAGAACGAGAGATTCTCGGTGTTCACTAACAGACCATAGTTTGCTAAACCGGCTGGGATCCCTCTCGGCGACATCCGAAACAGTCTTGAGAGCGAGGTCAGGATCGGCTGCTGCAGAAAAGTCTTCGGCAGAGAATTCATGCGCATCGATGCGCGCTCTGGCCTCGTCTAGCCTCGCAAAGCCAGCTTTGGCCAGCGAGGATAGGGGTGACGGAGTCCGCGACATCCTCTGATGGGCTAGAGAATCTCGAGATTACTGGCGAGCTCGTAAGGGGTTACCTGAGCGCGGTAGGTGTTCCAGTCGCGCTTCTTGTTCAACAACACATAGTTGAACACCTGCTCGCCCAGTGTGTCAGCGACAAGTTCACTGTCTTCCATGAGCGAGAGGGCCCTGTCTAAGCTCGCGGGAAGCGGCTCATATCCCAGAGCTCGACGCTCACCCTCGCTCAACTCCCACACGGTGTCTTCGGCTTCGGCGGGTAGCTCATAGTTCTCCGAAATGCCCTTCAAGCCCGCGGCCAGAAGCACAGCAAACGCAAGGTAGGGGTTGGCTGCAGAGTCCATCGCTCGGTACTCGATTCGCGCGCTTTGGCCTTTACCCGGCTTATAGAGCGGAACACGCACGAGGGCGCTGCGGTTGTTGTGACCCCAGGTGACATAACTGGGCGCTTCATGGCCGCCCCAGAGCCGCTTGTAGGAGTTGACGAACTGGTTGGTGATGGCCGTGAACTCTGGAGCGTGCTTCAGGATTCCCGCGACGAAGGATCGTCCTACTGCGGAGAGCTGGTACTTACCACCAGCGTCGAAGAACGCGTTGGTGTCTCCTTCAAACAGTGACATGTGCGTGTGCATGCCTGATCCGGGATGTTGCGCCATGGGTTTGGGCATGAAGGTCGCATACACACCCTGCTCAATTGCAACCTCTTTGACCACGGTGCGGAAGGTCATAATGTTGTCCGCTGTGGTGAGCGCGTCGGCGTAGCGAAGATCAATCTCGTTTTGACCAGGACCAGCCTCGTGGTGACTGAACTCCACAGAGATTCCCAAGTCCTCCAGCATGCGAATCGCACGACGCCGGAAATCGTGAGCGCTGCCACCAGGAACATTGTCGAAATACCCCGCAGAATCCACAGGCTCGGGACCATTCTCACCGTAAGCACTCGACTTGAGCAGATAGAACTCAATCTCGGGGTGGGTGTAGAAGGTGAAGCCTAAGTCCGCAGCTTTTTCTAACTGTCGCTTCAGGACAAAACGAGGATCCGTGACCGCCGGCTGACCATCCGGGGTCGTAATGTCGCAGAACATCCGGGCAGTGGGGTCAATCTCACCGCGCCACGGCAGAATCTGGAATGTCGTGGGGTCAGGATGCGCCAAAACGTCAGCCTCGAAAGCGCGGGTAAAGCCCTCAATGGAGGATCCATCGATGCCCAGGCCCTCGGCGAAGGCTCCTTCAATCTCGGCGGGCGCGACGGCCACCATCTTGAGTGTGCCGACGACGTCGGTGAACCACAAACGGATGAACTTCACTCCGCGCTCTTCAATTGTGCGCAGAACAAAATCTCGTTGCTTATCCATCACTTATCCTTTGCACCCATGTGGAGGGGCTAAAACCCTGCCATTAGGCTACTTGGTATGCCCCGACTTCGCTTGGCCATGGCCCAAACTAACCCGATTGTGGGTGACCGGGCACACAATGTTGGGCGGCTCCTGGAACTTGCCCAGCAGGCTTACGATGAGGGCGCTCAGGTATTTCTCACCGGTGAGTTGGCGCTGACCGGATACCCGATCGAAGACCTAGCGTTACGCGATAACTTTCTGGAAATCTCTCGCCATGCTCTTCACGCATTCGCCACAGCCCTCGAATCACGAGGAATGGGTGACATGGCTGTCGTGGTGGGGCATCCGGATGGCCCCTACACCGCGGAGGATTCAGCGACAATCCTGCACCACCCGGCGCGTGCAAAAAACTGCGCCTCTGTTCTCGCTCACGGATCAATCCAGGGAACCTACGCCAAACATCACCTCCCTAATTACGCAGTGTTTGATGAGTTTCGAACCTTCCTTCCTGGGAACGAGGGTTTGATTGTTCGAGCCGGCGGAGTTGACCTTGGCATCATCATCTGCGAGGACCTGTGGCGCTCTGATGGGCCCGTCGAGAGCCTCACCGGTTATCCCCTGGGTGCGCTTCTTGTCCCCAATGCTTCCCCGTTTGAGCGTGACAAGGACGAGGTGCGTGAGCCACTTGTCGTCACCCGCGCTCGGGAAATGCACACTCACATCGCTTACGTGAATCTGGTCGGCGGGCAAGACGACTTGGTGTTCGATGGCGACAGCATGGTGGTTGACCCGGCGGGAACCCGCCTGTCCTGGGGCGCTCGGTTCGCCGAAGACCTGATCCTGCAGGACCTTGAGCTTCCTGCTTCCGCACTCGACGCTCCACTGCCCCCGCAGACTGCGCTGGTGGAGGTGGAGATCCGCAAACCCGGAGATAAGGCGCTCACTCCCAGAATCGCCCCGGAGGAAGATGACAACGCAATTCTGTGGCAAGCCCTAGTGACGGGAACGAGGGATTATGTGGCCAAGAATGGGTTCCCCTCGGTCATGCTGGGGCTCTCCGGGGGAATTGACTCAGCAGTCTGCGCAACGATTGCCGTCGACGCACTCGGTCCAGCTCGAGTATTCGGGGTGAGTTTGCCCAGTATCCACTCCAGCGACCATTCCCTCGGCGATGCCGAAGCTTTGGCCACAACCCAGGGAATCGAGTATCGGGTGGAGCCCATCGGCGACGTCGTGAGCGTTCTCGATAGTCAATTAGGGCTGACGGGGCTTGCAGCAGAAAACGTCCAAGCCCGGGCCCGCGCGATCATCCTGATGGCTCTGTCCAATCAAGAGGGACACCTGATTCTCACCACTGGCAACAAGTCCGAGCTGGCCGTGGGGTATTCGACGATCTATGGCGACTCTGTGGGTGGATACGCGCCGATTAAGGATGTGCCGAAGACACTGGTCTGGGAGTTGGCCCGGTGGCGTAATGAACAAGCGCTCGCCGCGGGGGAACAGCCACCCATCCCTCTCAGCTCCATCGAGAAACCTCCGAGCGCGGAGTTGAGGCCGGACCAAACTGACCAGGACAGCTTGCCGGACTACCAGGTCCTTGACGCCATCCTTGAGCTTCTCATTGTGGAGGGTCTCGACGTTCCGCAGATCACGCAGCGGGGTTTTGACCCAGCGCTCGTCGAAGAGATTGTGGGCTTGGTGTCCAGGGCTGAGTGGAAGAGGCGCCAGGGTGCCATCGGACCCAGGATCTCGAGCGTTGCGTTTGGCAGAGACCGTAGGCTCCCGATTACCAGCAGACCTACCCCTTTTCCTTCCGCGCGATAGGCTCACACGCATGACTGACGCACCGAAAAAGGTCCGGGTTCGGCACTTTGCCGCAGCAAAAGCTGAGGGCATTCGGATTACCGGCCTTACCAGTTACGACTTTCTGACGGCGGGAATTTTTGACTCTGCCGGTGTTGATTTCCTTCTTGTGGGTGACTCCGCTGCCAACGTGGTGTTCGGCTATGACACCACAGTGCCCGTGACCACCGATGAACTCATCCCGCTCTGTAAAGGAGTTGTCCGTGCGGCCAAGCGGGCTCTCGTGATAGCTGATCTCCCCTTTGGCTCCTATGAAGCGAACCCGGATGACGCCCTCCACACTGCCGTGCGGTTTATGAAAGAAGCTGGCGTTCATGCAGTGAAGCTCGAGGGCGGGGAGCGCTCCGCCGCCAGTATTGAGCGCATCGTGGGAGCAGGCGTTCCCGTGATGGGTCACATCGGTTTCACCCCCCAATCCGAGCACGGACTCGGGGGCCACGTCGTCCAGGGGAAAGGCTCAGGGCGCGAGCAACTGATGAAGGATGCTCTCGCTGTCGAAAAAGCGGGAGCCTTCGCGGTGGTCATTGAAATGGTCCCCGAGGATGTGGCGAAGGAAGTGTCAGAAGCCCTTCGTATTCCCACCATTGGAATCGGGGCAGGCGCTCACACCGACGGGCAGATTCTGGTCTGGACAGACCTTGCAGGGCTCTCAACCTCGCGAGTTCCGAAGTTTGTGAAGCAATACGCTTCGCTGGAGAAGGATCTCCACTCGGCGGTCTCCACATGGATTGGCGAGATCAACTCGGGGGCTTTCCCCGGACCGGAACACAGTTTCCGGGAAGACTAGGGCTCTTTTTCCTCGTCTTCCCAGGCTCGAGAGCGCTCTCGAGCAATTTCCGGGGCGCGAAGGGCCTCTTCACGACTAGCGAAGGGTCCATCCCGGTGGAGACCCAAGGACTGCCGTCCTTGCTCGACCTCGCCCGTCTTGTGGTTGTACCACCACTGTTCTTGGTCGGCCATCTCGCTCCCCCTGTTTAGACTAGGTACGTGCCTCGAGACTCTGCTGGACATCTGACTCCAGGGACTCTAGGGCCCACCAGGCTAGTGCCCACCTCTATCGTCGCACCTGAGTACGTGGGGCGACAATCTCCCCGGGAACACGGTGGCGATGACGTCTATAGCCCGGAGGAGATCGAACTCATTCGGGCAGCAGGGAAGATTGCCGCCGGTGCAATCGAAGCGGCCGGTGCCGCGGTCGCGCCGGGTGTCACCACCGACGCGCTCGATGCCATCGCTCACGACTACGTCGTGTCTCACGGTGCCTACCCCTCCACGCTTGGCTACCGCGGATATCCCAAATCGTGTTGTACCTCGTTGAACGAAGTAATTTGCCACGGGATCCCCGATAACACGGTGATCCAGGAGGGCGACCTGGTCAATATCGATATCACCGCCTACAAAGACGGCATGCATGGTGATCTCAATAAGACATTTCTCGCAGGAGAAGCCTCCGAGGAGGCAGCTCTGTTAGTGGAGCGCACAGAAGAGGCGCTGCGACGAGGAATCAAAGCTGTTGCGCCCGGTCGCCAGATCAACGTGATCGGGAAAGCTATCGAAGCGTACGCAAATCGTTTTGGATACGGAGTGGTCCGTGACTTTACCGGTCACGGTGTGGGCTCTTCCTTCCATTCCGGTCTGATCATTCCCCACTACGACGCCGCCCCGCTTTTTGATCAACTCATGGTTCCAGGGATGGTCTTCACCATTGAGCCCATGCTGACCCTGGGCACTATCCACTGGGACATGTGGGAGGACGGGTGGACGGTCACCACGAAAGACAAGTCCCTCTCTGCGCAGTTTGAACACACTCTTGTTGTCACCGAGACCGGTGCGGAAATTCTGACCCTGCCATGACCACCGCACTGGGAATCGATATCGGAGGCACCGGAATTAAGGGCGCCCGGGTAGATCTCACGACCGGGGAATTGTTGTCGGAGCGAATCAAGTACCCGACCCCTGAGGGCGGGCACCCCGGCGACGTCCTCGACGTCGTCGAAGGGCTCCTGTCCGACCTGAAGGGAACAGCCGCGGACCATACCGGAGTGTGCTTCCCGGCGGTCGTAACCCATGGGATTACCCGGTCCGCGGCCAATGTCTCCGCCGACTGGATAGATTTCCCCGCAGCCGCGACTTTTGCCCAATCATTGGAGCGGGATATTCACTTCGTCAACGATGCGGACGCCGCGGGAGTCGCTGAAGCCCACTTTGGAGCCGCCCGGGGAGTTCCTGGGCTCGTCATCATGTTGACGCTCGGAACGGGAATCGGGAGCGCTTTCTTGATCGATGGCACCCTCGTTCCCAACACCGAAATCGGTCACCTCGAGCTGGATGGCAGCGATGCAGAACGTCGCGCCTCCAATGCCGCGAGGGAGCGCGAAGGATTAGATTTTGAGGCGTGGGCGCTTCGCCTGTCCCGCTACTTAGGCCATGTGGAGAAGATTTTCAGCCCCGACCTGTTCATCATCGGGGGTGGTATCTCTAAACAACACGACGAGTTTTTCCCACTCCTCGAGATAGCAACCCCCGTGAAACCCGCCGCGCTGTTGAATAACGCCGGCATTGTGGGTGCCGCCTACTTGGCGGGCCACTCGCTCTTGGACTAGACCCCAGAGGTTGATGCCACCACAAAAGGAGAAATCTTGTCCAGGTGGCGTTGCTCTACCAAGGCATCGACCAGGGTCCCGCCCTCCTCGTAGGCGCTGGAATGCACAATCGCTTCGTTGTGGAGTAGGGCGACAAGGTCTCCCCTCTCGAAGGGAATGAGTGCCGTGACCGGAATAGTGGGACCGGGAAGCCTGCGGTCGATTTCGTCCAGGAGCAGACTCACGCCCTCGCCCGTAGCGGCGGACACAAAGAGAGCACCTGGTTCCAGACCCCTCAACATCATCGTGGTCCCGGAGCTCACCATGTCGACTTTATTGAACACCACAATCTCGGGAATGTCTCTCGCCCCGACATCCGCCATCACATCGCGAACGGTGTGAAGCTGAGCACCCGGATCGGGGTGGGTGGCATCCACTACATGAATAATCAGATCAGCCGCTGCCACCTCTTCCAGGGTGGACCTAAATGCTTCCACCAGCTCGTGCGGGAGCTGACGCACGAAGCCAACGGTATCTGTCAGTGTGAATGCACGCCCGCTCGGGGTCTTTGCCTTGCGCACAGTGGCATCCAGCGTGGCAAACAGGGCGTCCTCGACGAGGACACCCGCTCCCGTGATGCGATTGAGCAGTGATGACTTCCCTGCATTGGTATATCCCGCGATTGCCACGCTGGGAATACCCGTGCGACGCCGGTTGGCCCTTTTGGTCTCCCGAGATGGTCCAAAAGACTTGATTTGCGCCCGGAGTTTCGCCATCCGAGTGTTGATGCGACGCCGATCCAACTCGATCTTGGTTTCACCAGGTCCACGGCTACCCATACCTGCTCCGGCTCCACCTACCTGGCCACCGGCCTGCCTGCTCATCGATTCACCCCACCCGCGAAGCCGTGGGAGGAGGTATTGGAGCTGAGCAAGCTCGACCTGCGCTTTACCCTCGCGGGTTTTCGCGTGTTGGGAAAAAATGTCCAAAATCACTGCGGTCCTGTCGATGACCTTGACCTTGACGACATCCTCCAGGGCACGCCGTTGCGAGGGGGCAAGTTCCGTGTCGGCAACGACGGTGTCAGCTCCGACCTCTTTGACGAGATCCGCGAGCTCTCGCGCTTTCCCCTTACCAAAGTAGGTCGAGGGGTCAGGATGTGGAAGACGCTGAATGACTCCGTCCAGCACCTCCGCGCCGGCTGTCTCGCAGAGAGCTGCAAGCTCTTTCAAAGAGTTTTCCGCTTCGACAGCGGTGCCTTCTGAATAGACCCCGATCAGGACAACTTTTTCGAGGCGAAGCTCACGATACTCAACCTCGGTGACGTCCTCGAGCTCGGTGGAGAGTCCACTCACTCGCCGGAGCGCTTGGCGCTCCTCCAAGTCCATATCGCCCGTTGTGACATCCCGGAGTGGGGATCGGGCTACACCGATGGGGCCACCAAAGACGCGGACACGTGCCCCAGGTTCGCTCTCCTGGGCGAGGATGCGCTCAATGGGGTCAGATGAATCGGTCATTACCACCAGAGTACGCCTCCTGGCTGGGCGCTCACAGTGGAGGCTCTAGGAGCAGCAGGCCTCGGTGGGCTGAATGAGCGGAAGCGCAACTGGCGCCGGGTTGCTGACGGTTTCCACATGAACCGCGTCCGGGTAGAAACCCTCTGGGTAGGTGGGACACACTGCCGTGAAGCCACCAGAATCACGGGCGAGGATGTGTCCTTCGTAACCGTGAGTTGTCATGTAGTCGCGTGCCTCATCAACGCTGCTGAAAGGCTTCGCGCACTTCGTATAGTTCCACTCACTCATGGTGACCTCCGGAAGGGTATAACGCTAGAACTGGCAGTGAAATTCCCTACCGCTGGTCATCATCACGCGCGAGGCGCTGAGAAATATAGACCGGAATCAGGGAGAGGAGGATGACAACCGTCGCGACGACATTAACCACACTGGCCTGGTTCGGCCGGGCCATTTCCTTGAGAATCCAGAGGGGTAACGTATCTACACCGGGGGGCGCGGTGAAGATCGTGACATACACCTCATCGAAACTCAGGGCGAAAGCAAGCAGCGCTCCTGCGATGAAGGATGACCGGAATTGGGGGAACGTCACCAGCCGGAATGTCTCCCACAGGCCAGCTCCCAGATCCATGGAAGCTTCCTGAAGACTCGGGTTCATTCTCTTCAAACGGGCAAACACGTTATTGAACACCATCACAATGCAGAATGTTGCATGCGAGACGATCAGTCCGAAATACCCGATATCGATGCCAAGGGGTGACAGGAAGTTTGAGTAGGTGTTGGAAAAGGCCACACCGGTCACCACGCCAGGCAAAGCAATGGGAAGGACAACCAGAAGGTTGACAGTACTCTTCCCGAAAAACTCATAACGATTGAGGGCAAACGCGACCAGGGTTCCCAGAAGTGAGGCAATGACCATGGCAGCGGTCGCCACGATGACGGAGTTCAGAAGCGCTAACCGAATGGGCTCATAAGTTGCGGCAAATTCCCACCAGTACAGGGAGAAGTTCTCAATTGGCCAGGATGACAATTGAGCCTCATTGAAACTGTTGATGATCACCACAAAAAGTGGGATGTACATGAAGGCCAAAATGAAGCCAACGATGGCGAGCAGGCCCACCTTGGCGGTTCTTGACATCTGGAGCATGCGCTACATCCTCTCCAGTGACCCGGTGCGTCTGGCGACCATGAGATACATCACGACGAAGGCGATGGGGACCATGGAGAAAGCGGCCGCGACAGGGGGGTTCAAGTTGATATTCGACGCGATGATGCTCCCAATCATCTGGGTCGCTCCCCCGGTGAACCTTGCCGCGAGATAGTCACCGAGGCTCAGAGAAAAAGTAAAAACCGAGCCAGCAATAATCGCCGGCACTATGAGAGGCAACACCACCCGGAAGATCGTGGTGAAGGATTTTGCGCCCATATCCGCCGAGGCGTCGAAGAGGCTATTAGGAATCTGACGAATCGCCGTGAACACGGGAAGCGCCATGTAGGGGAACCACAAATAGGTCAGAGTGATGATGGCAACCCAGATATTGAAGCCGGGGCTTTGAATCCCCAAAGGACCGAAAGCCCAATTGATAAAACCATTTTCGGTGAAAACAAGTCTCATCGCGAGGATCTTGACCAGGTATCCGGCCCACAACGGGAGCGTGATGGCCACAGCGAGCAAGTTCCGCATGAAGGGGGACGCAATCTTTGCCATGTAGATACCGAGAGGCACAGCAAAGACCACAGCAATCGCTGTGACGGCAAGAGCCATACCGAGGGTTCTCAGCGAGGTGGACAAGTATGCAGGCACCGCGATGATGCTGATGAAGTTATCGAGCGTAAATCCTGGGCTGACCCGAGAGGTGAAGGGGTTGATCACCCAGAAAGCGGTGATGAGAAGTAAAAAAAGGGAAACAATATAGACGCCGACCAGCCACGTCATCGGTAGCGCGAGAAGCCCTATGAGGCGAATCCTCGAGCGCTGAAAAAGGTAGGTCGACACAGGACGAGAGTGCTCCTGGGAGCTCGACACAGAATCCTTCACCTGTGTGCTCATGTCCTCGCGCCTTCCTGAAGGGGTGATGAGGTGGGGCCCAGGGCCCCACCTCATCAAGGGTGTTATCCCTTAACCGTGAGCCAAGCGTTGGTCCAGTCTTGGAAGCTGGTGCACTTGACGTCGGTGCGTCCATCGATGCACTGCTCAATGGGGGTGGTCCATGGCCAGATCTTGGAGAAGAACTCCTCATCCTGAGCCGCGAACTCATCACAGTGAGCTTGTGCTTCAGCGCTGGTCGCGCAGAAAGCGATGTTCGCCGGAGCCATACCGAAGTTCATGGCGATAGCACCATTGACATCAGCGCGGCTGGTGTAGTCCATCCATGCGTAGGCACAGTTGACGTTAGGAGTGGTCGAGCTGACCAACCATGCGTCGTACCAACCGGTGGAACCCTCCACAGGGAGCGTGGTCTTCAGGTTGTCGCTTGCGGCGAACTTACGAAGAACTTCCCAAGAGGTACCCACCACGGTGTTGCCACCGACAAAGGAGGTGATCTGAGCTACTGGGTCAGACCAGTACTCACCGATGATGGAGTTCTGCTGCTTGAGCAGGTCCACCGCGGCGGCAAGCTGGGCCTCGTCCAGTGCATAGGGGTTCTCAATACCGAGCTCGGGGTTGTGGTACATGAGGTAAACAGCTGCGTCGGCAATGTAGATCGGTGCGTCATACGCGGTGATCTTGCCGGCGTAGGGGCTGTCAGACTCCCACACAACGTCCCAGCTCTCGGGGGCGCCACCAGTGACGTCCTCGTTGTACTGGAGAAGGTTTGCGCCACGGCCGATCGGAACACCGTAGGGCTGTCCGTTGACCGTGTCATAGATCTGACCCTTCATACCCTCAGCAATGTCGTCGCTGAAGTTTGGAATGAGGTCGATGTTCAGAGGCTGGACGTCTCCACCCACAATGAGGCGGAGAGCGGCGTCACCCGATGCGGACACAATGTCGTACTCACCGGTACGCATGAGGGTCACCATCTCATCAGAGGTACCCGCCACACGGGGGTTGACGACACAACCAGTGTCAGCTGTGAACTGATCGGTCCAGGCAGGCTCTACGAAGCCTGACCAGTTAACGATGTTGAGCTCACCTTCGAAAGCACCCAGTTCCTCAACCATAGGAACGTCGGGCACATCGAGAGTCAGCTCACCGGTGCCGGAGCATGCGCTCAGGACAACGGTCGATGCAGCAAAAAGCGACAGGGCCGCTAGTTTCTTGCCTCTCATCAGTTTCCTTTCACCTGGCTTTCGCCAGCTCTATTGTGGAATTGTCGCCACATGCGCACTGCGCCATGTCGCGACAACTTTGTCGCCGACCGCAAAGGAATCTTTGTGGCCCGGTAACTCTTCATTGAGCTGAGTGGAGATCAGCCTCACCCCAGCGGAATTCTCAATAATCGTGATGGTGTTTGCACCCGTGTAAGCGACCTCAATGACGACGCCCTCAACGCTCGAGAGGTCCTTCTCGGGCTTGTGCCCCGCACCGTGGAGACGAATTCGCTCCGGTCGAATGTTGACCAGCTCCGAACGACCCACGAGCGACAGGGCTTTCTCGCCCTCCAACAGGTTGGAGATCCCTAGGAAACCTGCGACAAATGCGGTGGCTGGGTTCTCGTAGACCTCGTGAGGGGTGCCTAACTGCTCAATGCGCCCCGCATTGAAGACAGCAATGCGGTCACTCATGCGCATCGCTTCCTCCTGGTCGTGGGTAACAAAAACGAAGGTAATCCCGGCTTCGCGTTGGATGGTCTTCAGCTCAACCTGCATCTCTTCTCGAAGCTGCTTGTCCAATGCACCCAGTGGTTCATCGAGCAACAGAACTTTCGGGCGCAACACCAGAGCCCGAGCGAGAGCGATGCGCTGGCGCTGCCCTCCAGAGAGCTGGTGCGGGAGTCTATTAGCCAGATGCGAGAGTTTCACTCGATCGATCGCCTCTGAAGCTTGCCTGGCTCTCTCGGGCTTTGGCACCTTTCTGGTGCGCAGACCGTACTCCACGTTGTCCTGAATCGTCATATGAGGAAACAGCGCATAGTCCTGGAATACCGTGTTCACCGTGCGGTCAAACGGAGCCAGTTCGGTGATGTTTTCGCCGTCGATGGAGATAGTGCCCGACGTCACGGTTTCGAAGCCTGCGATCATCCTCAAGACCGTAGTCTTGCCAGACCCGGAGGGGCCGAGCATGGAGAAGAACTCCCCTGACTGGATGTCGAGATCAAGGTCTCTCACAGCATAAAGTTCGCCAAACGCCTTTGAGACAGAGCGAAGCGAGACATATCCCGGATCGTGGCTAACTGGGCTACTCACTGTTTAGTCACCCTTGACATTCTTCGAAACTTATCTGCGACAAAGAAACACTACACAAGAAGAGAGGGATAGTTACGCACCGCGGGAACGCGGTAAAGAAAACTAAAGCACTCTTCATCCATTACTCAGAAAGTGTTCGATCGACGCCCCATCCCAACACGTCTAATCGAATTCTCGCAATTTCTTCACGCAGCTCCGCAGAGGCCTCGCCCCGGAATTCAAGGGTTGTCCTCCTTTTAGTCAAATCTTCCAGGGTGTGAACCCATTCGTTGCTCACCAAGTACTGAATTTCGCTCTTCGAGTAGTCCGGGTGATGGACCAGAACCTCATCGCCGTGGGATTCGAGGTAGGAAATTACTGTGGCTGCATAGGTCCCGTAGCGGGCCAGAAGCTGCTCCACACGCTCGCGCGGCAGGACAGATGAGTGATCGTCAACCCACCGGGCACGCTCAGACGGGTTTATCGGAAAATCTTTACCCCCGCCAATAGCAAGGTCAACTGTTGACACAGAGCGAGAACGTCCCAATAGCTTCAGAACTTCATCAGCGAGATGCTCACCCAGGGCCCTGAACGTGGTCCATTTACCCCCCACGAGCGACAGCAGTGGAGTCTCGCCTAACGCGCCTTCCACAATCCGGTAATCCCTCGAGACCACACCAGGGTTCACATCGCCCGTTGCCGGTAGTGGCCGAACGCCGGAATAGCGGTACACAATCTGTGAGTGCTCGGTCGTGATGTGAGGAAAAACTCGCGACACAAGGTCAAAAAAGTAGTCAACCTCTTCATCTGTACACACGATCTCATCGCGCATGTCCACCGGGATGTCGGTCGTGCCCACCAATACGCGATTCATAATCGGATACATCAGGACAATGCGGCCGTCACTGTTTTCGAAGAAAATCTCTCGGCCGTCGCAAGCTTCGAAGAGTGTGGGGTTGTCCAGCACGATGTGGGAGCCCTTGGTCCCACCCATGTAGGAGGTTTTCTGCCCCAGCGCCTCGTTCGTGAGGTCGGTCCACGGTCCCGACGTGTTGACGACCACATCTGCTGACACAGTGAGAGTGTCTCCCGTGAGCTCGTCACGAAGGACTACTCCCCCAGAGTCCGAACCCACCGCAGAAACGTAGTTGAACGCTCTGGCGTGATCTCCGGCCTCCACACCATCTCGCAAAACATCAAGAGCGAGGCGCTCAGGGTTATCCATTGCGGCGTCATAGTAGGTGGCAGTGAACTTGATGTCGGGGTTCATGTGCGGCATTTGCTGCAGCGACTTCTGGCGACCCAGGAAGCTATGGCGAGGCATCTTCCCTTGGTTACGTCCAAAGAGGTCATACATCATCAGGCCGACCTTGATCAGTAGCGCTCCGCGCTCCTTCGGCTTCCCTTGAGCATGCGTAAACAAACGAATTGGCGCCGCCAAAAGGCCGGACACCAGAGTAAATATGGGAATCGTTGTTTTGAGGGGTCGCACGTAGTGAGGAGCGGAAGCGAGCAGCCTATTGCGCTCCATCAGAGACTCTTTGACGAGGCGGAGTTCGCCGTTCTCGAGGTAGCGAACACCGCCGTGAATCATGTGAGACGAGGCCGCCGAGGCCCCTGAGCAAAAGTCCGAGCGCTCCACCAGGGTGACGTCAATGCCCTGAAGCGCAAGATCACGGAACGTCGCAATTCCGTTGATTCCCCCACCGATGACGAGAACGCGAGTGGAGGGATTGCGGCGCAGCGTAGAGAGACGACTGCTCGCCTGCGCTGACTGGGAAGTTGCTGCCACTCTCGCGTCCTTTTCTACCTCGTTGCAGAGTTGCTTAGAGAGAGCATGTGCCTATGGTGCAAACTCGTGCAACCTGATTGCACAAACGTGCAACAATGTCGGTCATGGTCAATAGCCCTCGAGAAGGCACCCGACTACGCGATGCCTGGCGCGCTGCTCAGCTGTATTACCTGCAGGACCTGACGATGGAAGCCATTGGCGACGAGCTCAAAATCAGTCGGTCTTCCGTGTCCCGCCTGCTCGATCTGGCCAGAAGCCGCGGAATTGTGGACATTCGTGTCACGTCCCCCACCGAGGCTCCACAGCGTATTGAGGGCGCGATCAAAGACCAGTTCGGGGTCAAAGCGCTCATTGTTCCCGTACCGGAGCGCACCTCTCATATCGATCGACTTGATCGCGTCGCTGTGACGGCTGCACGATTGCTCGGTGATTTTTTCTCCTCAAACATGACGATGGGAATCGCCTGGGGCTCCACGACGAGTGCTGTCAGTCGCCATTTGATTAAGAAATCAGTGCCCAATAGCGAAGTGGTGCAACTCAACGGCGCTGGTAATGACCACAGCACTGGGGTTACCTATTCCAGCGAAATTCTTCGCCGTTTTGGTGAGGCCTTTGGCGCGCAGGTCACGCACTTCCCCGTTCCCGCATTCTTCGACGACCCCGCAACAAAGGCTGCCTTGTGGCGAGAGCGCAGCACAGCTCGCATCGTGGAGCTGCAGAAGAAGATTGATATCGCGCTCTTTGGGCTGGGATCGATAAAGGCCGAGGTCCCCTCGCAGGTCTACATCGGTGGCTACCTCAGTGACGAGGATGTCGCGCTCCTCAGTAACGATGGCGTGGTCGGCGATGTTGCCACGGTGTTTTATCGTGCAGACGGGAGCTGGCAAGACATTGCACTGAATCTGCGCTCTAGCGGACCAGGGCTCGACGTTATTTCCCGGGTTCCTCGAAAACTGTGTGTGGTGTCGGGAATTTCCCGCCTTGAGAGCCTGAAAGGCGCTCTCGCTGCCCAGCTCATCACAGACCTGATCATCGATGAAACGACCGCCAGGGCTCTGATTGCGCCCTAGGCACCGGTTAAATTCGTGTGGGCCCGGGGATATCTCCGGGCCCACACGTCTGTTCCGAGAGGTGGTCTACTGGTAGACCATTCCGCCGTCGATCATCAGCAGCTGACCGGTCATGTAGTCGCTGTCGGAACTTGCGAGGAACGCCGCAGTTCCGAGGACATCCTCGGGGTAGGAGTAGCGCTTCATTTCGATCATGTTCGCGGCGAGGCTGTCCATGGACTGGCCAGGTTTCTCGAACTTTCCGATTTCCACGAGATCCTTATCAAGCTGTTCCCACATTTCTGTCCGCACAACTCCGGGCCCGTATCCGTTTACGGTAACTCCGTGGTCGACGAGCGCCTTCGCGCCACCGCGAATGAGCGCCAACACCGCGTGCTTGGCCATGGCGTAGGGAATGATGTCATCGAAAGCCATCCGCGAGGCGATCGAGCCCACATTGATAATTTTGTACATGTAGTCGCGCTTGCCCTGAGCGATCATCTGCCGTGACACCGCGCGCATGACATTGAACTTGCCCCACGCGTTTACCGACATGATGAAGTCGTAATTCTCTTTCGGGGTATCGGGGAACATCGTGGGCTTGTTCACACCCGCGTTGTTCAGCAACAGGTTGATCTCGCCAAATTCCTTGACCACGTGCGCAACAGCGGCTTCCGCATCGGCCTCGCTCGTCACGTCCATCTTGAAGTGGGTTGCTTGACCACCCGCATCGCGGATTTCTTGGGCAACCTGCTTCACACCGTCTTCATTCAGGTCAGCCACACAAACGGCCGCACCTTGCTCGGCCCAGTTCTTCGCAATCGCTGCTCCCATACCCTGGGCAGCGCCGGTGATGAGTGCTTTTCTCCCGGCAAGACGTTCAGTGTCCATAACTTCTCTCTCCTCGTTGAGCTTCACTGTGGGGTACTACATGGTGTGGGTTCTGCTACCCACATGTTCCAAGTGTTAACTGACACCTTACACTTGGAGGCCTTGTGTGCGCACGCAGTGCACTGAGAATGACAGCTCGGCGTCCTTTCGTGCACATAGTCGTGGGTTCTACGCCAGCAGAGCCAGCGGGTTTTCGATGTAGTGACGGAATGCGCTCATCCACTGTGCGGCAAGCGCCCCATCGACAGCCCGGTGGTCAGCGGAGAGGTTCACCGTCATCACCATTGCGGTGGCAAGTTCGCCATCCTTGGCAATAACCGCCTCACGAGCGGCCCCCACAGCAAGAATGCCCGACTGCGGTGGGTTCAAGATGGCTTGGAAGGAATCAGTGCCATACATTCCCAAATTGGAGACCGAGAAGCTACCGCCCTCGATTTCCGCCTGGGCAATCTTCCCCTCCCGCGCCTTGGCCGCCAGCCGGCCGACCTCAGCGTTGATCTGGGTGAGGCTCATCGACTCCACTCCTCGAATTACTGGGGTGAGCAAGCCGCCCTCAACAGAAACCGCCACTGCAATGTCGGCGCGGTCAAAGTATCGAAGCGCATCGTCTGTCCAGATTACGTTGGCGTCTGGTACCTCAATGAGCGCCATCGCGACCGCTTTCATCACCCAGTCATTGACAGAGATCTTGATACCGGTGGCCTCGTTCATCTCAGCTCGCGCCTGCAGGAGCTTGTCTACTCGGCAGTCTGCGGTGACATAGAAATGGGGCACCGTGGTCTTGGACTCGGTCAAGCGCCGGGCAATAGCGCGACGCATACCCGAATGGGGTCGATCGGAGTATCCAGCGTCACCGGTAACGGCAGGCGTGGCAGATGTCCGCGATAGTGGAGCATCAGCTGTCGCCTTGGTGGCGCCTCCGGAGGCGAGGAAGGCTTCAAGGTCTTTCTTCACAATCCGACCGCCTGGGCCCGTCCCTGTCACCAGGGACAGATCAATCCCTGCTTCTCGGGCACGTTTGCGCACCAACGGGCTGACATACATTCGCCCAGATGCGGGCGCCGCCATAGCCGGCGCTTCTGCCTCCTCTACTGCCTCCGCTACTGCAGGAGTAGGTGTTGACACCGGCTCGGGGGTGCTCTCTGCGGTGACCGCAGAGCCTCCAGCGGCAGCGAGAGCCGCGTCAACATCATCCGCTGTCTCCCCCGCGGCGGCAAACACAGCGATCGGTGTCCCGACTTCCACGCTTTGCCCCGGTTGAATCAGCACACGAGCAAGCGTCCCCTGCTCTTCAGCCTGATAGTCGACATTGGCCTTCTCGGTCTCAATCTCCGCGAGCACATCACCTACGGCCACCTCTTGACCCTCGGTGATCATCCACTTAGCGAGGACTGCTTCTGTGGCTCCAGCCAGAACCTCCGGCATTCGGATAACACTTGCCATTAGTGACCAACCCCTGAATTCACGCGAGCCTGCTCCAGACCTGCGACGATGTCGGCGACGTCGGCAATCGCAGCTGCCTCGAGGACCTTCGAGATACTCGGAGACGCTTCTCCCCCGCTGACACGGAGAACGGGCTGATCGAGGTGATCGAAGAACCGGCGCTGAATTTCGTCCGAGAGCCACCCTCCGTAGGAGGTGCCGCGGGCCCCCTGCTCCACAATCATCACCGCGTTGGTCTTCGTGATGCTCGCCTCAATACTCGACCAATCCACGCTTGCTTGGTCGAGGAAGCGCAAGTCGATGAGCTCGGCGTCCATGCCCGTCTGAGTAATTGCCTGGTGGGATTTCTCCACCATGGACAAGTAGGAGAGCACCGTGAGTTCAGAACCCTCGCGGACAAGTCGTGCGGTTCCAAAGGGGATGTGGTAGTCCAGGTCTCCGGAGGGAATGTCGCCTTTGTCCCCGTAAAGATCAACATGCTCGATGACGAGCACGGGATCTTCGCAGGCCAAGGCTGCATTCATCATGCCGACGTAGTCGTGGGCGGTAGAGGGAGCCATGATGCGCCAGCCAGGAGCTGTCGCAAAGATGCCCGCCGGGTCCATCAGGTGCTGGGACCCGTACCCAGTCCCCATCGCCACTTTGGTGCGAAGCACCAGGGGAACCGGTGATTCGCCTCCGAACATGTGGCGTGCTTTTCCAATCTGGTTGAACACCTGGTCCGCGGCAACCCAGAGGAAATCCGGGTACATGAACTCGACCACCGGACGGAAGCGACCATCGAGGGCCATTCCTCCTCCGAGCCCGACGAACGCGTTCTCACTGATCGGCGTTCCCAATACTCGGCCCGGGTACTTCTCCGCCAGGCCCTTGGTGGCCCCGTTGGTGCCACCCTTCAGGCGGTGAATGTCCTCGCCCAGCAGAACAATCCTCGGATCGAGTTCCATTCGTCGATCCATGACCGCAGCCACAGCATCCACAAAGCGAACGTTCTCGGTTGCGCCCTGATAGTCAGAAGCCTCAACAGTCTTAGCGCCGGAGAGCTCCATCAGATCACCACGAACACCAACATTGACGAAATCAGGGCTTGGCCACAGGTCTGGCTTGATGCGGCGCACTCCGGCCTTCCCGTCAGGGTCCTGCTCTACCAACTCAGCTGCCGCGCTCGACATCGCGCTCTGAGCTTGCAGGCGAAGGCCATCGACCTGTTCCTGGGTAATCAACCCGCGAGACATCATTTCTGTGGCTACCCGAGTGAGCGGATCGCGCTCGCGCCATGCCGCTTCCTCTTCTTTACTGCGGTACCCAAACGCTGACCCCGGGAAAGCGCCGTTTTGGTGGAAAAAGCGATAGACCTCAGCCTCTACAACAACGGGACCCTTGCCGGATCGAGCGATCTCGGCAGCCTTCTGCATCGCGAGGTGAACGGCCAAGGGATCCATGCCATCAACGCGCACGGAGGGGACACCAAAACCCACACCGCGGCCCGAGAGGCGGGATTCGGCGGTTGCCTCCTCCACGGTCGTCGAGACCGCATAGAGGTTATTTTCGATGAAGAACACCAGAGGGATATCCCATGCCGCAGTGAGGTTCATGCTCTCCAGCACCGAGCCAATGTTGACTGCTCCATCGCCAAAGTAGGTGACAGTGAGGTCGTCGGTGTGGGAGTGCTTCTGGGCCCAAGCATTTCCGGCAGCGAGCGGAACACCGCCACCCACAATCGCGTTAGTGCCAAGGCATCCAGCTTCGTGCCACTGCAGGTGCATAGAGCCACCGCGCCCTTTACAGAATCCTTGGGCGAGCCCCAGAATCTCGGCCAGCGTTTTCTGAAGAACGCCTTGAATCTCCGGAGTGACAGGCTGGGAGGCATCAAAACCGTGAGGGGCAACGTATCCCAGCGCCTTCGCCAGGAACTGGTGGTGCCCACGGTGTGAACCGTTGATGGAGTCTGTGGCACGGAGACCCACGATGGAGCCCACTGCCCCGCCCTCTTGGCCAACGGACGAGTGAGCTGGGCCGTGAACGAGACCTTCTCCAGCGAGCTCAAGCACTGTTTCTTCAAAGGCGCGGATGAGGTGGAGCTGCACCAGCATGGTGTGCAATAACGAGGGGTCAGCGCTATCCCAGTCAGATTTCTCACTACTGATCTCTACCCACTGCTCCAGAGGGAGGAGTTTCTTTTCTTTCGCCACAGTGGCCTTCTTCCGTGTCGTGCGCGCAGTGCCATCGCGCATGTCCCGTCATTGGGGTTGACGCCACGGTACACCAGATAGTATCCAATGTCACCTCTTTTTTGGAGAAATGGGTGGAAAATCTCCCGATATAGCGACATACTGGATGCAATCAGTCCACCACAGAGGAGTTGGGGAATGCCGTTACCGGGAATGCGGGGAACCGATCACATCGGCTTTACGGTGCCAGACCTCGACCAAGCTGAGCGCTTCTTCGTGGACATCATCGGGTGCCAGAGGGTCTACGCGCTGGGGCCCTTTGAGCGCGACGACAACTGGATGGAAGAACAGCTCAACGTCCACCCCCGCTCCGTCATCATAGAAAACCGCCATTTCCGCTGCGGACACGGGACAAACTTCGAAATCTTCCAGTGGTCAACTCCCGAGCCCCCAGCACCCCAGCCTCGAAATTCCGACCTTGGTGGACACCACCTCGCGTTCTACGTTGATGATTTGGACCTCGCTATCGACTACCTCAAGTCAGAGGGAGTGGAGGTCTTGGGCGATATTGTTATGAGTAAGCAGGGCGCTGCAGGGCAGCGCTGGATTTATTTCCTGACGCCGTGGGGAATGCAGTGTGAATTGGTCAGCTACCCCAATGGCAAGGCGTACGAAGCTGAGAGCGATGTCGTGATGTGGAACCCAACAAGGCCGGGTGACTAGTCCATGGCTGACGTCACACCCGCTACCCGCGATGGCTCAGCGAGCGCACGCATCGCTGAAGCTGTGCGCCGTGCCATTCTCTCCGGTGAGCACCAACCCGGCGAGCGGATTGTCCAAGAAGAGCTCGCAGAACGCTACGGGGGCTCCCGCATTCCGGTCCGAGAAGCGCTCCGTCAGCTCGAAACTGAGGGCCTTGTCCGACTGGTCGCGAACACTGGCGCGTGGGTGCAGAGTTTGACGATGGCCCAGTGCTCTGAGGTGTACCAAACCAGAGAGCGGCTTGAGCCCCTCTTGCTCCGACACTCTGCCGAGCACCTCACCGACGAGGTTATTCACACACTTCACGGCTTGGCTCAGAAGATGGAGGCATCCAACAACATCGAGGAATTCCTCGAACTTGATCGCCAATTCCACTTCGCCACCTACCGAGCCGAAGGAACCTATGTCCTGCGGGACCTCGTGACAAGACTGTGGAACACCACTCAGCCCTATCGACGGGCCTACACAGGGTTGGTGGATCAGGAACACATGCGGATATTTCACGATGACCACCACATGCTGGTCAGTGCTCTGCGTGATGGCGATATGAAGCTCGCCGAGCAGATCGTCGCCATCCACATCCGTCGCACGCGAGTGAACCTCGAGCGACACCCCGAAATTTTCCCCGATACCGACCCCAATCAGGAATAGAGAGAAACCATGACTATCGCAGTTGTCAACCCCGCCACCGGCGAAACGATTGAAACGTTCGCTGAACACACCGCCGACGAGGTCGAGGCAAGGGTCCAGAAGGCTCAGAACGCCTTTGAGGCTCTGAGGGAGACCAGCTACGCCGATCGAGCGGTGTGGATGAAGAAGGCTGCCGACATTATGGAGTCTGAGGTCGCTGACCTCGCGAAGATGCTGGTCATCGAGATGGGCAAGCCCATTGCCCAGGCCGAGGCCGAGGTCCTCAAATGCGCCAAGAACATGCGCTTTTACGCCAACAACGCTGAGAAGTTTCTCGCCGATGAGCCCCTGGAAGACCCCAGTGCCGTCAACGCTTCCTCGGCATACCTGCACTACCAGCCACTGGGAGTAGTTCTCGCCGTTATGCCCTGGAACTACCCACTCTGGCAGGTCATCCGTTTTGCTGCGCCGGCATTGATGGCGGGCAACACCGGTGTCCTAAAGCACGCCTCCAACGTCCCGCACTCCGCCTTGTATCTGGATAGCGTCTTCACGCGCGCGGGATTCCCGGACGGTTCCTTCACGACGATTCTCACCGGTGCGGGCCCTATCGCCGGATTGCTCGAAGACCGCCGCATCAAAGCGGTCACCTTGACCGGCTCTGAGCCAGCTGGGCGCGCTGTGGCAGCTCAAGCAGGCGCACACATCAAACCTGCCGTGATGGAGCTCGGTGGGTCTGACGCCTTCATCGTCATGCCCTCTGCTGATCTCGACAAGGCAACGACTGTCGCCGTGAATGCCCGCATCAGCAACAACGGACAGTCCTGTATCGCGGGTAAGCGCTTCGTCGTGCACGCAGACATTTACGACGCATTCGTGGAAATGTTTGTCGCGAAAATGTCCGCGTTGGTCGTGGGCGACCCCTTAGACCCCGCAACCCACGTGGGCCCACTGGCCACGGAGCGTGGTCGCCAGGAAATTGCTGACTTGGTCGATGATGCACGCGACAAGGGCGCAAGCATTCTCACCGGTGGCGAAGCTCCCGACCTGCCCGGCTGGTTCTACCTGCCCACCATTGTTGCTGAGCTGAAGCCCGGTATGCGCTTGGTCATGGAAGAGGCGTTTGGGCCGGTCGCGAGTGTGTACAAAGTGTCCTCCCGCGAAGAGGCCGCACACATCGCGAACCAGACCACCTTTGGCTTGTCCTCCGCGCTCTGGACCGAAGATGACAGCGACACCGAGTTCTTCATCAAGTACATCGAGGCAGGGGCAGTGTTCGTCAACGGGATGACCATCTCCTACCCCGAGCTTCCCTTCGGAGGAGTGAAGGACTCCGGCTTTGGTCGCGAACTCGGTGCGCCTGGAATTCGTGAGTTCTGCAACTTTAAGACGGTCTGGAAGGCGTAACCATGGCTCGGGTGGGGTTCCTCGGCCTTGGCTCCATGGGTCAGGCGATGGCGCGCCGTTTGATGGACGCCGGCCACGACGTAGTCGTCTGGAACCGCTCCGCAGGTCCGAGGGAAGAGCTTGCCTCACAGGGCGCCATCGCGGTAGATAACCCGGGTGAGGCACTCGCCGTCGACCTCTCGATCTCTATGCTTGCCAACGATGTCGCCGTGGACGCGGTCCTGTGTGACGATAACCTGCCGTCACACAGAATCGTCCACGCCAACATGGCCTCGGTGAGTCCCGACATGGCAAAGATCCTCAGTGCGCGGTTTGAGCAGGCGGGACATGGCTATGTAGCGTCTCCGGTTCTCGGCAGGCCCAACGTGGCCGCCTCCGGTGGTCTCAACATCTTGGCTGCCGGTTCGACCGAGGATATTGCCCTGCTGCAGCCGCTGTTTGAGGCAATGGGAACAAGGACATGGCCTCTCGGCGAGCTCCCCCATACCGCCAATGTGGTGAAGATTGCGGTGAACTACACCATCATCCATGCTCTTCAAGCTCTCGCGGAATCTATCTCGATCGCATCCTCCGCCGGGGTAAAGCCCACCGACTTTGTCGAAGTCCTGACCTCAACGCTCTTTGGCGGAGTCGTGTTCACGGGATATGGGAATCTCATCGCCGAGCGGAACTACACCCCGGCCGCATTCACGCTCGACCTCGGTCTCAAGGATCTGGGACTGGCTGAGTCCACGGCGCAGGCCGCTGGGATTTCTCTTCCCTCCAGCCCACTACTGCGCGAACTCTTCGAGACTGCACTGGCTGACCCTGAGCTTGCGGACAAGGATTGGTCAGCTGTAGCGGAAATCACCCTGAATCAGAAGAAGAGTTAGGACGCCCAACATGCGAGTTGCTTTTTGTGGAGCGGGTGCTGTGGGTGCGTCCTTCAGCGCCGACATGATCAACGCCGGGGTAGACCTCACCGTCATTGACCCGTGGGCCTCACATGTAGAGGCCATTCGCACCTCTGGGTTGACCGTCACTATGCCGAGCGGTTCTGAACACACTCGCTTCCACCCGCACCACGTCTCTGAGGTTGCCGAGCTCTATAAGCCCTTTGACATCGTTTTCAGCGGGGTGAAGTCCTACGACACCCGGTGGGTTGCTGAGTTGATGAAGCCGCTCATGACAGCGGACTCCGTCTTCGTGGGAACACAAAACGGCATGACCATCGATGAGGTTTCAGAAATCCTGGGGCCCGAGCGCACAGTCGGATGCGTGGTGGGAATTGCCGCCAACATGCCAGAACCCGGCCTCATTAATCGGGAGGTCACCAGGGAAGGAACCTGGCTGGCAGTCGGATCGGTGGAAGGTCCTGTGACCAAGCGGGTGGAACAAGTCCACGAACTGCTGTCCCATGCGGCCCAGGTCGAAATCACTCAGGACATCCGCTCTGCAAAATGGATGAAGCTCCTTGCCAACATTCCAGAAATGTTGCCCTCCGGCGTTCTCGGCGCGCCACTGATGGAAGCCGCGAGCGACCCGGATGTCCGTGTCGCGATGGATCAGGCCTCGCGCGAGGCTTACGCCGTGGCCGAGGCCCTGGGTGTGACGTTCATGCCCTCGCTTGGCATCGCAGCCGAGGACGTGCCCGATTCCGATCAGTACGCGCTGGATTTGCTCGACGCCGTATTGGCCAGGTTCTCACAGCCCACTACACGGGTCGCAGTTCTGCAGGACTGGGATAAGGGTCGTCGTGCAGAGCTCGACGCCTTCAGCGGCTACGTCGTGAAAAAGGGTCTCGAGATCGGCATGCCCACCCCGGTCAATCAGGCCATCCTTGGCATCGCGAAACGCATCGAATCTCGTGAACTCACCCCGTCATGGGAGAACAAGTCACTCCTCATCGCGGCAGGGCAAGCCTAAGCAGGCCCCATCCCGTGGCCCCTTAGTAGGGGTTTGCGACGAAAAGCTCCTGGGCGGGGAATCGGGTGAGAACCTGTGCCCCTGTCTCCGTGATTACGACTTCCTCCTCGATTCGGGCGGCAGAGATGCCATCCGGAGCAGGGCAATAGGTCTCCAACGCAAACACCATGCCGGCCTTGATCTCGACCGGGTGCGACATCGAGTTGAGGCGAGAGATGATGGGTCGCTCGTGCAGTCCCAATCCCAAGCCGTGCCCGAACTGGAGACCAAAGGCCTCCATTTCGTTGGGGAAACCAAACTCGGTGGCCTTCGGCCAGAGTGCTGCGACTTCGTCAGTACCCACACCGGGACCCACCTTGGCAATAGCGGCATCCATCCACTCGCGAGCCTTGGTATAGGCATCGTGCTGAGCCGGTGTCGAGCTGCCCACCGAGAAAGTCCGGTAATAACAGGTGCGGTACCCGTTGAACGAGTGGATGATGTCAAAGAACGCTTGGTCCCCCGGACGAATGATTTTGTCCGAGAAGTTGTGGGGGTGCGGGTTGCACCGCTCCCCTGACACCGCGTTGATGGCCTCAACCTGATCGGAGCCCATTTCGTAGAGACGCTTGGCCGCGAGAGCAACAATCTCGTTCTCACGGATACCAGGCTTCAGAACATCGACAATGTCTTGGTACACACCGTCCACCATGGCCGCGGCTTGTGAGAGCAACATAATCTCGTCGACAGATTTGATGGAGCGCGCATCGAGCATGTGCTGCTGGATATCGACAACCTTCAGACCCTGAGCCTGCATTTCGAAGAGGAACGCGGGCTCGACAATGTCGACACCGATGGGGTCATTGACGACGCCTGCGTCGGTCAACATTCCCTTGATCATGGTCACGGCCTCTTTCATGAGGCCCACCTCGGGGTGAATAGCTCCCCGAAGCCCGAGCATGCCGGCGTGCGAGTGTCCCTCGTGAATCCACGGAGAGAAAAGGCGGTGGTGTTTGGCCGCCGAACCAAAATCCCACATGTGGGGCTTGCCATCTGGCATCAGGAGCGCGTAACGGGACATTTTGTCCCCAAGAGCTCCACCGATCCAGGTCTGGGTCGTGTAGCGGATGTTGTAAAAGTCAAAGAGTAGGAAAGCTCCACATTCACTGGCCTCCAGGGCCTGCATGGCCCGGTTCAAGCGGTAATCACGAAGCCGGTGGAAGTCAACCCTCTGCTCGTAGTCGACGCCCATGGTTCCGTGGGCGGGGATCTGACGGTGAGCAAAATCCAAGGCCGGGATGAGCGGGGCTGGAGTGAATTCGGAGGTCATGAGTCTTTCTTTCCCAGGGTTGCCGGGGCTACAGCCGCAACAGCAACGACATCAGTGAGGTGTTATGTGTGTCCTAGTCCGCACTGGCGTCTTGGGGAGGGCATAAGCCCTCCCCAAGCGCACAGCAGGTGATAATCCGCTAGCGGTTTACCACTCAGGTGCTACTGAAGGATCAGTAGCGTTATCAGCCGTTACCTTGGGGTTAGGCATGTAGAGCACCGAACCGTCGTCGTCGCGACCGAGGCTGGTCTCACCGGTCATGGCACGGTAGATACCAATCACAGCGTTCTCGCCATCCCATGAGGAGGACTGGAACACGGTTCCATCGAGCTCACCGGAAATAACCAGTGGGTTACCGAGGAAGGTGTTACCAATCGAGGTGATGAAGAAGTCCTTGGGGTCGAGCCCACGAGCCTTCAATGCATCGATACCACCGGCGACCATGGAGTCGTCAGCTGCGTACATACCCTGAACGTTCTCAACGCCCACAGCGGTCAGCATCTCGGATGCTGCAATCTGTGACTCGTCCTTGTTCCAGTTACCGGGCTGCTCGGCGAGGATGGTGACGTTGGGGCAGTTAGCCGCAATGGTCTCCTTGAATCCGTTTCCACGCAGGGTGGCTACAGAGTTACCGGTCAGACCGTTGATCTGAATGATGCCAACTTCAGCACCGTCAACGAGCTCACACATCATCTCTGCAGATGCTGCACCCTGGCCGTAGCTGTCGGTACCGGAGTAACCGTAGGTGAGAGGAGCGTCCTCGGGGTTCACGTCAGCGTTGGTGATCCACACGGGGATACCAGCAGCGTTAGCGGCCTCGAGGCAGGGACGGATGGTGTCAGCAAGTGCTGGCCACAGGATGATGCCGTCGGGCTGCGCCGCCACGGCAACTTCACACTCTGAAGCCTGCTTGTCACCGTCGTACTCGGAGTTGGTGATGGTCAGGTTGATGCCCAGTTCGGCAGCTTTCGCTTCCATCGGGGGCAGGTATGTGGTTCCATAAGGTTGGTCGTTACCTTGTGGGAGAAGTGCGTAGACCTCGTAGGTCTCCCCACCAGTAGTAGCGCTGTCGCTGCTGTCGGTCGAACCAGAGTCTGTAGCTGCTGGTTCGTCGGCAGTAGCACATCCTGCAAGAGTCAGACCAGCGACCGCAAGCAAACCTGCAGTAGCGAGCCCAATGCGAGACTTTCGCATAATTAGTGCCTCTTTCCGTTTGTTTTCATGGACAGTCACCGGGTGGTGACTAACCTCCAGACCCTGGAGTCTGGAGTTTCGAGCGACCCATGCGAAGTGATCTCACACTTCCTAGGACCGCTCGAAGATTGGCGGGGTCAGTGGTGACCGCGAGCAAAAGAATGGTTCCGATGAAGATTTGCTGGACAGGAACCTGAACACCCGAGAGTGTCAAGGCAACCTGCAGAACGCCGAGGGCCGTGGCTCCAATCAGAGTTCCCACGATGGACCCCCGTCCACCCTTGAGGTAGTTGCCCCCGATGATGGCCGCGGCAAAACTAGCCAACAACACGGTGGAACCTGCAGTGGGGTCCGCTGCGGTCCGTTCCAAGGTGTTGATGACACCAGCGAGTGCAGCCACAAATCCAGAGATCATGAAACCCGTGAAGATGCGTCGCTTGACGGGGATGCCGGCGTCATAGGCCGCTTGGCGGTTCCCTCCCACAGCGAAGAACTCTCGTCCTGCTTTCACTCGGGACACGAACACCTGGATGGCAATGAAGGCCAGGATGAAGATCAGAACTCGGGGTGAAATGGGCCCAATCAGCGGTTGGCCAAAGGCGATGCCCGCTTCGACATCGGTGATCTTGACCGGGGCCTCATCTGAGAGCACGAAAGCAAGGCCTCGGAGTGCAAAGAGCATGCCCAGGGTGGCAATGAACGAATTAATCCCGACTATGGCCACAAAGAAAGCGTTGACGACACCGATGAGCACCCCGACCACTAGGGCCGCAATAATCCCCAGTCGAATGTCGGGAATAAGTGCGACCACAACACCCGACACCGCCAGTGTGCTCGCAACACTCAAATCGAGCTCACCCATCAGGATGACCGCGGTGAGTCCCAAGGCAACAAGACCGATCAGGGCGATACGCCCGAGGCTCACCTGGTACGAGGTAAACACGAGGGGCTCCGTGAAGGCCACCACAATCAACACTGCGGCGAGAAGAACTATCCCTCGCCCTTCGGTGCGACGAGCAATCGTCAGGCGGAGACGGCCCCACAGTGAGGTTTCGCGCTCGCCAATCTGCATGGTCTGACTCATCGCTGGGCCACCTTTCGAGAGAGCGCATCGACCGTGACGGCGGTCACAATCAGGGCACCCAGCGCCATCTGCTGATACCCGAAGCTAATTCCGGAGAGAACTAGAACGTTGGTCAAAACGCTGACGAAAATCACTCCCACGAGAGTGCGCAAGACGCTTCCCTTGCCGCCAAACACGCTCGTTCCGCCGACGATGATCGCGGCGAGAGCGCGGAAGTCATATCCCTGGGACATCGCCGACACCGCCGTGTTCGAGAACGCGGCGAGAACCCAACCGGCGACCATGGCCGCGACAGCTGTGACGAGGAAGGCACCAATGACAACGGCTGCCGTGTTCGTGCCCGCGAGGCGCGTGGCGCGCTCGTTCACGCCGAACGAGCGAACGAGGAATCCAAAGTTCGTCCGGTTTAGCACGAAGCCCAAGATGATGGCCATGACGAGCAACACGAGGGCCGAGTAGGGAACCGGACCGAGCTTTCCCAGCCCAAATTCCCTAATGATTCCGTCCTGTGGGCCGAAGAAAATGCTTCCTCCGGAGAAATATCGTAAGAGCCCTAAGCCGATGTACGTGGTCGAGAGCGTCACAATCACCGCGTTGGCTTTGAAATACCCCACCGCGACGCCATTGACGATTCCAAACGTTGCGGCGGCAAGAAGCGCTGCCAGCATCGCCAGAGGGAGTCCGTATTCGTTACTGACTGCAATCAAGATGACCGCAGAGGTCGCCACCTGGGCAACAACCGAGAGGTCGAGATAATTGCCGCTGATGACAACAAAGGTCATCCCGACCGCCACAATCCCGATGGGAGCTGCGCGGTGGAAAACATCGGTGATGTTCACCAGGGAGGCAAAACCATCGACGAAGACGACTGACACCAGAATCAGAAGCGCGGTGAAAACGAAGATGCCGTTTTCCGCAACCCATTCCAGAGCTGAGGTCTTCGGTTTGGCGTTTGCTGACTCTGTCTCAGCAACCGCAATTACCTCGGTGAGAGTTTCCTTGGCCATTATGCGTCCACCATCTTTTCTCCGGCTGCCAGGGACATGACGGTCTTCTCATTCGCCTCATCGCCCTGCAGGGTTCCCGCGATTGTGCCGTCGCGGATGACGTGAATCGTGTCGGAGAGCTCGAGAAGCTCCGGAAGGTCTGAACTCACCACGAGAACGGCGGTTCCTTCATCAGCCAGAGCTTTCACAAGCTTGTGAATTTCGGCTTTGGCTCCCACATCAACACCTCGGGTGGGTTCGTCCAACACAATAAAGTCAGGACGTCGCCCGAGCCATTTCGCAATCACGATTTTCTGCTGGTTTCCACCGCTGTACTGGCCTGCTTCGCGCCGAATCTCGGGTGGACGCAGGCCTACCTTCTCAGCCAAATCTTGGGAAAACTTGGCGATCTTGCCGCGAAGTTGAACCCCGAATGACGACAGCTCATCGCGGTTGGTGAGGGCAATGTTGTCCGACACGGACATCGTGAGAGCCAGACCATCGGTTCGACGCTCCTCGGGGACGTAAGCGATGCCGTTGCGAATAGCGGACTGGTATCCAGCGAGTGAGCGAGCCTTACCATCCTTGAATTTTGTGACACGACCGCCGCTGCGGTTATCCGCGCCGATGATGGCGCGGACGAGCTCCGTGCGCCCCGCACCGACCAGACCACCGAGGCCCACAATCTCACCAGCCCGGACCTCTAGGTCCACGCCGTTCACACCGGGAGCACGAATTCCTTCTGCTCTCAGCACTACATCACCGGGCTTGGCCTTGCGACGCGACTGGAGGTCAAGTTTCAGTTCACGGCCCACCATTTGGTCGACAATTCCTTCAGGAGAAGTGTCGGCGACGGCGGATTCCATAACCTTTTGGCCATCTCGAAGAATGGTGACGTTGTCACAGATTCTGATGACCTCAGGGATCCGGTGAGAGATATAGATGATGGACATTCCCCGCGACGCGAGCCTTTGCAGCATCGTCAGCAGGTAGTCAGTCTCCGCGGGGGTAAGTGTTGCGGTGGGCTCATCCAGGATCAAAACTTTGGGCTTTCGCGCAATAGCACGGGCGATCTCGACAAATTGGCGCAGGGCGACGGAGAGGCGCGAAATCCTCTCATTCAGGTCAACCGAGACACCAATCTCTTCCAGGGCCTCAGCAGCGATAGCTTCGAGCTCTTTTGACTTGGTGAACCCGAAACGGGTTGGCGCATATCCCAGAACGATGTTCTCCGCCACAGTCATCTCGGGAACAAGGCTGAGCTCCTGATGGACCAGGGCAATACCCGCCGCGATCGAATTTTTTGCCCCCGACTCGAGCGACTTACCATCCACGACAACTTCGCCGCTGTCTTGCTCGATAATCCCCGCCAAGACCCGCATGAGCGTGGACTTTCCCGCACCGTTCTCGCCAACAACGGCGTGAATTTCGCCCTCTCGCACTGCAAGAGAAACGTTGTTGACGGCGACAGCACCACCGAAACGTTTGACAATCCCGCGCGCCTCAATCACTACATCACCGGTCTGACTCGCCTGTGGGGTCATACTTCTGGCTCCTTCGCCATACGGGTGTGTATCTGAGGCATACACCTATGACGGTAGTGTAAACACACAGATAACACTCTGTCTACTTGACACCTGTTTATAACAAAAACGTTATCTAAGGGAGAACGCTAGCCCGTCACATGGTGGTGTGACGCAGAGTCAGCGGTGGGGAACCCCGCCTCCTGATCACCGGCGGCAGCGTCCAAAACGAACCACACTGCAACAACCTCATCCGCGGTTTCGTTCCAGAACCTGTGCGGGATGCTGGAGTCAAAAGCAATCGAGTCGCCGGCCGACATCTCGGCACGACCGAATCCCACCTGCACACTCAACGTTCCCTTGGTGATGATGCCGTACTCACGTCCAGGGTGACGAATGAAGTCCTCGGGTGGTGCCGCGCCGGGCGCAGGACGATAAATAACCTCAATGAACTCAGCGCCCACCTCAGGCTTAGCGGTCAGTCGCTCCCATCGCGGGCCAGACTGGAGTTGCATCGCGGGTCTTGACCCTCTCCGCAACACGATTCCTGCCTCATCCAAGGGCCCATCCTGCGATGTAGCGATGACCTCATCCTCCAAAGAAGGCGTGGCGATGTCCGCCATCGCCTCCTCAAAGAGAGAGTCCATCGAGATACCCAAAATGTTGACCACGCTATAGAGAGCGCGCACGCTAAACGACGCAAGACCGCGCTCTACCTGGGACACATGGCTTGCGGAGACGTCAATACGCCGAGCTAATTCACGAACGCTGATTCCCGCGGACTCGCGGGCAAGCCTGATGCGCTCCCCTACGGTCGCCCACTCGTTTTCAGCAGTTTCGACAGCCATTCACTCCCTTTCCGCCTACACCGTACTACGAGAAAGACCGAAATGTACGCTGCGACAGAACGCTAGAGCCCAGACCTGGTATCAGGAGCCAGTGTCAACCTTGGAGGGCTGAACCCAGAGAACAATGACGGTGATGGTTCCCAACACCGGAATCAGACCGAGAAGCAACAGGGCCCAGCTGAAACCAGCGTCACGAAGCCTGCGGACACCGATGGCGAGGTACGGGATGATCGTCGCCACAAACCACAGAGCGTTGAGGCCCTCTGAGATCGCACTAGTTCCGATACTTCCCAGGACGAGAAAGAGCTGAAACCACCAGAACTCGCTGCGGGTTGCCCTCCCCGTGAAGTTTGAATAGTGGCGAAAACCGGTAGCGATAGCGGTACCAAAGCTCATAACAATCCTCCTGATGGGCGAACTCCCCCAGCCTATCCAGCATTCCTATGCGAAAGGCTACGGTTAGGGGGTGAGCACAGAGCACTATTTTTCCGAGGACCCGCAGGCTCCCTTGAGGAAAACCCCCCTCGCACTGACTCTCCGAGGCCACTCCGTCACGATGGAGAGCGCCAGTGGCACCTTCAGCCCCGGACACCTGGATACCGGAACAGCCGTTCTCCTGAAATACGCACCTCACCTCCCCGAAAAGGGAACCTTTCTTGATCTTGGCTGCGGGTGGGGTCCTCTCGCGCTCGCTCTCGCTCTCGAGTCTCCCGACGCGAGCGTGTGGGGAGTGGACGTGAATGACCGCGCCTTGGAGGTTGCGCACGACAACGCAGCCAACGCCCAGCTCAGCAACATCGTGTTTGCCAAGCCCGACGATGTTCCCAGCGACCTGCACTTTGACGTGATCTGGTCAAACCCTCCTATCCGCGTGGGAAAGAAGGAGTTACATGCGCTCTTGAGCCAGTGGCTCCCCCGCCTCACGCCCGAAGGAGAAGCCTGGCTGGTGGTCGCCAAAAAGCTGGGTGCAGATTCACTCCAAGAATGGATCACCCATGGCGGAGCAGGAGATTTTGAGGCCTCGCGGTTCGAAACGTCCCGGGGTTTCCGAATTATTCGGGTAACACGACGCTCGTCGTAAACACCAGCTCTGCGGGGCCCGAAAGGCTCACGTGCTCACCCTCCTCGGTGGCAAACATCCGCACCGCAAGTGACCCCCCAGGAACACCCACGCGCCAATGGTGGGGGGCGCCCTCACCAGCCCAGTGCCTAGTGGCAAGTGCGGCCGCGATCGCGCCAGTCCCACAGGACCGTGTTTCTCCCACCCCGCGCTCAAAAACTCGCATGGAGATTACTCCCACACCATCCACCACCAGAGGATCACCGGGGACCACGAATTCGATGTTGGCGCCAGCGTCTGGCTCGGGATCGAGCCGGGGTCGAGAGCTCAGGTCCAGGTCCCTCAATTCTTCTTCTGAGGCGAGCGCCACCACGACATGAGGATTGGGAACAGTAATTGCCACAGAGGGCCTTGCCACGTCAAGCCCTCGGGCCATCACGAGGGGATCCACCCCGGTGAAGCTCCAGCGCCCCATATCGGCCTGGTAATGGCCCGATGCGCTTCGTGTCACATCGACGATGCCGGCTCTCGTGGCGATGGGGAGGGTGGAGCCTGGCTCCAAAGTGACCATCTCTTCCTGCAGAAGGTATTCCACGAATACTCTGATGCCGTTGCCACACATCTCTGCAAGCGAACCATCATTGTTGCGGTAGTCCATGAACCAGAGAGCGTCAGGCTCCTGCTTCAGTAATGATGCGACCTCGGGCGATGAGGCGGTGGACGCCGCCCTAATGACACCATCGCCACCGACACCCTCGTGGCGATCCGCTAGCCATCGGTAGTGCTCAGTGCGAAGCCCTCGCTCGTTGTCGGGATCACGAAACAGCACAAAATCGTTGCCGGTGCCGTGACCTTTAGTGACGATGAGGGGAGCCTGAGCCATGGTTCAAGCCTAGAGCGTCAGGTGAGCGCCTCCAGGATGGTGTTCGCCACGTGGTTAGGCGCATCAGTGTCGCCGCTCGTCAGCCAATGGGTGCGCTGATCCCGGCGAAACCAGGACACTTGGCGCCTTGCGTAGCGTCTGGTCAACGACCGTGTGCTCTCCATCGCCTCCGTTTCGCTCATCTCCCCCGCAAGGTACTCCAGGATTTGCTGGTATCCGATGGCTCGGGATGCGGTAACACCGCTCTGAATACCCTGGGGTATGAGGGATCTGACCTCGTCGACGAACCCTCTGTCCCACATGGCACCAACGCGCTCATCCAGAGCCTTCACGAGCTCGTCTCTCTCTCGGTGGAGCCCGAACACGAGGGTGGTCTCCTGCCAGGGGTGGTGTTCAGCATCGAGGCCCGCGCCGAAGGGCTTTCCCGTGATTTCTATGACCTCAAGAGCTCGGATAACTCGCCTCGTGTTCTGCGGATCAATGGCTGCAGACGCCAGCGGATCCTTGGTCGCAAGATCTTCCAGCAAGGCTGCTATCCCTTCGGACTCAAGACGAGCCTCGAGCCTTGTCCGCACGGCCGGGTCGGTTCCTGGAAACTCGAATTCATAGAGCACAGAGGAGACATAGAGCCCCGAGCCGCCCACCAGAATCGGCACGTGTCCGCGAGACTGAATGCTTCGTATGGCAGCGCGGGCGAGAGCTTGGTAATCAGCGACGCTAGCCTCTCGCGTGACATCCCACACGTCGAGAAGATGGTGGGGAATTCCGCCACGCTCAGTGTCTGGAACTTTCGCTGTCCCAATGTTCATCCCGCGATAGAGCTGCATGGCATCCGCGTTGATGATCTCCGCCGCCACACCTCTATTTCCCAGCTCCTGAGCAACAGCGATGGCGAGGTCGCTCTTTCCGGTCCCCGTCGCCCCCACAAGGGCGACGAGGGGAGGAAGGAGCGCAGGCTGAGCCTGAGCGTGTGCCGGCATCAGGCTGAGGAGCCTGAAACCTTGAGTGCTGGCATCCCCAAGCTCACAGCACCCTTGGCGGCACTCTCCGCGGTGGGAGCGCCGCAACTCTCGGCTTGCCAGCGATCCCAGGCATCACCGGCGCGAGTTCGGCGTAGCGCTAGAGAATCACCGGGGTGCTCATCAGCAAGCAAGAAGAATGGCTTCGCGTCAGTCACCCTCACAGTGACTACGTCGCCGGGTCGAGGAACCTCGCTGGCCGGGGGAATCGAAAAGTGCACCAGTCGACCGTCTTCGGAGCGACCGGAGAGGCGCTTCGTGGCGTCATCTTTGCGCCCCTCGTGGGTGGCCACCAGAACATTGACGAGGGAGCCCACCTGTTTCTGGTTTTCCTCCCACGAAATCTGGTCTTGGAGCGCCACGAGACGCTCGTAGCGCTCCTGCACAACCTCTTTGGGAATCTGGTCGTCCATGTCAGCCGCGGGGGTTCCCGGTCGAATCGAATACTGGAAGGTGAAAGCTTGCATAAACCGCGAGGCTCGAACAACACTCAGAGTGTCCTCAAAGTCCTGCTCGGTCTCTCCCGGAAACCCCACAATGATGTCCGTCGTAATGGCGGCGTGCGGAATCTTTTCTCGAACGCGCTCCAAAATGCCCAAATATTTCTCGGAGCGGTAGCTCCGGCGCATCGCTTTGAGAATCCGATCTGACCCCGATTGCAGAGGCATGTGTAACTGGGGCATGACCTGAGGCGTCTCTGCCATCGCGTCAATAACATCCTCGGTGAAGGCGGCAGGGTGAGGGCTCGTGAATCGAATTCTCTCCAGGCCTTCGATGGTGCCCGCTGCGCGCAAGAGTTTCCCAAACGCCAACTTGTCACCGAATTCAACGCCGTAGGTGTTGACGTTTTGCCCCAGCAGAGTGACCTCGATCACGCCGTCATCCACGAGAGCCTGTATTTCCGCCAGGATGTCCCCTGGGCGGCGATCCTTCTCTTTCCCACGAAGGCTCGGAACGATGCAAAATGTGCAGGTGTTGTTGCATCCCACTGAAATCGAGACCCATCCCGCATAGCTCGAATCTCGCTTAGTGGGAAGAGTGGAGGGGAATGTCTCCAAAGCTTCGAGAATCTCCACTTCCGCCTCACCGTTGTGGCGTGAGCGCTCCAGCAACACAGGGAGAGACCCCATGTTGTGAGTCCCAAAGACCACATCGACGTAAGGCGCTCGCTCCACAATGGTGTTCTTGTCTTTTTGGGCGAGACATCCGCCCACAGCAATCTGCATCCCCGGCCGCTCGCGCTTCACAGAGGCAAGGTGGCCCAGCGTTCCATACAACCTGTTATCTGCGTTCTCTCGAACAGCGCAGGTGTTAATAACGACAACGTCGGCAACCTGGTCTGCCTCAGCTTTGAGATACCCGGCAGCCTCGAGAGACCCTGACATGCGCTCAGAATCGTGGACATTCATCTGACACCCAAAGGTGCGCACCTCATAGGTGCGCCCGTGGTCACCAGTCAGACCCGCGAAGGTTTCCGCCATGGACTCGCGGGTTGCACTTTCGTCCATCAGAGTCACAGCCCCATTGTAGGAGGACGCTCTGAATGCCGAGCTTTCTCGGGCCTCCAAGGTTCTACACTCGTCAGGAGGAAACGCAGGAGGTTTATCGTGAGCATCCCGGTCACCACCAATTCGGGTGCCGAGCGTTTCTTGAGTCGGCTGAACAACAACGCCCACGCTGTTTCTCCCCGTGCGCTCGTAATCGATGCGACGGGCAGCACCCTGTTTGATTCGGGTGAGTCAACCCTGCCCCTCGCGCTCACCGGAGTGACGAACCTGTTTACCTTGGCGATGGTGTTGCGAGAGGTAGACCGCGGTGCGCTGAGCCTGGACACGCCTCTCGCCGACATCCTTCCTGCAGACACCGTCCGAGGGCTCTGCGTTGTAGGGAAGGAAGACCATAGCTTTTCGATCACCATCGAGCACCTGCTGAGCCACCAGAGCGGAATCGTCGACTACATGCGACCAGGCCGACACAGGTTGCGGTCTCTTGTTCAACAGTTCCTCGATCATGACCGCAGCTGGTCTCTCGATCAGGCACTCGAGATTGCCAAGCAGTACCCGGGTATGAGCAAGCCGGGGGAAGGATCACGCGCCCACTATTCGTCCACCAACTATTTGCTCCTCGGCGCGGTCCTCCACGACACCACAGGAATGCCCTTTGATGAGCTGATTGATTTGCGCGTTGTGCGGTCACTGGGACTCGCGAACACCTATGTGTATGGGCCTGACCACTATGAGAAGTACTTCACGCTATCCCCCGTCCATTTGGGGACGCGCGTGGTCAGAATTCCCCAAGCCTTGGCGAGCTCAGGAGCCGATGGCGCCATTGTGTCGACCGCTCACGATGCCCTGAAGTTTCTGCGAGCTTTCTGGCGCGGAGAGCTGTTCCAGGACAGTTGGATACCCAGACTGAGTGCGACCACCACAGCCAGCAGCACCTCACCGCGAATGGGGCTTGGCGTAATGGTGGCACCGCCCCGCCTCGGAAGAGCGAGTGCCGTCGGTCATTCGGGGATCTCCGGTGCAGCTATTGCCGCAGACACCAGGAGCGAAACCTTCGCTTTTCTGTCAAATTTCCAGTGGTCAGCTCTGAATACCAGCTTCGACAACGTCGTGGGACTCCTGAGAGCCACCAGTCGGTAGTTTTTGGGGTTTTCTGGAACCCAGACACCTTTGGGGTCTAACCCAAAACCTTCGCGATTGCGTCTGAGATATCCCCGGATGAGAAGCCTTTTCGCTGCAAGTATGCGAACAGCCTTCTCTTCGCCACAGCAGGGGCAAGAGACCCCATTTTCCGCAGACGTTCCCGGGCTGCCTCTTCGGCAAGCCCTCCCTCTTCATCGCTCTCGAGCTCTGCCATCGCGTGCTCAATGACACCTTGAGGAAGTTTCCGGGCGCGCAACTTCTGCTCTACCGCTCGCCTCGCAAGACGCTCTCGAGTCCCATAGCGCTCGACTAAATCACGCGCCAGGGCATCATCATCCAACAGGCCTACACGCTCAAGTTCCGCCACCTCGGACTCGATTGCTTCCTGAGGAAGCTCTCTCGCCCGCAACTTCTCGCGCATCTCTGCCACTGAATGGCTCTTGCCCGAGAGCGCGTGGAGCGAGACGTTGTGAGCGCGCTTGGTCACCTTCGGTGTCACCTCCGCGGGCTCATCCACCTCTAGCTCATGCACAATGGCCTCAGTTTCTCCCGAAGTCTCGGGGATGTCGGTGACCCGGTGAAGGGGAAACGGGATGATCTGAGCATCCCGCTCCCCTTCAGGCCAGAGCGCTGACAAGGTTTAGGCCCCTGCCGCTTTGCGCTCAGCAATTTTGTCTTCGAGGGACTCCACCGGAGAGGTCGTTGCGTCGGCTGGAACCTCGGCCTCGAGTGGGGGAACCGCCGCGACTTTTCCCACCCCGAGAGCAGCGAGAATCTTGCGTTCGATGTCGTCGGCGATATCCGCGTGCTCGATGAGGTACTTGCGGGCGTTTTCCTTGCCCTGACCCAGCTGGTCGCCCTCGTAGGTGTACCACGCACCAGACTTCTTGACGATGTCGTGCTCCACGCCAAAGTCAATGAGACTTCCCTCACGAGAGATTCCCGTGCCATAGAGGATGTCGAACTCCGCCTGCTTGAAAGGTGGCGCCATCTTGTTCTTGACGACCTTGACTCGGGTGCGGTTTCCGACCGCATCGGTGCCCTCTTTGAGGGTCTCGATGCGGCGAATGTCGAGACGGACCGAGGCGTAAAACTTGAGTGCTTTACCGCCGGAGGTCGTTTCGGGGCTTCCAAAGAAGACACCAATCTTTTCGCGCAGCTGGTTGATGAAAATCATCGTGGTACCGGTCTGGTTGAGACCACCGGTCAGCTTGCGAAGAGCCTGAGACATTAGTCGGGCTTGGAGACCCACGTGGCTATCTCCCATGTCACCTTCGATTTCAGCCCGGGGTACCAGGGCTGCGACCGAGTCGATCACGACGAGGTCCACAGATCCCGAGCGCACCAGCATGTCGGCAATCTCGAGTGCTTGCTCACCGGTGTCGGGTTGGGACACCAGAAGCTGGTCAATGTCGACTCCGAGAGCCTTGGCGTACTCGGGGTCGAGAGCGTGTTCCGCGTCGACAAACGCAGCAATACCACCGGCGGCCTGCACGTTGGCAATGGCGTGGAGAGTCAGAGTCGTCTTTCCAGAAGACTCAGGACCGTAGATTTCGATAATGCGGCCTCGGGGCAATCCGCCGATACCGAGTGCCACATCTAGGGCGATGGATCCGGTGGGAATCACCGGAACAGGGGGACGTTCATCCGATCCCAGCCGCATGACTGAGCCTTTTCCGAACTGTCGGTCAATTTGCGCGAGGGCCGCTTCTAGGGCTTTTTCGCGATCTGCAGATGTTGTCATTGCTCTGTCCTCTTTCACTGGGTAATCGGCTGCCTATCGACTGTCGTCCTCCACCACGCCCCGTAAGGCCTGGGGTCTCTCGACAAGGCTGGATGCGGTGAAGTGAGCCCTAACCTAGGTGTTACCTCAGACACAAAACCGTGGCTGAGACAGCACTGTGGATTGTGGCCCCCTTCTGCATCTCTGTGGACGAGAATAGACCCATTCGAACGAATATTCGAATGATTTAGGCTGGCGTGTCGGCTTTCGGTTGCGGAAGTCCAGCACCGTGCCAGCGGTTCTCGGGAACCTGCATGGCCGCACACAACTCAAACCAGACCTTCTTGGGCGTCTCGCCCGCGTCCAGCGCTTCGCGCGCGCTCTGATGGCCCAGGCCATCAATCACGAGATCTCGCAGGAGAGCACGACCTTGAGTCTCCCCGAACTCGTCAGACACCGCGAGGTAGAACTCGCTAAGGGTCACGAAGAGGACCTAGCGAACCGCCATGTCGGAATCGAACTCTGCGACGAGCTCGTCCGGCAGGGTGTCAGGAACACTCGACGAGGGCACGATCTGCTCGAATACAGCGAGACGGTCGGCAACCTCGTGGAGAATGTCCGAAAGAGTCATGTCGAGGGCTTCTGCAATCGAGGCCAGGATCTCGCTGGAGGCCTCTTTCTGGCCCCGCTCGACCTCGCTGAGATAGCCCAATGCCACGTTTGCACGCGACGCAATGTGGCGCAGGGTTGCACCCTTCTGTTGGCGGAAGTCGCGAAGGACATCGCCAATTTCGTGTCGCATCAGCACCATGGTGCACCTCCCTCAATTTCTATCTGTGGACAGCTTATAGATGTCGACCCTGGGTAACACCCCAAAAAACCTGTGGTCTTGCTGAATGTAACCCAAGACCCCAGGGAATTATTCCCGGGTCGAAAGACCATCCAGAAGGGCTTGGAGAGCGGCCCTGGTGGCTCGCTGTCGAATCTCGTCGCGATCCCCCTCGAGGGACATCTCTCTCACCAGGGTGCCAAGACTTCCCCCAGCCACCGCGATAAACACGGCCCCCGGAGCCTCCCCGGACACCGGGTCGGGGTCGGGGCCCGCCACTCCTGTGGTGGCGACTGCGACATCGACTCCTAGGCGCGCCAGTGCTCCCTCTGCCATTGCCCCAGCGACCTCAGCAGTCACGGCGCCGGTGGACGCGAGCAGTGATGCATCAACACCCAGCAAATCGTTCTTGAGCATCGAGTCGTAGGCGACGATTGATCCTCTAAACACGGCCGAAGCGCCAGGCACGGACACCATCTCGGCAGCGACCAGGCCCCCGGTCAACGATTCGGCGCAGCCCACGGTCACACCGAGTTTCGTTGCGGTGGCGATCACCGCATCGGCCTCTTCGCTCATGATGAAGCTTTCGGCGCGCGGACACCTTTGATGATGTAGTCCAGGCCTGTCGCAGTCGTCACCACAATGACAGCGCCCATCAGCACCCAGTTCAGGGTGAAGACCCATTCGCCCAGGAGCACCCAGGTGGGAACGAGCCAAGAGGACAACGTGATGGCTTGGAGTACCGTCTTCAGCTTTCCGCCTCGTGATGCTGGAATGACCCGATCGGTAAGAACTGCCAGGCGAAAGAGCGTGATACCGATCTCCCGAGCCAGAATCACCACCACTACCCACCAGGGAAGCTCCGCCACGAGAGCGAGCGCGATGAGGGCTCCACCGATAAGAATCTTGTCCGCTATCGGATCCAAAATAATCCCGGAGTTGGTCACCAGGTTTCTCTTCCGCGCCAGGGCGCCATCGAGACCGTCAGTGGCGATGGCTGCGATGAACAGACCTGCGGCGACAAAGCGCCAGAGCCCATGCTCTCCACCATCCAGCAACACGAGCCACACGAAGAGCGGGGCAAGAAGAATGCGCACCACCGTGATGATGTTGGCGATATTGCCATTGGAAACTTGAGTGTCCCCCGACGCGACGACTCGACCGCGGAATCCACTGGGTGGGGTCTGAGGTTGTTGGCGCTCCCCCACGATTACTCCCTACCGGTCAGTCTCCACGCGTCCTCATCAGAGTCGGCGTCCACCTCAGGATACCCCTCCGTCATCTGGTCGATGGGGTCCTCCGAAGAATGCACCGAGTGATCCACAGCCGGCTTCGGAGCGGGCTGGTCTTGCCGTGGCAACTCCATCGTCATCTGGTCCTCCGGTGCCACCTCGGGCGCTGGGGCCGGGCTTGCTGCGGGAGTCTCTCCTCGCAGGCCTGCAAGGACCCCAGGGAGTTGCTCGGCGGTGACCAAAACCTCACGAGCCTTTGAACCCTCCGAGGGTCCAACAATCTGGCGAGACTCGAGGAGGTCCATCAAGCGGCCAGCCTTGGCAAAGCCCACACGTAGTTTGCGCTGCAGCATCGAGGTCGAGCCAAACTGGGTCGACACGACCAGCTCCGCTGCTTGCAACAGCACGTCAAGATCATCTCCGATGTCCGAGTCAATGACTGTGCCGCCGGCGGCGGCATCGGCAACGTCGTTGCGATATTCGGGGTCAGCCTGCTTCTTGACGTGAGCGACGACCTTGGCGATTTCTGCTTCGGAGACCCAGGCACCCTGGACTCGGTTAGCTTTCGCAGCGCCCTGAGGGAGGAAAAGGGCGTCACCCTGACCAATGAGTTTGTCGGCACCTGGCTGGTCCAGGATGACTCGGGAGTCCGTCATACTCGAGACCGCGAAAGCGAGGCGAGAGGGAATGTTGGCCTTGATCAAACCGGTCACCACGTCCACACTGGGCCGCTGGGTTGCCACCACCAAGTGGATGCCGGAGGCCCTGGCCAACTGGGTGATACGGACGATCGAATCTTCAACATCACGGGGTGCGACCATCATCAAGTCGGCGAGCTCATCCACAACCACGAGGAGATAGGGGTAGGGACGAAGCACACGCTCGCTCCCGAGTGGAAGCTCAATCTCATCCGCGAGAACAGCACGGTTGAAGTCATCGACGTGCTTGAACCCGAAACTTTCCAGGTCGTCATAGCGCATATCCATCTCTTTGACGACCCACTGCAGGGCGTCAGCGGCGCGCTTGGGGTTGGTGATGATGGGGGTGATCAGGTGGGGAACACCCTGATATGCGGCAAGCTCCACGCGCTTGGGGTCCACCAACACCATCCGCACCTCGGCCGGTGTTGCCCGCATCAGGACTGAAGTGATCATGGAGTTAATGAAGCTCGACTTACCGCTTCCGGTGGCGCCAGCGACCAGGAGATGGGGCATTTTGGCGAGGTTTGCGGCAACAAAACCACCCTCCACGTCTTTACCGACCCCGATGACCATCGGGTGGATTTCTGAGGTGGCGACGGTGGAGGAGAGCACATCGCCCAAGCTCACAATTTCACGGTCTGAATTCGGAATTTCCACACCGATGAGGGACTTCCCGGGAATCGGCGACAGAATATTGACCTCATTAGAGGCCACCGCGTAGGCGATATTCTTTGCCAGGGCGGTCACTCGCTCCACTTTGGTCCCTTGACCCAGCTCCACTTCATAGCGGGTCACGGAGGGCCCGCGGGTGAAGTCCACGACCTTCGCATTGATCTCAAACTGTTCGAAAACGCTGGTGATGGCAGCAACCACCTGGTCGTTGGCTTCACTGCGTGACTTCGGTGGCGTGCCAGGGACCAGCAGGGTGGGGCTTGGCAACGTATAGGGCCGATTCGAGGGAATCGCCACCGGAGGACTCGCAGGTTCGTCCTCGAGCGGAGCTGTAACAGAGGGAGCCTCTGGCTCCTGAGGCTTTGTTGCGTTCGCCAGCGCTTCCTCGGCTTTCCGCAATTGCTCGAGAAGATCTTCCTGAGTGGCAATCTCGCCGGTGTCCTCGTCGACCACGCTCACCAAGGGCGAATCAAAAGCGTCTTTCTTGTCTTTCTTGCCTCGACGCCACCAGGGCATGGAGTCGGGGTTTGACATATCGAGGCCCAGATCGCTCAGCGTCCCAAATTCGACTCCCGGTGTTGCCTCCTCCTTAGCCTTCTGACGCGACAGCTCACTCGGGTCAACACCAAACAAGTAGGCGTAGGCATCCTGCGCCCGCTCCACCACGCGATTGGGTGGTGTCTTGGTCATGATCAATACCGAGGTCACCAGGAAAATCACCATCACCGGCCACGCCAGATACACAGTGGAGGCAGCAAGGAACACAAAAGGCTCCGCGACAACCCAGCCCAAGAGCCCGCCGGCTGATGCCAGCTCCGAAAAGCTTGCCTCACCGGGGGCGGGGCGACCCAGAGCCAAGTGGCTCATTCCACTCACAGAAGTCAACAGCAGGGCAAGCCCGACCCCGACCCGGCCGTTGTTATAGACGCTGGAGGGGTGCCGGAAGAGCCAGCCAGCGAAAACAATCAGAATCACCGGAAGCGCAAACGCTAAACGCCCAAAGAAACCGCCCACAGTGTAGGCATCGAGAGTTTGAGCCCACGCTTGGTTGACGTTGAACCAGGCCACGATGATTCCCACAACCGCGAAAAGCAGGATCGCAAAGGGAACACCGTCGCGACGATCTTCTTTGGGGAGGTCTTCTTGCCCCAGCAGTCGAAAGAGGCTTCCCGCCCAGCCAGCGACCATGAGCCACCCAGTCACCAGCGGACTGGGTCCCCCAGTTGCTTTCGGAGTGACGACCTCATTCTTGGGGACACGCTTTGAAGCACTCGCCGCTGAGGGGCGTCGAGATGCTGGCGTGCGTTTCGCACCAGACGAGGAAGCTGCTCTGGCCATATCGCCACGCTACCCGCCTACTTGGCGGGAGAGGCGGAACGAAACACACCCACCAACTGTCCACAAACCCACAAGGTGATGACTTATCCACCAATTTCCCTAGACAGGCGTGGTATCACGTTGATACCATTACGCTATGGCCATGACACTGAGATTAGATTCCGAACACGACGCCATGGTGGAAGCCCTGGCTAAAGAGATGAAGTGCTCCAAGCACCAGGCGGTCGTGAATGCGATTGCCCTCGCACACGAGAAAGTCACGGTCCACGAGAAGGCTCTCGGTCGGGCTCGCGAGATCCTGACAACCAGGGACAAGGCGCTTATGGAGCGCCTTGCCGACGCGTGACGTATTTCCTGGACCTCGACGACGCCCTCGAGCAAATCCACTTCCTGGGTTTTCATGTTCGAGACGTGGGGTTGCTGCAGAGCTCGTTAGCCAGGCCCAACACCACTCTGTATGGAGCGGATGCCTACCCCTCACTCGACCTCAAAGCAGCAGCACTCATGCACTCCATTGTGACCTCGCACCCTCTCATCGACGGGAACAAAAGAACCGCGTGGGCGCTGATGATTACCTTTGTGCTCCTCAACGGGTTCGAGGTGGTGGCAGAAACCGACGACGCCTTCGATTTTGTGCTTGGCGTTGCCACGGACGCTCGAGACCTTGACTCCATTGCCTCATGGATTGCTGCTCACCGGGTTCCCCACTCCCTCTAGTCCCCTGGAATACAGGGGAGGCTATCGTCCAAGCAATCACCGACGACAAGAAGCGCATCCTGATTGGCGATGACG
>CAYGLJ010000004.1:0-60173 GCA_964350865.1 uncultured Microbacteriaceae bacterium
GCAAGAATACGCGCCATCGTGGCGACAGTAATGGCGGGATACTTCCCAACACTTGTTTCACCACTCAACATGACCGCGTCTGCTCCATCGAGAACAGCGTTGGCGACGTCAGAGGTCTCGGCGCGTGTGGGGACGGGAGCATCGATCATGGATTCCAGCATTTGCGTCGCCACGATGACGGGCTTCGCCATCTTGCGAGCGAGCTCAATCGCACGTTTTTGGACGATAGGAACGGTTTCTGGGGGCAGCTCGACACCGAGATCGCCTCGGGCGACCATAATTCCGTCAAATGCGTCGACGATTTCCTCAAGGGCGTCGACCGCCTCGGGCTTTTCGATTTTGGCGATGACCGGGCAGGACCGACCCTCTTCCCGCATAATCTCGCGCACACGATCAACATCTGAGGCGTTGCGCACGAAACTGAGGGCCACATAATCGCACCCGAGGCCGAGCCCCCACCGCAGATCCGACTCATCCTTGTCAGAAAGTGCAGGCGCCGATACCGCAACACCGGGGAGGTTGATTCCCTTATTGTTCGAGACCATTCCGCCCACGATGACTTTCGTCACGACATCCTCTTCGCCAGAGGACACGGCCTCAAGCCGAACCTTCCCATCGTCAATCAGAAGCGTGTCCCCCGGCTTAACGTCACCAGGTAGTCCCTTATAGGTGGTGCCGACAAGTTCCTTCGTTCCTTCTACGTCACGCGTCGTAATTGTGAAGGTGTCGCCGTTTTTTAGTTCGTGAGGACCGTTTGCAAACTTCTCCAGACGAATTTTTGGACCCTGCAGGTCGACCAAAACACCAATCGGCTTATCTGCGTCCGTTGCAGCACGACGCACATTCGCATAAATCTCCTCATGAACATCCCGCGCCCCATGGGAAAGGTTCATGCGGAAGATATTGGCTCCGGCGTCCATCACGGACATGATGTCGTCGTAGCTGGAGGTTGCAGGCCCGAGAGTGGCCACAATTTTGGCGCGTCGCATGAAATCCTTCGATGGTGTTAGACGTGAAGTGGACGGTCGCTTGCCTTGACAGGTGCGGGTAACAGCGTACTGCCTTCGAGGAATCGATCTACCTCCGCGGCGACAGCGCGCCCCTCAGCGATGGCCCACACTATGAGGGAGGCTCCCCTGCCGGCGTCACCCGCTACAAACATCCCTGGAATGTGGGTGGCGTAGGAGGCGTCACGCTCGATGTTCCCGCGGTCGTCGACTCCCAGGCCAATTTGCTGCTGTGCGGTCTCGTGCTCCGCCCCGCGGTAGCCCAGCGCCAAGAGGACCAAATCTGCAGGGATTTCGCGCTCGGTTCCCGGTTTCGGGAACCTTCCTCCATCGCGGTATTCCGTCTCGCAGACCACTACCGCTCGGACCTCCCCCGCATCGTTGCCCACAAACTCCACGGTGGAAGCCAGGTACTCGCGGGAACCACCCTCTTCGTGCGCACTCTGAACCTCGAACAGAATCGGATCGAGCGGCCACGGTTGTTCCGAAGGTCGTTCGGTGGGTGGTTGTTTTCCGATCGCGAGCATCGTGGTGGTGAGAGCGTTCTGTCGGTGCGCTGTGCCCAGGCAATCCGCGCCGGTGTCGCCGCCCCCCAGAATCACGACGTGCTTACCCTCAGCCTGAATGAGATCCGCCGGAGAATCACCAGCCTGAACCTTATTGGAGGGTGTCAAATACTCCATCGCGTGATGAATTCCCAAAAGGTTCCGCCCGGGAATGTCAATGTCTCGCGGCACGCTCGCACCGGTAGCGATAATCACGGCGTCGTAGCGTTCTCTCAGGTCATCCCAGCTGATATCCACTCCAACGTCAACGCCTGCGCGAAAACGGGTGCCCTCCGCTTGCATCTGCGCCAAACGCTGATCGAGGTGCTTCTTCTCCATCTTGAAATCAGGAATTCCGTACCTCAGGAGACCGCCGATTCGGTCATCACGTTCAAACACCGCGACGGTGTGGCCTACTCGGGTCAGCTGTTGAGCAGCCGCCAGCCCGGCCGGGCCGCTACCAACCACAGCCACTGTCTTGCCGGTGAGGCGCTCGGGAGTGACAGGATGCACCCACCCTTCTTCCCACGCCTTGTCGATGATGGAGACTTCGACCTGTTTGATCGTGACAGGAGGCTGGTTGATTCCCAGCACACACGAAGATTCACAGGGCGCAGGGCACAGGCGACCGGTGAATTCCGGGAAGTTGTTCGTCTCATGAAGACGCTCAATGGCGCCACGCCCATCCCCCCTGCGAACTAAATCGTTCCATTCGGGAATCAGATTTCCCAGAGGACACCCCTGATGGCAGAAAGGTACTCCACAATCCATGCACCGAGAGGCCTGGCGAGTGAGCGCTCCAGGATCTCGGGGCCCGTAGACCTCTTTCCAGTCACCTATTCGGACCTCGACCGGACGCCGCTCGGGCAGTTCCCGGTCGGGGAACTTCATAAATCCTCTCGGGTCACCCACCGGTTACCTCCAAGATTCTGTTCCAAACCTCGTCCCCATTGGGGTCGAGTCCCTCACGCTCTGCATCCTCACGAGTCCGGAGAACTGCCTGGTAATCCCGTGGCGTCACTTTCACAAAGTTCTCAACGGTCGCTGAGGTGTCGGCCAACATACGCTCCGCTAACGGCGAGCCGGTCAACCGGTGATGTTGCTGTAACAGGTCAACGAGCATTTCTTTGTCAGCGCTACCCAACGGACCTACTTCAAGTTCACCCGAGTTCAGTGCCTCGCGATTGATTCTTTCTGTTCTCAGTTTCCACACGTACGCAGTTCCGCCGGACATCCCTGCTCCGAGGTTTCGACCGGTCTCGCCCATGATGACAGCTAGGCCACCCGTCATGTACTCCAGTGCGTGATCCCCAACCCCCTCGACCACAGCGGTGGCGCCAGAGTTTCGGACAAGGAAACGCTCACCCACAACACCTGAAATAAACAGCGATCCAGAGGTTGCTCCGTACCCGATGACATTGCCGGCAATGACGTTGCGCTCCGGTGGGAACAGCGACCCTTCGGGAGGGCGCACGATCACGGAACCACCCGAGAGGCCCTTGCCGACATAGTCGTTTGCATCTCCCCACAGAGAAAGCGTGATGCCTCCGGGAACAAAAGCGCCCAAGGATTGCCCCGCAGCGCCTCTCAGCGTGATGGATATGGTGTCCGCCGGGAGACCGTGCTCCCCATGCGCTTTCGTTACCTCGTGACCCAGCATGGTGCCGACAGCGCGCTCAGTGTTACGGATATCGCGCTCAATGTGAACTCTCTCGCCCGAGAGCAAAGCCGGCTGGGCAAGCTGGATGAGCTCGTTGTCGAAGTGCTGATCGATTTCGTGGTCCTGATCCTCCACGTGGTGCGCATCGACACCCTCGCGAAGGTGCTCGGAAGACAGGATTGGCGCGAGATCAAGACCATCGGCTTTCCAGTGCGACACCGCACGATCAACGTCCAGCAGTTCGACGTGCCCAATAGCCTCGTCGAGTGACCGGAAACCAAGAGCCGCCAGGTACTCGCGAACCTCTTCTGCGAGGAACTCAAAGAAGGTCTTCACGAATTCGGGCTTACCGCTGAACCGTTTGCGGAGCTCCGGGTTCTGGGTGGCCACACCGACTGGGCAGGTGTCGAGGTGACACACGCGCATCAGAATGCAACCGCTCACCACCATGGGGGCCGTGGCAAAACCAAACTCCTCAGCTCCCAAGAGAGCCGCGATGATGACGTCGCGCCCGGTCTTCATCTGACCATCAACTTGGAGGGTGATGCGTCCTCGCAGGTTATTACGCATCAGGGTTTGTTGAGCTTCGGCCAAGCCAATTTCCCAGGGAGTGCCCGCGTGCTTCAGCGAGTTGAGCGGGCTTGCTCCGGTGCCTCCGTCGTGACCCGAAATGAGAACAACGTCTGCCTTTGCCTTGGCCACTCCCGTTGCGACAGCCCCAATCCCAGATTGACTCACAAGCTTCACATGGACCCTTGCGCTCGGGTTAGAGCGCTTGAGGTCGAAGATTAGCTGCTTGAGGTCCTCGATGGAATAAATATCGTGGTGTGGGGGCGGCGAAATAAGGCCAACGCCCGGAGTTCCGTGACGCAGAGACGCGATCCACGGGTACACCTTGTTGGAGGGAAGCTGACCACCTTCGCCAGGCTTGGCCCCTTGGGCCATCTTGATTTGTAAGTCCTCAGCCATGGTCAGGTAAAAACTCGTCACACCAAATCGGCCAGAGGCGATCTGCTTGATCTTGCTGCGAAGTTTGGGATCGCGAAGGCGCTCAGGTGACTCCCCACCCTCACCCGTGTTGCTCCGTGCGCCCAACTCGTTCATCGCTTCGGCGAGGGTTTCATGCATTTCGGGCGAAATGGCCCCCATGCTCATGGCACCGGTCGTGAACCGCTTGATGATATTCGCTGCTGGCTCCACTTCCTCAAGAGGAACAGGAGTCCTCCCCTCTGTCTTGAGGGCGAACAGGCCACGCAGCGTCATCAGGCGTTCCGCCTGGTCGTCGACAGATTTGGTGTATTCGCGGAACACATCGAATTTCCCTGCGCGGGTGGAATGTTGCAGCTTGAACACAGTTTCCGGGTTGAAGAGATGAGGGGGGCCCTCGCGGCGCCACTGATACTCGCCACCCACAGCGAGTCGCTGGTGGGGGTTTGCTACTGCGGTCGCGGGGTAGGCGCTACGGTGGCGTTCACCGTTCTCTTCAGCAAGAATGTCGAGCCCTACTCCACCCAAAATTGTGGTGGTGCCGGTGAAGTACTGGGCAACCAGGTCCTCGCTCAAACCGACAGCTTCGAAGGCCTGTGCGCCGGCATAGGACGCAACGGTGGAGATCCCCATCTTGCTCATAATCTTCAGGACACCCTTACCGAGTGCCTTGATCACATTGGCGACAGCTTTTTCGGGGGTAATGTCCTCGAGCACACCCTGGCGGACGAGGAGTTCAACACTTTCCATAGCGAGGTAGGGGTTGACGGCTGACGCTCCAAAACCAATCAGCAATGCGACGTGATGAACCTCGCGAACATCTCCGGACTCGACAACGAGGCCGACCTGCATGCGTTTATGCCCCCGAATCAGATGGTGGTGCACTGCGGAGAGCATCAGCAGGGAGGGAATGGGAGCTAAATCTTGGGTGGAATCCCGATCGCTGAGAACGACGAACTGGGCCCCAGAATCAACCGCCTGATCTGCCTCGCTGCACAGCTCCTCGAGGCGTCGCTGAAGACCCTCGGCGCCGTCATCGGCGCGATAAAGACCCGACAACGTCACTGTGGCTTTCGCGCCAGAGGGCAGACGAATGTGTTCGATTTTTGCCAGCTCGTCGTTGTCGATTACTGGAAACTCGACAGAGACTTGGGCTGCGTGCGCTGGCGTGGCATCGAGCAGGTTACGCTCCGGGCCCAAACCACAGGACATGGAGGTCACAACTTCTTCTCGGATGGAGTCCAAGGGAGGGTTCGTCACCTGCGCGAACTGTTGGGTGAAGTAGTCAAAAAGCAACCGCGGCCGATCAGAAATTGCGGCAATGGGTGTGTCAGAGCCCATGGCCCCCAGCGGTTCTGCGCCGTGTTGGCCCATCGGAGCGAGCAGAACGCGCACCTCTTCTTCGGTGTATCCGAAAGTGCGCTGGCGACGCGTAATCGACGCGGGGGTATGGACAATGTGTTCGCGCTCGGGGAGCTTTTCCAGCTCAATCCGCTGTTCACGGACCCACTCACCCCATGGCGCCTGGTGAGCCAGCTGCTGTTTCAGCTCGTGATCCTCGATGAGGCGCCCTTCGACCGTGTCGGCTAACAACATCGACCCTGGTCGCAAGCGACCCTTACGCACGACAGTGGTGGGGTCGACGTCCAGAACACCAATCTCGCTCGCGAGAATAATCAACCCATCGGAGGTGATGACGTAGCGTCCCGGCCGAAGGCCGTTGCGATCAAGAGTGGCTCCCACCAAGGAACCATCGGTGAACACCAGGGCGGCGGGGCCATCCCACGGCTCCATAAGCTTCGAATGGTACTCGTAGAAGTCCCGGACCGAGGGGTCCATATCTGTCTGGTTTTCCCAAGCCTCGGGGACCATCATCATCACAGCGTGAGGGAGAGACCGACCTGCCAGAGTGAGGAGCTCGACCGTCTCATCGAAGGAAGCGGAGTCTGACCCGCCCTCACTCACAATGGGAAACAGCGGAGCGAGGTCGCCCAATGCCTCAGAGTGCATTTGTGATTGGCGTGCACGCATCCAGTTGCGGTTTGCCCTGATGGTGTTGATCTCACCGTTGTGGGCGATTAACCGGAAAGGCTGAGCCAAGGGCCAGGAGGGGAAAGTGTTGGTCGAGTAGCGCGAGTGAACCAAGGCCAAAGTGGACTGGAATCTTTCGTCGCTGAGGTCTGGGAAGAAAGGCTCCAACTGCAACGTTGTGACCATTCCTTTGTAGACAAGTGTCCGGCACGACAACGAGGGGAAGTATGAGCTGAGCTCTCGCTCCGCCCGCTTCCTCAAGCGAAAGGTTTGACGGTCGAGGTCAATACCCGACAGCGGTTGACCCCGCGCTCCGAGGCGCGAGGAAGCGACAAAAAGCTGCTCGAAGGCGGGCATTGCCTCTCTGGCGAGGTCGCCAACAACTTCGGGCCGGTGAGGGACCTCGCGCCATCCGAGGACGGTGAGATCCTCCTCGCGGGCAATGGCCTCAATCCCGGCTTTCTCTGCGTTTCGCTGTTGCTCATCCAAGGGAAGAAAGGCCATCCCCACCGCGTAACTTCCTTTCGCGGGAAGGTCGAAGTCAACTGCCTCGGATAGGAAGAGGTGGGGAATCTGAGTGATGATTCCCGCGCCATCTCCAGTACCAGCATCCGACCCCACCGCACCGCGGTGCTCCAGGTTCCGCAACGCTTCGAGAGCCTTTTCAACAATGTCGTGTCCTGGTGTTCCGCGGAGGGTTGCCACCATGGCCAGCCCGCACGCATCGCGATCGTGGGCTGGGTCGTAAAGTCCCGCGGCCGCGGGAGCAGAGCTAAAGCGCTCAAAAGGGGAAGTCGTCATCATCACCGTCCTCAAAAATGTGAAGAGTGGGACAACGGTGGCCCAGAGAAGAGAAGTCTTTCGCGGATAGGGACCTAACTTGTGGTCGATCCTTGAGTGCCCGCGTTCTTTTCCGATGCGACGACAATGTCGTCGACGGAATAGTAGTCGTCCGAAGAGTCTACCTCAGAGTCGGGCTCCCATTGGCGTCCAGGCACGTATGGGCTTGGTTCCGATCCCGGATGGCGGAAGCCTTGGCGCAGATACAGAATGATGCCCAGTGCAATAGCCGCCAGTGCTCCCCAAACGTTAACCCGAACACCCAGGATGAGCTCTGCGGGGTCTAGACGGATGGTCTCCAGGAACGCACGGCCTATGCCGTACCACACGAGATACAGCGCGAACACTCGCCCCCACTGGAGTGACAGTTTTCGACCCACCCAGATGAGGACCAACGCGCCCAGGACGTTCCACAGCATCTCGTAGGCAAAGGTCGGGTGGAACAGTGTCGTATCGGGAAGACCTACAGGTATTGCGGGGTTCGGGCGGTCAATCTGGAGCCCCCACGGCAGGGCGGTCGGTGCGCCGAAAAGTTCCTGGTTGAAGTAGTTTCCAGTTCGACCAATCCCCTGCGCGAGTAACAGACCAGGAGCCAATGCGTCCGCAAAAGCCGAAAAACGCAAACCCGCACTACGGACACCGATGTAAGCCCCCACCGCTCCGAGGGAGATTGCGCCAAGAATGGCCAGCCCTCCCTCCCAGACGTAAAAGATACGGAGGAGGTCTGCACCCTCGTAAAAGTAATCAGCCGGGTGTGTGGCGACGTGGTAAAGCCTGCCACCCAGGATTCCGAACGGGACCGCCCATAGTGCGATATCCAAGACCAGCCATGGCTCAACGCCCCTGGCGGTGAGGCGACGGTTTGTTAGCCACAACGCGACAGCAATGCCGAGCAAGATGAACACGGCGTAGGCGTTGAGAGTGAGGTTGGGGGTGAACCACTCAAGACCGAGGTCTCGCAGCCATGCACCAATGTTGAAAGACCTCCAATGAGAGGGTGGGCTAGGTATTCCTTCGGGGTTCATCTATGCCTTTCCGGAGCCCGCGAGGGACCGCACTGTGCCTTCTTGGAGCTCTCCGACCAGAGAAGCGACGCCGTCGACTCCTCCGTCTGCGAGTGCGCGAACAAGAGCTGACCCAACAATCGCGCCATCAGCGAAGGAAATCACATCTCTGACCTGCGCGGGCGTGGAAATTCCAAGACCCACGCAGACCTCGCGTGCACCGTTGCGATAGAGGCGTTCGACGAGGGTCTTCGCAGCGACATCTACATCGTCTCGTGTGCCGGTAATGCCCATAGTGGACACCGCATACACGAAGCCGCGTGAGGACTCAGCTGCACGAGCGAGGCGCTCATCCGTCGAAGAGGGAGCAGCAAGGAACACAGCTTCCAGGCCATGCCTCTGAGATACTTCCGCCCATTCGGCCGCTTCGTCAGGGATGAGGTCTGGGGTGATGAGCCCGGCTCCGCCGGCCTCTTTCAAGTCTCGAGCGAAGTTCTCTACGCCGTATTGGACGACGGGGTTCCAATACGTCATGACGAGGACCGGCTTATCGCTGTGCTCGGTAATCGCGCGAATTGCGGGGAAAAGATCCTTCAGCTTGAAGCCATTCTCCAGCGCTTTCTGCGTTGCCTCCGCTATCACAACCCCATCCATGACGGGGTCCGAGTAGGGCACACCAAATTCGAGAATGTCAGCCCCAGAGTCCAACGTCGCCATAGCGGCCGCAACGCTCGACTCCATAGTGGGAAAGCCCGCAGGAAGGTAGGCGACGAGAACCCCGCGCCCTTCGGCTTTTCTCGCTCCTATTGTCTCTTGGACGGTCCTCCGGGTCATGCTTCCTCCGGGCTGGTACCCAAGAGCTGGAAGTATCGGGCCGCTGTTTCCATGTCTTTGTCGCCGCGTCCGCTCAAGGACACAAGAATTGTCGCGGTGGGACCGAGCTCCCGACCCAGAGTCTGCGTTCCTGCGAGGGCGTGCGCGGTCTCAATCGCCGGGATGATTCCCTCAGTCTGGCTCAATAGGCGCAGAGCTTGCATTGCCTGGTCGTCGGTGATGGGAACGTACTCGGCACGCTCGATAGAAGCCAACCATGCGTGCTCCGGGCCAATTCCCGGATAATCAAGCCCCGCCGAAATTGAGTGGGACTCGATGGTTTGACCATCTTCATCTTGAAGCACCAGCGACCGTGCACCGTGGAGCATTCCCGGTTTGCCACGACTGATGGTGGCCGCGTGGTGCGGAGTATCCACACCATCTCCCGCAGCCTCGTACCCGACCAGACGAACCTCAGGGTCATCGAGGAACGCATGGAAGATTCCCATGGCATTGCTCCCCCCACCAACACACGCGGTCACGGCGGTCGGGAGGGCGCCCGTCAGCTCCAACATTTGCTCGCGCGCTTCCGTCCCGATGACGGAGTGGAAATCGCGCACAATCAGAGGGAAGGGGTGAGGACCCGCCACCGTTCCCAGGAGATAGTGAGTGGTGTCGACGTTGGCAACCCAATCGCGCATCGCATCGTTGATGGCGTCTTTCAGAGTTCGAGACCCAGTCTTCACCGCGTGGACTTCAGCACCCAGAAGACGCATTCGCGCGACATTGAGGGCTTGCCTCTCGGTGTCGACCTCGCCCATGTACACGACGCAGTCCATCCCCATGAGGGCGGCTGCGGTGGCAGTAGCGACACCGTGTTGCCCGGCGCCAGTTTCGGCTATGAGGCGCTTTTTGCCCAGGCGCTTCGCCAGCAGGGCCTGTCCCAAGACGTTGTTAATCTTGTGACTTCCCGTGTGATTGAGGTCCTCTCGCTTGAGGAAAATACGCGCTCCACCGCAATGTTCCGAGAACCGATGTGCCTCGGTGATGATGGAGGGGCGTCCTGTATACGTCTTGTGAAGCTCGGCCAGTTCAGCGGCGAAGGATGGATCACTCCGAGCCTCACGATAAGCACGCTCCAGCTCGTCTAAGGCGTGGATGAGCGACTCGGGGACGTAACGCCCTCCAAATTCCCCGTAGTAGGGCCCTGAGACTTCCCGCAACGATTGAGTCATGCTGCCACGAACTCCTTCACTGTTTGCTCTGGATCCGATCCGGTCACGAGTGCCTCCCCGACCAACACGGCGTGAGCACCCTGCTCACGGTACCGCGTCACATCCTGTGAATTCACCACTGCAGACTCTGCAACTTTCAGCACACTCTCGGGAATAAGGTGCTGTACGCGACCGAAGAGGCCCTGATCTAGTTCAAAGGTTGTCAAGTCACGCGCGTTAACCCCAATGATGCGGGCTCCCAGGTCCACGGCGCGAACAAGTTCCGCCTCCGAGTGTGTCTCGACTAAAGCTTCCATGCCCCAGTGGTGCGTAATCTCGAGCAATCGAGCCACGGTGTCATCCGAAAGTCCCGCCATGATCAGAAGTACTAAATCTGCGCCGTGTGCGCGCGCCTCGACAATTTGATACTCGTTGGCAATGAAGTCCTTGCGTAGGACGGGAATGCTGACCGCCTGGGACACGGCCTCAAGGTCCATCAGGGATCCACCAAATCGTCGCTCTTCGGTCAGGACACTGATCACACTCGCCCCACCACGCTCGTAGGCGTGCGCCAGAGCCACCGGGTCGGTGATACTGGCAAGTTCGCCTTTCGAAGGGCTGCGACGCTTGATTTCCGCGATGATGTGCACCTGGTCACGGGGAACCAGATTGGAGACATCGCGAACTGCCGGAGCGCCCTGCGCCCTGGCAATCAGCTCACTCAGAGGTTCTAGAGACTCCCTTTTGCGAGCGTCCTCGAGGGCTCCGTCATATAGGCCTCTGAGCACCTACGCGTGGTCCTTAGGCTGGTATTTCGGACCGCGTACGCCCCAGCCCATCGCAGCCAGGACGAAGCCGAGCCCCCAGCCCAGCACCATCACTACAGCACTCGCAATGACGAGCCACCACACCTGGAAAAAGAACGCAACGGTCCCGATAGACAAAGCAACAATCATGACCGTCACTGCGGTCCATGCGGCGGGCGAGTGTCCGTGGCCTGGATCGGACGCGGGATTCATGGGGGTCTCCTTCACGATGCTTGGAACGTAGTCTACCGTTGGGTCGGGTCGGTCCCGTCGCTGAGCGAATCCCATGCTGACACACTGTCCTCCACAGAACCCGTGGATGCGTGGCGTGCAAAGCGATCTGCTGTGAGGTGCTTGTCGGGCATGACTATTCCCAGCGCTCCCGAAGCTGCCACCACAATGCCGGAGACCACCGCAGAAAAATGCCACCCCGTCATGCTCACCGAATCGATTAGTGCGAGTGCGCTCTCACCAGCAACACCGGTGAGGGAAGTTACTCCTTCCAGTGCCGATGCCAGTGGATCGTCCGCCACAGCAACAGCAACGCTCGTGAACGCGAGACCGGCCACCACTTGCAGAGCAGCTGTCATCCTCCGGACCAAACGTCGGAGGGTGAATTGAAGGCCATAGGCGGCGAGCGCGACCGCCCCTACGCTCCATAAAAGGGCGCTCGCCATGGTTCCCGACACCTCCACGGTCTGTCCAGACTCAAGGCGAGCGATCCACCAAATCGTCGCCGAGCCAAACGCGGTGCTCAGAATGCCCAGAACTGCCAGCAGGTGATGAAGCCGCCTCATCGCATGTCAGGTTTCAGGGCGTTGGCGATTCGGATAGCCCGGGCGGGCGCAGATGCCTTGTGGATTGTCTCTCGGTACTCACTGGCAGGGTCGGAGTCAGCAACGATGCCAGCCCCGGCCTGAACAATCGCGCGACCACCCTGGATCCAGACCGTGCGAATCGTGATGGCGAGATCTGCATCGCCAGAGTGCCCAAAGTATCCAACAACCCCACCATAAACGCCCCGCTGGACGGGCTCGAGGTCATCAATGATCTCTAGCGCCCGTGGTTTTGGCGCACCGCTCAAGGTTCCTGCAGGGAAGGTTGCGCGGAACACGTCCACAGCCGACTTGGTGGACGAAAGGTCCCCTTCCACAGAGGAGACGAGATGCATGATGTGGCTGAAGCGCTCCACCTGCATGAATTCGGTCACCTCAACACTGCCAGCGTCACACACCTTCGACAGATCATTCCGGGCGAGATCCACCAACATCAAGTGCTCCGCCTGCTCCTTGGTGTCGGCAAGCAGCTCGAGCGCAAACCGTTGGTCTTCCTCTACGCTCGTCCCGCGCGGTCGAGATCCGGCAATGGGGTGGGAGTACACCTTTCCCCGCTGGAGGGTGACCAGAGCTTCCGGTGAGGAACCCACAACGTGATACGTTTCCCCGGATTTTCCCTGGCACTCCAGTAAGTACATGTAGGGACTCGGGTTCACCGAGCGCAGCACGCGGTAGACCTCAAGGGGGCTCGCGTCTACCTGGAACTCGAATTGCTGGGACAGGACGACCTGGAACACATCACCGTCATCAATGTGTTTCTTTGCCCTGGCGACCATCTCGAAGAACTCAGACTCATCGAGTGCCGGACGCGGAAGCTCCTCCACCGGTTCTGTTTTTTGATGCAGTGTCGAGGATGTCGGCTGAGTGAGTGCTTCGTGCATCGCATCGAGACGAGCCACTGCTTCGGTGTACTCGTCGACCCCCACGGGCGTCACTGAGTGCGTCAGAGCGACGAGCACAACCTCTGAGGAGTGGTGATCAAACGCGACAAAATCACGAACCAACGCCAAATGCATGGTCGGGACCGAGTGTGAGGCTGGTGGCTGGTGTGGCAAACGCTCGACCTCTCGCACAGCCTCCCATCCGATATGCCCCACAAGCCCTCCGGCAAAGGGAGGGAGGCCAGGAAGAGGATCCGAGAGCCAGCGCTGATGGAGCACTTCCAGAGCCTCCAGTGGCTTCTCGGGAATGCCTCGCCCAAATGCCTCCTGCTCTGACATTCCCTGGCTCAGCCAGAGTGCCCGGTCATCCTCCTGAGAAAGCACACCGTGCACTGCCACCCCCAGGAAGGAATACCTCGACCATTTCCCCGCCTGATCCGCTGACTCGAGGAGGAAAGATCCGGGACCGCGGGAGAGTTTCCGATAGAGCCCCATTGGGGTCTCACTATCCGCGAAAAGTCGGCGAACAACGGGAGTTACTCGACGATTCTTTCCCCACTCGAGGAAGTCCTCAAGGAGAGTGTCAGACATCGGGGTTCCCCACATCGAAACAGGTGTCTGACCCGGTGTGGCAGGCGGGCCCCGTTTGCTCGACCTCGGCGAGGAGTACGTCACCGTCGCAGTCCAACCGAATGCGCCGGGCAACTTGAATGTTCCCGCTCGTATCGCCTTTGCGCCAATATTCCCCGCGCGAACGGCTGAAATAGGTCACCCGACCCTCCGCTAAAGTCCTCGTCAATGCCTCGACGTCCATCCAGGCCATCATGAGCACGGTCCGTGAGGAAGCATCCTGCGCAATACAGGGAATTAAGCCTTCAGAAGTGAACGTCGCGCGCTCCAGGATGGCGGGATCCGCGTCAACTACCCACGACGTACTCATCTCACCACCGCTCCTGCGCCCTCAAGTGCTCTCTTCACATCCTGAACACTGACTTTATCGTGATGAAAAATTGACGCCGCGAGCACCGCGTCTGCTTCAGCTTCGTAGGCCCCTACCGCGTCCTCCGCTCGGCCGGCGCCTCCTGACGCGACGAGGGGAAGATCAGTAATCGCCCGAACGTCGCGAATCATCTCCACATCAAAACCCCGCTTGGTACCGTCAGCGTCGATGGAGTTGAGGAGAACTTCACCTGCACCTCGCCGTGACGCTTCGCGAACCCACTCGAGTGCATCGACGCCAGCGCTTTTGCGACCTCCGTGTGTGGTGACCACGTAACCCGATGGCATAGCGGAGTCTCGCTTCGCGTCGACGGAAATCACGCACACTTGCTGACCGAAATGGGCGGCAATTTCGTCGAGGAGGTCCGGTCTCGCGAGGGCGGCGCTACTCACGCTGATTTTGTCGGCTCCGTGCTCGAGGAGGGTTCCCACATCGGAGACTGATCGAACACCGCCTCCAACGGTCAACGGGATGAACACGTTCTCTGCTGTGTGACGAACAAGATCCAGGGTCGTTCGCCGGTCATCCACAGTCGCGGTGACATCGAGGAAGGTGATTTCATCGGCACCTTGTTCCCCATACAGGGCTGCCAGCTCAACGGGGTCCCCCGCATCAACGAGGTCGACGAAGTTCACTCCCTTCACGACGCGTCCCTTGTCGACATCGAGGCAGGGAATCACCCGAACCGAGAGTGACATTAGATGCGGGCGGCGTGAATGGCAGACACAAGTATCGCGCGCGCACCGAGCGCGTAAAGCTTGTCCATGACCTGGTTGGCGTCGTCTCTCGGGACCATAGCCCGGACAGCAACCCAGGACGGGTCTCGGAGCGGAGAGACGGTGGGTGATTCGAGTCCAGGGGTGATCGCTGAGGCTTCTTCCAGAAGCGCTTGCGGGAGGTCATAATCCATCAACACATACTGCTTCGCCACCCACACACCGTGGAGTCTTCTTCGCAGCGTTTCAATGCCCGGGATGTCAGGGGTGAGACTGATCAGAATTGCTTCGGACTCCAAGATAACCGGACCAAAAATCTCGAGCCCTTGGGCTTTGAGGGTCGCTCCTGTGGAAACGACATCCGCAACAGCGTCGGCAACCCCTAATCGAACGGCGGACTCCACCGCGCCATCGAGGGACACGATGTCTGCTGTCACGCCTGCTCTCGCGAGGAAGTCTCCGACCAAACCCGGGTAGGACGTTGCCACGCGCTTGCCATCCAGGTCTGTCACGTCGGATATTCCTGCGGGTCCGGCAAATCGAAAAGTCGAGTGGCCAAAGCCCAGTGGCTGTATTTCAAGGGCCTCGGTGTCCGAATCTAGTAGGAGGTCGCGCCCAGTTATCCCGACGTCTAGCGCACCTGAGCCGACATAGGTGGCAATGTCTCGAGGTCTCAGAAAGAAGAACTCGACACCATTTCGCGGGTCGGGAACTGTAAGGGCTCGAGGATCTCTCCGACCCACGTAGCCAGCCTCGACGAGCATCGAACTGGCGGTTTCGGAGAGAGTTCCCTTATTGGGAACGGCAATACGAAGCGGTGTCGTCATAGTTCCCGGTACACATCCTCGGTCGTTAGACCTTTCGCGATCATCAAGACCTGCAGGTGATAGATCAATTGCGAGATTTCGGTTGCCAGAGCTTCCGCACTTTCGTGCTCTGCTGCCATCCACACCTCAGAAGCTTCTTCCACAATCTTCTTGCCAATCGCGTGGACACCCTTGTCCAGGAGAGCCACAGTCGCGGAGCCCTCGGTGCGGTCGACAGAAAGTGCCTGAAGCTCGAGGAAGAGGTCGTCGAAGGTTTTCACTACCCCAGGGTACCCGGCTGGAGAACTAGCGAGTGCCGAGAAGGTCGATGGCAAACACGAGCGTCCGACCGGAAAGGCGATGACCTCCACCGGCTGGTCCATAAGCCCAGGAGGGCGGGCAGGTCAGAAGTCGGCGTCCGCCCACTTTCATTCCCGGGATGCCCTCCTGCCACCCCTTGATAAGGCTTGCAAGGGGGAACTGAATGGACTCACCTCGGCTCCAGGATGAGTCAAACTCTTCGCCCGTCTCAAAATCAACGCCCACGTAGTGAACTTCCACTACCGATCCAGGAGCGGCTTCGTCCCCTTCTCCGAGGAAGACGTCCTCCACCACCATCTCGGTGGGCTCAGGCCCCATCTGTGGCTCAATCTCGGGTTTCGTGCGGTCCATGGCTAGTTCCTTTCCTGGGGTTGCGCAGAATTCCTCAACGCTTGAATGTTCTCTGCCGGAACACCGTGACCGTAGACGCTAGACCCAGCGACAAAGGTATTGGCGCCATGCCGCAACGCCACGGGCAAGGTGTCCACGGTGATGCCTCCGTCCACCTCCACAAGCGGACTGAGCCCGTTCTGGTCGAGATAGTCGCGCAATTGGTCCAGCTTAGGCATCATCTCGGACATGAAGGGTTGTCCGCCAGCTCCGGGCTCGACTGTCATGATGAGCACCATGTCAGCCATGTGAAAGAAATCTCGGTAGGGATCTAATGACGTCCCTGGTTTGAGCGCAATGCCAGCTTTCGCACCGTGGGACTGAATCGCGCGCAGCGTCGCTCCAATATCCCGAGCCGCTTCAACGTGAAACGTCACAGACTGCGCGCCTATCTCGGCATATCCGGGCGCAAAGGTATCGGCATCCTCAATCATGAGGTGAACGTCGAGGGGCACCGGTGAGACCTCGACGATGCGTTTCACCATTTGAGGCCCAAAAGTCAAGGCTTCGACGAAGTGATTGTCCATGACGTCAACATGGACCGCATCTGCCGTGGCGATTCGCTGAAGTTCGGATTCCATGTTGACAAAGTCGGCAGAAAGCACGCTCGGGTGCACGCGGATGTCCACTCCCCCAGCCTACCTAGAGCGCTCGCTGAATCAGTTGGATGAACATGCCGTCGGTTCCATGACGGTGTGTCCAGAGCTGCACCGCCGTTCCGCGACGGTGCCCGGCGATCGGGGTCGCCACAATGCCCTCCAGCACAGAAGGGGTGTCCAGCACGCGAAGCCCCCTGTCGTCACCGACCACACTGAGGATAATTTTGGTGGTCTCCTCCACTACGGGTGAACACGTGACATAGGCCAAATAGCCTCCTGGAGCGAGCGAGTCGAGTCCGTTTCGAAGAAGAGCTTTCTGCGTCTCCTGCAGCGCCGGAATAATCTCTGGAGTCTTGACCCAGCGCGCTTCTGGTCGCCGACGCAACGCCCCAAGACCGGAGCAGGGAGCATCGAGAAGGATGCGCGAGAATCTCTCAGTCCGGGGCCTGCTGGAATCGCCCACTTCTGTGGTTATCGCGGCGGGAAATTTTTCCCGGATGGCGGACGTCGAATCCTCTACGAGCGCGGATCTGTGTTCAGAAATCTCACTGGCGAGAACCGATGCGCCCACGGCGCAGGCTTCAGCCCCGAGTATGGCCGTCTTTCCTCCAGGCCCGGCACACATATCCCAGAACGTGTCAGCTGACGTGAGTGGCGCGACTCTGGTGAGCAGGAGTGCCGCGAGCTGGGAACCCTCGTCTTGCACCCGAATGACTTTCTCCACGACACCCGCGACTGCCCCCGGGTCACCTCCCTGGAGGGTGGACCCCAGTGGCGAAAACGGGGTAGTGGAGCCTTCCTCTGGCTCGGAGAACCCCGGCAGATGACACAGCGTAACCAGCGGCGCTTGATTGTGTGAGTCGAGAGCAACGTCTAGCTCTCCGCTCCCGTCGCATTCAGCGAGTGCATGCTCCAGCAACGCTGCAACCCAGGAGGGATGCGAGCGTAATGAAGTGGTGGACTGGCCGATGACTCGGTCCCAATATTCCGATGGATGGGCCGATACCGCGCGCAAGGCCGCATTCACAAGCCCCGTGACCCGGTGAAGTCCACGGCTCTTCGCCAGACGGACGCTCTCGTGCACGGCAGCATGGCTTCCCACTCTCATCCGAATCAGCTGGTAAACCCCCAGTCGAAGGACCGTCCGAACCTCCGGTTCGAGTGCGGAAGCATCGCGACGCGTTGCTTCTTTGATAACGGTGTCCAATTCGCCCTGCGCTCGGAGTGAACCGTAAACCAGTTCTGTCACAAACCCACGATCGCGCTCGTCGAGGTGCGATCGCGCCAGAGCGGAAGGGAGCGCCAGGTTCGCGTAGGCACCCTCTCGTTCCACCGCAAGAGCAACGTCGAAGGCCACCTCTCGCGAGGTGGAGACGTTAGGCACGAAAGCCCACCCCCGGCGGAAGGCCTCGAAACCAATCCTTGGCATCCATCACTGACTTCCCGGCAGGTTGTACCGATGTGACAACTATGGCTGTTGACGCGGTCCCCACGGCAATGCCGTCTATATGGGTCGCAAGTTCGCCAGGACGAAGGCCACCGGAGCTGACATCCGGCCACGCAGAAATTATCTTGACACGTTGGCCGTTGTCATCTCGCACAGCGAAGCATCCTGGTTCTTCTCCCCATGCGCGCAGCTGGTTATAGAGATCATCCGCAGTGCTCAACCACGCCAGCTCCCCCACATCTTTGGGTGGCTTAGGGGCGTAACTGGGTTCTCCTCCTTGTGCCGACACCGTGAGCGACCCAGCGTCAATGTCCTCCAGCAGAGCTAACACGGGTTCCGGTGCCATGTCCGCAAGTTTCGTCAGCACTGTACCCGCAGTGTCGTGGGGTGCGATGGGGTATGACCTGACATGGGCTACAGGGCCGGTGTCGAGCCCCTGCTCAAGGCGAAAGACGCTCACACCTGTGGTCTTATCCCCTGCCGCCAGCGCGTAGGGAACTGGGGCGGCCCCCCGCCATCGTGGAAGTAGTGAGAAATGAACGTTCCACCAGCCGTGAGGGACACTGGAGAGCTCGTTGACGCTCAACAGTCGGCCATAGGCCACCACAATGGCGATGTCGGGTTCCCACTCTGTCAGCGCCCTCAGGACATCGTCAGGAGACTCGGGGGTCGCCACTGGAACCTCGATCTCCCGTGCAACTCGCGCGACCGGCGTTGGCGTGAGTACCTGTTTCCTCCCCACTGGACGCGCGGGTTGGGTGAGAGCACCGACCAAGGTGTGCGGAGACGCATGGAGCGCTCTGAGGGTAGGAAGTGCCACCTCTGGACTTCCGGCAAAGACAACGCGCATTCCACTGAGCCTAGTAATGCCAACCTCTCGGGAGGATCTCACTCTCCGGCGAGTGTGTCCAAGGCCAGAGGATCATCGACGACAATCTTCACCCGTTCCTCCGTCGACCGTCGGGGACCACTGGCCATCTTCTGCCTCCAGAACGCAAGTTCCTTCGCGACCGGCTCTCCGAGTGCGTAGGGAAAACGAATCACAGTAAGCACCGCGCCTCCGCCAACAGAGACAGGCCCCAACGAGTCAATCTGCGACGACAGCGCGCTCAGTGCGTCACGGATCGAATCCACGTCCTGGGATGGCCCCGTCAGCGACGCTATGCGCAAAGCCGGAGGAAGCTTGAGGGTTACCCGTTGCGCTAGTTCGTGGCGAAGGAGTTGCGTCCAGGTCCCCGCGGCGAGCGCCATAGCAGGTGGCCCGTCAAGGTCGGTCACGTAACAGAGCCCGTCCTCGGCCGTGTACGACACAGCGTGCTCCCACGCGTGAACAGATTCCTCCAGCGCACCCAGAGAGTCACGCTGCAACATGGCGGCACCATCCAGCAGTAAGACCATGGAATAGCCGCCGGGCGTCACGGGCTCTGATCCTCGTGTCGCCACGACAAGAGCGGGAGAACGGGGCACGCTGACAACCCGGTTGTCGCCATCAGAGCGAATGACGGGGACAGAAGGAAATGACTTGCCAAGATCCGAGACCGTGCGCCCAATGCCTTGCCCTCGCGGCTGAAGCTCTGTGCCAGAACACTCAGGACACGTCCATCGCGCAGCGACGACACCGCACCAAAGGCAGGACGGATTGCCTTTCGCGGAGGACATGCGCAAGGGTCCACCACAGTGCGCACAGGCTGCTTTCGACTTGCACTGCGCACAACTCAGACCGGGGGAAAAACCGCTTCGGAAAACCTGAATGAGCACTGGCCCGCTCTCTAGGGCCACCTTCACCGCTTGATACACAGTGGAGGGGAGCCTTGCCGGAGACGACAGAGCGTCCTGGCTCATGGTCAACGATGTCGGAACGACGCGTGGTCGGGTGTTGTTCTCCGCTGAGTGCTCGGCGATATAGCCCATGTCAATCCACCGACGAACCGCCAAACTGGGGGTCATGCTGGCGAAACACACGGCAACGTTCTCCATCGAGTTCCTCAGCAATGCGATATCTCTGGTGTGCGGGTAGGGAGCGAGTGGCTCTCGATGGGCAGAATCGGCATCGTCCAGGACAATGATGAGCCCCAGATTATGAGCCGGCGCATAGACAGCATGGCGGCTTCCCACCACGATGACCGGCGAGGGCTCCAGCGTGCGGAGATAGTGTGCGTAGCGCTGTGCCGGTGGCTGATCACCGACAAGTAGCGCAATCCGATTCTCCGGCACAACCTCTTTCAGCGAGACCCAACACTGGTCAACATCGCGCCAATCTGGGCACACGACGATGACAGACTTCCCTTGGCCTAGCGTCTGAGCCGCCAAATGCGCGACAGTCTCCCGGGAACGAGGGACCACCGTTTCGGTGGCGGGCACCGCCATGCCATAGGGAAGCAATAGCTGGGAGCGCACACCAGGTTCGAGTAGCTCCGGAAAGGCCAGCGTTGACGATTCCAACTCCGGCTCGTCCCCCTGACTGCCCTGTCGCGCATCGAGGGCCGCACCGTCTTGCCACCAGGCCTTCTCGGTCTTTACGTACCGCTTGGGAATCGCGAGTCTCAAGACATCTGCGGCGTTTCCGGCCGATCGTGCGGCTACCGCACTGGCAAGGCTCCAGAGTTGGGGTGGAAGAACCGGAACTGGGGACACCAACTCTGCGATCGCCACCAAGTTTCCGGAGTGCTCGCTCTCGTTGGAGCACTCGACGACGAAGCCCTCAGCAAGACGCTTCGCCGACCGGAGTGGGACGCGGACACGGACACCCTCTCGGACGTCCAACTCAGGGGGAATCAGATAGTCAAAGAGGCGACTGAGCTGAGGCAGGCGGGAGTCCAGAACAACGCGTGCTACTCGCCTTCTATCGCTCACAATCCACTAGCTTGGCGCAACTCCTCCACTCGGTTAAGTCGCTCCCACGGAAAATCACGGTCGGTCCGACCGAAATGCCCGTAGGCAGCGGTGGGCAGGAAGGGTGTGTCGAGCAGCTCGAGTTGCTCGATGATCGCCTTAGGCCGCAGGTCAAACACGGTCGCTATCGCTTTTTCAATGGTCTCCGCAGGGACCTTTTCCGTGCCGAAGGTCTCCACGAAGATGCTGACGGGGTGGGCAGTTCCGATGGCGTAGGACACCTGTATCTCCGCCTTGTCCGCCAAGCCTGCCGCTACGACGTTTTTTGCAACCCAACGCAGAGCGTATGCCGCCGAGCGATCAACTTTGGTGGGGTCCTTGCCGCTGAAAGCTCCACCACCATGTCTGGACGCACCGCCGTAGGTATCCACGATAATTTTGCGGCCCGTCAAACCTGCATCGCCATCAGGACCGCCCGTGACAAACGGACCACTGGGGTTAATGAGGTAGCGAGTGTGAGTGGAGTCCAGATCCACCAAAGAAAGCACGGGCTCGATTACGTGCTTCTTCAGATCGGCCTCGATCTGGTCATGCTCAACGCCGGGGTCGTGCTGGGTTGATATGACGACGGTTGTTAGTTCGACAGGTTTTCCATCCTCGAACCCGATGGTCACCTGAGTCTTGCCATCCGGCCGCAAGTAAGGAACCAATCCTGATTTTCGAGCGATGGAGAGTTGCTGTGCAAGCCGATGCGCAAGCCACAGAGGCATCGGCATGTAGGACTCAGTCTCAGTGGTCGCGAAACCGAACATGATTCCTTGATCGCCTGCGCCAAGGGTGTCGTAAGGATCTTCCGAGCCACCGGTACGGGCTTCTAGAGCGGAATCCACACCGTGCGCAATATCGGCGGATTGTTGCCCCAAGGAGAGGTGCCAGGCGAAGCCATCTGCATCGATACCAATCGATACATCCGTGTAGCCGATGGAACGCACGAGGTCACGCACAATCTTTTCGACGTCAACTGTGGCATTCGAGGTAACCTCACCCGCGACATGGATCATATTTCCCGCACTCAGTGACTCGATGGCACACCGAGAATTCTTGTCCCCCGCCAGGAACGCGTCCAACAATGCGTCACTGATCTGGTCGCACATCTTGTCTGGGTGACCCTCAGTGACAGATTCAGAACTGAAGTACCTCATGAGCCCTACCTAAAGTTCGGGCAGAGCGTCCAGGAGCCGCCCCGCAACGGAAGATTTTGTTCCTTCGAACGTCAGCGACTGCGGGCTCGCGGTAATCAATGTCACTGCTGTTTCAATGTTCCCAAATCCTACCTGGTCACCCACGAGGTTCAGAACTATGGCGTCAGATTTCTTCACATCACGCTTGGCTCGGGCGATTGACTCCCGTTGTGAGGGGTCGCTGGCGGTCTCTGCCGCAAAGCCGACAATCATCTGTCCGGGCCGCTTGAGTTCCCCCAGCTGAGCCAAGATATCCGGCGTGCGCTCAAGCTCAGGGGCCCAATGCTCAGCCTGATCCGACTTGCTCAGTTTGTGCGGTGAGGGAGCTGGCGAACGCCAATCTGCAACGGCAGCGGCCATGAGAATGATGTCGTGGGTGGGCTGAGCAGCCACCATGGCTGAGTGCATCTCCTGCGCTGTGGACACTGGCACAGACTCGACCCCCTGAGGGAGGGGGACCTCGACGTGGGCATGCACCAGCGTTACCTCGGCACCGCGCAACTTTGCGGCCTCTGCGAGAGCAACACCCATGGCTCCTGTTGAACGATTTCCGAGGAAACGAACCGGGTCGAGAGGCTCTCGCGTTCCTCCTGCCGAAATAAGGATTCTCTTCCCCGCCAAGGACTGAGGCACGAGGCAAGAGACGGCGAAGTTAACGATGGCCTCGGGTTCAGCCATCCTCCCCACACCACTGTCCTCGCCGGTCAGGGGGCCTGACTCTGGGCCAACGAACAGTGCACCGCGCTCGCGCAGGGTTGCAACGTTGGCCTGAACTGCAGGGTTCTCCCACATTTCTGTGTGCATCGCCGGAGCGAGCACAAGAGGGGCTGTGGACGCCAGCAAGGTAGTTCCCAGAAGGTCGGCCGCAAATCCACCGGCAATAGATGCGAGTGTGTGCGCGGTCGCTGGAGCCACCACAATGAGATCGGCTTGCTGCCCCAGCGCAACGTGCCGCACTTCAGCAACACCCTCGAAGAGATCGGTAGGCACTGGGTTACGAGAGATTGCTTCCCAGGTCGGTAAACCGACGAACTTGAGAGCAGAACCCGTGGGGATGACGGTCACATGGTGACCAAGCCGGACAAACCCCCGCACCACGGACACAGCCTTGTACGCGGCGATTCCTCCGGCAACGCCCACAATCACCCGCAAAGGCATACTCTGCTCCTCTGCTGAGGACACAGCGTCCTAGGACGCTGGACGGTTGAGAACTAGCTTGCCCTCGTTGATTTCACGCAGCGCGATACTGAGCGCTTTCTCGTCGATGGTCGAGGGAACGAGAGGTCCAACGTGGTCATAGATGTTGCCATCACCGAGATCGGAGTAGTAGGCGTTAATCTGACGCGCACGCTTCGCCGCGTAGATGACGAGCTGGTACTTGGAGTCAACCTTGCCCAATAGCTCATCGATTGGTGGGTCAATAATTCCATCGCGATGTAACGACATATTCACTCCTTGGTGGCCTGTGCGCGCAGTGACGCAAACACCAAGTCTACGATGCTTTGGCCAGCCTCCTCTACCGTTTCATTGATTACCACTGCATCAAACTCTCGCTGTCGGCGCAGTTCGCGTTCGGCAGTGGCCAGGCGACGGGTGCGTTCCGCCGCACTCTCCGTTCCTCGCGCCTCCAGGCGGTCCGCCAGCACCGCGAAAGAGGGTGGCGCGACAAAGATAGAGACGGATCTTTTCACAGCCCGCTTCACCTGCTTGGCGCCTTGGACATCAATCTCGAGAATCACGTTCTTACCAGCGTCAAGCAGAGCCTCAACAGGCTCCCGTGGTGTGCCGTAATAGTGCTGCTGGTGGACTATCGCCCACTCCAGAAGGTCGCCGTCGTCAATGAGGGTCTCGAACTGTCGCGGTGACACGAAGTAATAGTGTTCTCCTTCTCGCTCCCCCGGCCGTTGTGGACGGGTTGTGGCAGAAACGCTGAGCACAAAATCCGGGTAATGCGAGGTAATCCAGGAGACGATGGTCCCCTTCCCCACGCCACTGGGTCCGGCTAACACAACGAGCATCCCCCGCTGGTGAGCACAATAGCGTCGATAGAGGCTCTGCACCTCGTTCCGCAAAGCCGCCCTCTGGCGAACGCGAAGACCCCCCAAGGTCGCGGTAGGGCTCACGCCGAGGCGCTCAAGCACCTCTTGAGTCTTGGTGACGCCAAAACCCGGGATTGAGCGCAGAAACCATTCGACTCGTAGACCCCGAATGACCGGATCAGTGTCGGGGTTTTCCGCACTGTCATAAACCTCCACTAAGCGATGTTTCCCGGCCCGCAATTCCTTCTTAAACTCGGCTCTCGCCCGCCGCATCTCGACACCCCGACGGGATGCTTCCGTCGCGTCAAACGGTTGACTCACGAGTGGAGCTCACTTTCCGCGGCGCGAACCGCATCCGGAAAACTGTCCTCGCCCGCCAGCAGGACTGACCGGGCGACAACGGCCAACACAGGAGATGTTGCGGGAAAAAGGACATTCGCCTTCGAAAGTTCGACCCCCTGAAACCCGAACCCTGGGGCGAGAATCGGCATCCCCGGGTAATCACTCATGTCGAAACCAAAATCGCTAAGAGTGACAGTCGCCCCTACAACTACTCCTATCCGAGATGGTGTGACCGGGGCCTGTTGCACCCACCGCCTCACGTCTTCTACAACGCCGTGAGCGACAGTGCGACCGTCTGCACGGACCGCTTTTTGGGTCGAGTCGGCCTCCGGATTGGAGGTAGCAGCCAGAACAAAGACGCCCTTATCGTGTTTCGCAGCAAGCGTGAGGGCCGGTTCGAGTGCGCCAACACCCTGGTAGGGAACCAGAGTCAAGAAGTCCACTTCAAAATCGGATCCTGGTTCCAACCAGGCGTGGGCATAACCGGACATGGTCGAACCAATGTCTCCACGCTTGGCGTCGCCAATAACGGTGATGCCACGGGATCTCAACGCGCCCAGAAGAACCGCCAGCTGACGCATGCCAGCAACACCCCACCGCTCGAAGAAGGCGACCTGCGGCTTCACCACACCGACTCCGCTCTCCACCAGGGCCGGAACTATCGCACTGACGAAAGACGCCAGCCCTGCCTCAGAATCGGCGCATCCCCAGGCCTCCAGCACGCCCGGGTGCGGATCGACCCCTACGCAGAGAGTGCGCAGCGAGAGAGAAGGTGCCTCGCTCACGATGATCCTTGGTCCCTCCGGCGCTGATAATCCTGCAGGCTGGTGACCTCAGGGGTGTCAGGTCTCTGCTCGAGGGATGCCACAGCGGCACCCACCTGAGCAATCGTGGTGAAGAGCGCCTTGTCTGCGGCAACAGTGGCAGTCCGAATCTCGTACCCATCAGCACGCGCACTGCGCCCTCGAGGAGTGTTGATCACAATGTCGATCTTGTTTTCTTGGATGAGGTCGACGACGCTGGGTCCCTCACCAGAGCCAGACACCTCAGTGTGTTTGCGGACGACTTCAGCGGAAATGCCATAACGACTGAGTGTCTCTGCGGTCCCCTCAGTGGCCATCAGGTGAAAGCCGAGTTGACTGAGGCGAAGAATCGGGAGAATCACACTGCGCTTGTCGCGGTCAGCGACCGACACGAACACCGTCCCCGACCTAGGCAGACCACCATAGGCGGCGTCCTGGCTCTTGGCGAAGGCCTTCGGGAAGGTGGAGTCGATACCCATCACCTCTCCCGTTGAACGCATCTCGGGACCCAATATTGAGTCGACAATATCCCCGGAAGGGGTTCTAAATCGCTTGAACGGGAGCACAGCCTCCTTCACTGCAACCGGCGAATCCATCGGAGGCCTGCGACCATCGGTGGCGGGCAGGACGCCCGACTCAATCAGAGAAGCAATGCTGGAGCCCGCCATGACGAGCGATGCCGCCCGGGCGAGCTGAATACCTAAAGCCTTTGAGACGAAGGGCACCGTCCTACTGGCCCTTGGATTCGCCTCAAGAACGTAGAGAACCCCTGCCGCGACGGCGAACTGAACGTTGATAAGACCCCGCACGCCGATTCCCTGGGCAAGTTTCTCTACCGCCTCGCACACTGTGTCCACGACATCTCGGCCGAGAGTTACCGGAGGGAGGGTGCACGCTGAATCGCCTGAGTGGATGCCTGCTTCCTCGATGTGTTCCATCACGCCACCGATATACAGCTGGTCTCCGTCATAGAGAGCGTCAACGTCGATTTCCACAGCGTCATCGAGAAAACGGTCCACCAGTAAAGGCGCCTCAGGTCCGACAATTGCGAACTCGGCAATCCGGTCAAAATAATCAACCAAACTCGCATTGTCGTAGACAATTTCCATTCCTCGCCCGCCCAGGACATAGCTAGGGCGCACGAGAACCGGATAACCGATGTCATGAGCGATGGCGAGAGCTTCGTCCACATCCGTGGCAGTACCGTTCTTCGGGGCAACGAGCCCGGCTTCGTCGAGAATCCGCGCGAACGATCCTCGCTCCTCGGCCAGGTCGATGGCGCTCGGCGAGGTTCCGAGGATAGGTACTCCTGCCTCCTCGAGGCCCTTTGCGAGCCCCAGTGCTGTCTGACCACCTAGCTGCACCAGTACGCCCAGGAGCTCTCCGCTCTGACTCTCCTGATGAACTACTTCGAGAACGTCCTCCAAGGTCAAGGGCTCAAAATACAGGCGATCACTGGTGTCGTAATCCGTTGACACTGTCTCCGGATTGCAGTTAATCATGATGGTCTCAAACCCGGCGTCATGGAGCGCGAACGCTGCGTGCACACAGGAGTAATCAAACTCGATGCCCTGACCAATACGATTTGGACCAGACCCCAAGATGACGACCTTTTTCTTATCCGACATGGTGACTTCGGAGGAAAGGTCATAGCTTGAGTAGTGATACGGGGTGTAGGCCGGAAATTCTCCAGCGCAGGTGTCAACGGTCTTAAAGACCGGCCGCATTCCAATCTCATGACGGAGTGAACGCACTTCCGCCTCGGTAATCCCGCGCAATTGGGCAATCTGCACGTCCGAGAGCCCGTGATCCTTCCCGTGCCTCAGCAGATCAGGCGAGAGCTCATCGCCAGCGCGGACTTCCTCCGCGACTTCGTTGATGAGCTCAATCTGGTCAAGGAACCATGGATCTATTCCTGTCGCGGCATATAAATCGTCAATGGTTGCTCCCTGACGAAGCGCCTGCTGGACGGTCACGATGCGGCCATCAGTGGGCACTCGGGCCACATCTACCAGCTCGGCCGCGCTGAGCGACTGTTCTCCCCAATGAAAGGAACTCCCCCGTTGCTCGAGTGAGCGCAACGCTTTATTGAGCGCCTGGGAGAAGTTGCGACCGAGCGCCATCGCTTCTCCGACGGACTTCATCGTGGTGGTCAGCGTGCGATCCGCCAAGGGGAACTTCTCGAAGGCAAACCTTGGCACCTTGACCACGACGTAATCCAGTGTTGGTTCGAATGATGCAGGGGTGACCTGGGTTATATCGTTGGGAATCTCATCAAGGCGATATCCGAGTGCGAGCTTGGCCGCGATTTTTGCGATCGGGAAACCCGTTGCCTTAGAGGCCAGAGCGGAACTCCGGGACACACGAGGGTTCATTTCAATCACGATGACCCGCCCAGTCGAGGGCTCAATCGCGAATTGAATATTGCACCCACCGGTGTCAACACCGACCAGCCTGATGATTTGGATGCCGATGTCGCGCAAACGCTGGTATTCACGGTCGGTCAGGGTGAGAGCGGGAGCTACGGTGATCGAGTCCCCGGTGTGGACGCCCACCGGGTCGACGTTCTCAATTGAACACACAACGACAGTGTTGTCCGCGCTATCCCTCATGAGCTCGAGTTCGTACTCTTTCCAGCCCAAAATCGACTCTTCCAGCAGGACCTCAGTCGTAGGGCTCTGATGGAGACCGTCAGACACCATGCGAACGAGCTCTTCCTTGTTGTGGGCGAAGCCAGACCCTAAACCGCCCATAGTGTAGGACGGCCGAATGACGAGCGGATACCCGAGATCTTCGGCGAACGCGATGGCGTCCTCCACGGTGGTGGCGATATAGCTCCGAGCAACATCGGCTCCGGCCTCCAGAACAAGGTCTTTGAAAATCTGCCGATCTTCGCCGCGCTGGATGGCGTCAAATGAGGCTCCAATGAGCTCCACGCCGTACTTTTGGAGGATCCCCTCAGTGTGGAGAGCCATGGCAGCGTTCAACGCTGTCTGCCCCCCAAGGGTGGGAAGAATCGCGTCAGGCTTCTCTTTGGCGATAATCGCCTCGAGAACGGGCGTCGTGATGGGCTCAACATAGGTCTGATCGGCGAAACCGGGGTCCGTCATGATCGTCGCAGGGTTGGAATTCACGAGGATGACGCGGATTCCCTCTTCCCTCAGCACACGACAGGCTTGCGTCCCGGAGTAATCGAACTCAGCTGCCTGACCGATCACAATCGGACCCGAGCCGATTACCAGCACACTGCTAATGTCATCACGCTTGGGCATCAGCGACCGCCCTGGGTGGATGCGGCAAGCTCGCCCTGGACGAGGTCCCTGAACCTGTCGAATAGATAGGTGGAATCATGAGGCCCGGCTGCTGCTTCCGGGTGGTATTGCACCGAGAATGCAGGTATGTCCAGTGCGGTGAGCCCCTCAACCACATCGTCATTCAGACTCACATGGCTCACCTGTACTTTTCCAAAACCAGCCGGGGAATCCACCACACCCTCACGCGGTGCATCAACCGCGAAACCGTGGTTTTGTGCGGTTATTTCAACCTTTCCGGTAGCGCGATCGATAACAGGCTGGTTGATGCCCCGATGGCCATACTTCAGTTTGTAAGTATCAAATCCCAGTGCCCTTCCCAAGAGCTGGTTACCAAAACAAATTCCAAAGAAAGGCAACCGGTCCTCCAGAGCGCTCTTCAGAAGTGCAACGTGGTGATCACTGGCAGACGGGTCCCCGGGTCCATTCGAATAGAACAAAGCCACAGGGGCGAGAGATGTCACCTCTTCATAGGTAGCAGTGGAGGGCAACACATGAACGTCAAAACCACGCGCCGCAAGATGATGCAGTGTCGATTCCTTCACACCCAAATCAATCACCGCCAATCTCCCGAGTGCTGAACCCACCGCTGGTACAACCCGCAACTCGCTTACGCTGACCTGGTCAGAGAGGTTTTTCCCTTTCATGTCCGGTGCGGTACGCACCTTTTCCAGGAGCTCAGCTGGGTCGCTGTCAACACTTTCCCCGCTAAAGATTCCCCCTCGCATTACTCCGGCTTCGCGAAGAATAAGTGTGATCGCACGGGTGTCAACCCCACTGATACTCACGATGCCATCCGACACAAGGTCATCATCGAGACTTCTCGTCGAGCGATAGTTAGACGGCCGTCGAGCAGGATCGCGGACGACAAAACCATCAACCCAAATCCTTCGGGATTCGGGGTCTTCATCGTTCATGCCGGTATTTCCAATATGTGGCGCGGTCATGACAACTATCTGACCTGCATAGCTCGGGTCCGTCAGGGTCTCCTGGTAGCCCGTCATCCCTGTGGAGAACACCACTTCACCGAGGGTCTCTCCTCGTGCACCCCAGGCATTCCCTTCGAATCGGCTGCCATCTTCCAACACCAGTACTGCACGGTCTCTCGTCACTCAGCTTGTCCCCTCAATGAATTCACAGCGTCAACAATCGTGTCCGGATGTGTCTCGGTAATCCGGAGGTAGCTATCAACCTCAGTGCCCCCAAGGTTCCACCGAATCATGACCAAGCCCTCCGGTTCCACCACTCGATCGATGGTCCAAGTCGCACGCCCTGCTCGAATCCCGTCTTTGGCATTGAGTAACACGGGAGTCTCGCCTTGCGCACCTACGACCACACCCTCAGGGTGGAGGGAAAACTTCGCCTTTGCCCGAAAACTCAGTGGCCCCACAGGTATCCGATCGAGGGGCTTGTCCGCAACAGTGGTCGCAACGTAGAGGCCGTCAAACGACAGCAACGATTCCGACCCTGGTAGGCCTCGTACCAACGCTCCCTCAAGGTGGCGGAAGGTGCGCCGCCGGTTGCTCCAACCCCACCAGGCGAGGCCCAAAAGGAGCACAGCTAGGGCGATCATCATGCTCGCCGCAATTTCCTGCGTCATACAGCCTTCTCCCCCAGCTCCACAAGCTGACTGTCGTTCACTGTCTGGACACCCGAGTAAAAGGTATGCATGACTCTGCCGACCAATTGCTGATCCCGGTACGGGTTGTTGCTACTCAAACTACCGTGGGGTTGCTCAGGTAATCCTGCGGGGTCCACCACCGTCAGATGGGCAGGTTGACCCACCGTCAACGGTGTGTCGTAACCCGAGACACGGCCAATCTCGGCGGGAGTAGTAGACATGACTCTGGCGACTGTGTCGAGAGTGACCAAACCTGGCTCCACCAAGGTGGTCATCACTACTGCGAACGCGCTCTCTAGCCCCAGCATTCCAAATGCTCCCTCCGGGAAGCTGCAATCCTTCACTTCACTGGGGTGGGGTGCGTGGTCGGTGGCCACGATGTCAATGACACCCGATGCGACCCCTTCTCGTAGGGCCAGCACATCTTCCATTCTCCGAAGAGGAGGATTGACTTTGTAGAGAGGGTCATAGCTAGAAACGAGGTCCTCTGTGAGCAAGAGGTGGTGGGGAGTTACCTCCGCGGTCACAGCGATTCCCCTGGTCTTGGCCCATTTCACGACCTCCAGAGATCCCGCAGTAGAAAGATGACAGATGTGGATTCTGGCCCCCACAGATTCGGCAAGGAGCACATCCCTGGCGATAATCGACTCCTCAGCGACCCCAGGCCATCCTGCAAGCCCGAGCGAGGCAGCCAGAGGTCCCTCATTCATCTGAGCGCCCTCAGTCAAGCGAGGGTCCTGTGCGTGCTGCGCTATGACCGCATCCAGGCTCCTCGCCTGCCCCAGAGCACGCGTCATGAGACCGGAGTCATGGACACACTTGCCATCGTCGGAAAAGACGCTCACCTTCGGCAGGGACCGGGCCATCGACCCCAATGGGGCCAATTCCTCTCCTGCTAGGCCCTTGGTTACCGCACCTACTGGTCTCACATCGACATATCCCGCATCGCGGCCCCATTGCCAGACCTGGGTCACCAGTTCGGCTGTGTCGGCAACCGGAACCGTGTTGGCCATGGCGTGAACGGCGGTATATCCACCGAGCGCCGCCGCTCTCGACCCACTGCGCACTGTCTCCGCTTGTTCCCCTCCCGGTTGACGGAGGTGTGTGTGCAGGTCGACAAACCCTGGCAGTGCGACGAGACCGGACGCGTCGATCACTCGAGCATTCTTCGAGCCGGCCACTTCGGAGGGGTCTACAAACACTCCATCCGACATTGCGAGGTCAGCCTGGACCCCGCCCATCAGTGAGGCACCTGTGATGATGATGGTCGTCATTTCTCTCTCCCCCAGACCTGAAAAAGAACCGCCATACGGACCGCTACACCGTTGCGAACTTGGTCCAAAATGACGGAACGCGGTGAGTCTGCGACCTCCGACGCAATCTCAACACCCCTGTTCATCGGTCCCGGGTGCATCACGATCGCATCGTCCGCCAGGCGATTGGCTCGATCTTTGGTGAGGGAATAGTTGCGGACGTAGTCGCCAGATGCGGGCTGAAAATCGCCTTTGATGCGCTCTTTTTGAATTCTCAGCATCATGATGGCGTTGGGGTTCTCATCGATCACAGAGTCAAGATCAGAACTGATGGTGACGGGCCACCCCTCGACGCCGCTCGGTAACAATTCCGTGGGCCCCACAACGGTGACGCGTGCTCCCAGAGTGTTAAGCAGAAGAACATTCGACCGGGCAACTCGTGAGTGAGCAATGTCTCCGACTATTGCCACATGAAGTCCCGCAAGATCCGAGCCTCGGGTTGGGCCCACCACTTTCTCACGGATGGTGGCCGCATCCAACAACGCTTGGGTGGGGTGTTCATGAGTCCCGTCCCCTGCGTTGATGATGGCTGATTCCACCCACCCCGAGTGCGCGAGACGGTGCGCCGCGCCAGAGGAGAAGTGACGCATAACAATGATGTCGGCACCCATTGCTTCGACAGTCTGAGCCGTATCTTTCAGACTCTCACCCTTGGACACGCTCGAGCCCTGAACTTGGAAGGTCATGACATCGGCAGAGAGTCGCTTTGCTGCGGCCTCGAAAGACAAACGCGTTCTCGTTGAGTCCTCAAAAAACAGGTTGACCATCGTCACGCCTCGAAGAGCAGGGAGCTTCGGGACAGAGCGGTTCGCAACGTGCGAGAACTCTTGCGCCGCATCGAGCACACTCACCGCGTCATCACGGCTGAGTTCTCCGGCGCTCAGCAGATGCTTCATGTCACCACCTGCACTTCCTCCACCCCATCTGTCTCCATCAGTCGCACGGTAACGCGCTCGCCGAGGGCAGACGGAAGATTTTTGCCGACGTGATCTGCGCGAATGGGAAGCTCTCGATGCCCACGGTCAACGAGCACGGCTAGCTTCACCGCAGTAGGGCGGCCGATAGCAGTGAGCGCATCGAGTGCTGCACGAACCGTGCGACCGGAGAACAAGACGTCATCCACCAGGACACATACCGAATCGTCGATTCCCTTCTCCGGAACCACTGTGGCGACTGGCGATCGAAGCCCTCCGCGCTGCAGGTCGTCGCGATACATCGTCACATCCAGAACCCCGTGGGGCACCGGGGTACCCGAGATTGACCCGATCAGCGTTGCGAGGCGCGAGGACAACACTGCTCCTCTGGTGGGAATACCCAACAGGACGAGCTTCTCTGTGGCGGGAACCGCTTCAACGATCTCATGAGCGATACGACGGAGGGTGCGATCGATGTCTGACCCTGTGAGAACGGTACGCGCACTCATGGAGCCCTCCTTTCGCGCCTCACGGGACGCAGGTTAAAGCAGGTCTGCGCCATTAGGTTAGCGCACCGGGGAGTACTAGCGCTAGGGGCGCTCGGATTGCGCGGCAATTGCCGCAAGGATTCCGTGCACGAATCCAGAGGACGCCTCGGTGCTCAGCTCATTCACCAGGTCCACCGCTTCGGCGATAGCGACAGCGCTCGGGATGTCGGGGTTGTGAAGTAGCTCCCAGGTGGCAACCCGCAGAACGGCACGGTCCACCGTCGGCATTCGCTCTAAAGGCCAGGACTGGGAGGTGCTGCGGAGCACCTGATCCACTCCCTCACCGTGGACGATAAGTCCGTCCACGATCGCGTGGGCGTAATCCCAGCTCGAGGCGCGCTCAGGCTCGTCCTGGGCACGTTTTTGAGCGGCCTGGAGCGCGTCCGCCAGCGACTGCTCGTTGATGTCAGCTCCAAAGAGGATGTCTACCGCGCGCTTTCGGGCCTTATGCCGCGCGCTCACTCGTCTGACACTCGCCCGAGGTACTCGCCGGTCCTCGTGTCCACCTTCACTTTTGTCCCCTGCTCGACGAAAAGCGGCACTTGAATCTCGAAACCCGTCTCGAGGGTTGCCGGCTTGGTTCCACCCGTGGAGCGATCACCTTGAAGGCCTGGTTCGCTATAGGTGATTTCCAACACAACAGACGCGGGCAGGTCGACATACAGGGGTTCTCCGTCGTGCATGGCAATCGTGACGGACTGGTTAGAGAGCATGAAGTTTGCCGCTTCACCCACGACAGCGCCGGGCACGGTTACTTGGTCGTAATCGCTCTGATCCATGAAGACATAATCAGCGCCGTCCTCATAGAGGAAGGTGTAATCGCGTCGGTCAACAACCGCGAAGTCAATCTTGGTGCCGGCGTTGAAGGTTTTATCGACAACTTTCCCCGAGCGGACGTTCTTCATCTTCGTCCGGACGAAGGCACCACCCTTCCCAGGCTTCACGTGCTGAAACTCCACGACAGCCCACAGCTGTCCCTCAAGATTGAGGACGCTTCCGTTCTTAATGTCGTTGGTCGTCGCCACGTTAGTGCCTCTCTAGCAGTGTCAGGATGTGATGAAGTGCGAGGTGATAGGACTGGTCGCCAAAGCCGGCGATAACACCGAGGGCCGCTCCCGAGATAACAGAAGTATGGCGGAAGGCTTCGCGAGCATGAGGGTTTGACAGGTGCACCTCGATCACAGGAACGCCCGTCTCTGACACAATCTGGCAGGCATCACGCAACGCGTAGGAGTAGTGGGTGAAGGCTGCAGGGTTGAAAATTACCGGTGTGCGGGAATCGGCCGCTTCGTGCAGCCATCCAATGAGCGTCGCCTCGTCATCACTCTGCCGAAAGTCCAACGTGAAGCCATCAGGGAGAGATTCCGTTAGACCACGCTCAATATCCGCAAGCGTTCCGGACCCGTATATTTCGGGTTCCCTCGACCCCAGTCGCCCAAGGTTGGGTCCATTAAGGACCATGATGCTCGTCATGCCACCAGCCTAGCTCTCAGGGGAGCCAAGCTCTTGATAGGCCGCAAAAAGGACTGATTCGTCGGGAATCGCCAAGACCCTCGGTTTTCCTGGCGCATCGAGCACCACAAAGCGCACGACACCACCCCTGGCCTTCTTATCTTTTTGCATGGTTGCCAACAGCGTTCGCCACCGACCCTGTGGGTATTGGAGGGGAAGGCCCAGCTGTCCCAGAATCGTGCGGTGGCGCTCCACATCCTCATCACTAAGGTTGGCCACAATTCGCGAAAGCTCAGCGGCGAAGACCATGCCAATAGAAATCGCCACACCGTGGCGCCACTGATAGCGCTCAGCATGCTCGATCGCGTGTCCGAGGGTGTGTCCGTAATTCAAGATTTCTCGAAGGCCTGCTTCTCGAAAATCGTCACCGACTACCGCCGCTTTCACAGCGATCGCGCGCTGCACCAGCTCGACAAACACTTCTGAGGCAGTATCGAGAACCTCCGCTGGGTGGGACTCGATGAGGTCGAGGATCACCGGATCTGAGATGAAGCCACACTTCACTACCTCAGCAAGCCCCGCTCGCACATCGTTCTCGCTCAGACCAGCGAGAACGTCGGTGTCGGCAATGACGGCGTCTGGTGAGTAGAAAACACCCACCAAATTCTTGCCCTCCTGGGTATTGACACCCGTTTTGCCCCCGACGGCAGCGTCGACCATGCCCAGCACCGTCGTGGGAACCTGAATGAGGGGCACACCTCGCAACCATGCAGCGGCCACGAAACCCGCAAGGTCGGTGGTGGCGCCCCCTCCAAGGCCGAGGATGGCGTCATTGCGCTGAAAGTCCAGTTGTCCCAGGATTCCCCAGCAAAAGGCCGCCACCTCCACTCGCTTTGCACCCTCAGCATCGGGGATTTCCACGAGAAACACCTCGCGACCAATACTCAACTGCTCTTTGAGCTCCTCCGCGATGCGTCCCAGCGCAGGAGCGTGGATAATCAGCAGCTTCTTTGCATCACCCGGAATGTGATGTCCGATCTGCGCCATAGCTCCAGGACCGACAATGACGGGATAGTCGCCGCGCGTGGCGTTGCTGACAGTGATGGTGTGTGTCATAGTCCTGCATCCTCTCGCACCCACTGCAAGATTTCCTCAGCCAGGTCCTCCACAGTTTGATGTGAAGCGTCAAACTCACGGGTGGCGACAGAGCGATAAGTGTCGGCCCTGGACGCCACCAACGCCTTCCACGACTCAAGCCCGTCCTTCAGTAAAGGGCGCTTCGAGTTGTTCAGGCGAGGCGCCACCGCCTCGGGCGAAATGGTAATCAGCGCCACACGATGACCCTCTAGATCATCCCTCGTTTGGGGATGGGAAACCGCGCCACCACCGAGCGCGACAATGCCGGTGGTCTCCAAGGCCTCCCTAACCGCCTCGCGCTCCTTCTCTCGGAAGAAAGGCTCTCCGTGTGCTTCGAATATCTCCGGAATGGACCCCCACCGGCTCACCACGAGCGCATCGGTGTCGACACAGCCCACACCTAAGGCCTTGGCGAGTTTCTTGGCGACTCGAGTTTTGCCCGCGGCAGGTGGGCCTACCACCACGAGGAGCGGCTTGCTCATCACAGCGTGGAGGAGCCGGGCTTGATCACGTCCGGAATGCTCTCCAGATAAGTTCGCATATTTCTCTGAATCTCAGAGAGCGAATCTCCCCCGAATTTCTCCACCATGGCATCGGCGAGCACCAACATGACCATCGCTTCAGCGACAATCCCTGCTGCGGGAACCGCGCAGACATCTGAGCGTTGGTGATGGGCTGCGGCTTCTCCCCCGGTGGAGGTATCTATGGTGCGCAGTGCTCGAGGCACGGTGGAGATGGGTTTCATTCCCGCTCGAACTCTGAGCGGCCCTCCGGTGCTCATTCCGCCTTCAATTCCACCAGCACGCTCACTGAGGCGCTCAACTCCGGAGCCTTCGTTGACGATCTCGTCGTGAGCTTCCGAACCTCGGCGACGGGTGGTCGTAAAACCATCTCCCACCTCGACACCCTTAATGGCCTGGATTCCCATCAGCGCGCCGGCTAAACGCGAGTCCAAACGACGATCCCAGTGCACATAGGAACCGAGACCGGGTGGGAGCCCTCGCGCGACGACTTCCACAACACCCCCGAGGGTGTCTCCGTCTTTGTGTGCCTGGTCAACTTCAGCCACCATCGCTGCCGACGTGTCCGTGTGTGCGCAACGCAAAGGGTCCTCATCCAACCGCTCAACATCTGCCGGGCCCGGAATCAGAGCATCCTCGGGAACCATGACAGGGCCAATCGCCACCGTGTGGGACAGGACAGAGACACCCAGCTCGCGAAGAAACGCTCGTGCGACAGCGCCTAGAGCAACGCGGGCCGCGGTTTCGCGCGCACTCGCACGCTCCAAAACAGGCCTGGAATCCTCGAAACCATATTTTTGCATCCCCGCTAGATCAGCATGACCGGGTCGAGGACGAGTAAGGGCCTGAGCCCGACCTCCCTGAAGCTCAGCGGGGTCGACCGGGTGGGGGCTCATTACTGTCTCCCACTTAGGCCATTCAGTGTTCTCTACTCGCAGCGCAACCGGTCCACCCTGGGTTATGCCGTGCCGAACACCGCCAGAAAAACTCACGGCATCGGCCTCGAATTTCATCCGAGCTCCGCGACCATAACCGAGACGACGACGGGCAAGATCGGCTTGGACATCCTCAATCAGAAGAGGAACACCGGCTGGGAAACCCTCCAGCACGCCAATCAGTTCAGGACCGTGTGACTCTCCCGCTGTTATCCATCGAAGCATTGTCATATTCTCCCATGAATCAGGACGCCCATCACTCAGTGGGAAGGCCGACGGCCGCCAGCATCGCGGCGAAAACTTTATCTTCCTGGGGCAGTGGAACACTGACGTCCTCGTGGACAAACAAACGAATCTGAGCCAGCGCCTGGTAGGCGAGCATCCACAGACCAGACACAACCGGCTGTGAGGAGCTCGCCCATGCCCTCGCGTAGTGGGAAGGCCATGGCGAATACGCCACGTCAAAAAGGGCTGCAGACTGGACAACAACCGCGGGCATGTCCGGCAAATCATCTTGATCGCCAGGCAAAGTGGAGGCGACGAGATGGGGTGGCATGACCTGATCGAGCTCTGAGAAGTGCTGGACCTGTGTGGAGAGACCGCACTGACGGAGGTAGTGGGCGCTTCCCTCAGCCCTCTCTTTATCGCGGGCGAATATTGTCACCGAGGTCGCTCCTCGCTTCCACAACGCATAACCGACCGATCGTGCGGTTGCCCCCGCACCGAGTATCCAGGCCCGATCGGCCTCGATATCGAACCTTTCCAGCGCGTGCTCCACGCCAAATGGGTCAGTGTTGGACAAGACACGAGTCCGACCAGCGCGATACACAGTGTTGGCCGCGTGAAGCTGGTCGACAATCGAATCTCGGGGCGCAATGATGTCCAACACACGCTCCTTCAGGGGCATTGTGAGGGAAATCCCGCCAAGATTTGCTCCGACACCCACCCAGGCCGGGGTAATGAGCTCTTGAGTCACCTCCCGATAGCGATACGACCACGGAAGGCCTAATGCGGCGTACGCAGCTCGATGCAATGTCGGGGACAGAGAGTGAGAAACCGGATTACCCCAGACCTCAAAATCGGTCTCAGCAATAGGCGCCATTCTCTTCACTCTCCCTGCACCACGAGAGCCACTGTTCCACCGCGCGCAGGTGCTGCTGGTAGGTCTCAGAAAACACCGTTTCACCGGTTCGCAGATCAACGGAAACGAAGTACAACCACTCCCCGTCCGCGGGCTCGAGCGCCGCAGTGATGGCAAGTTCTCCAGGGAGAGAAATGGGTCCAGGTGGAAGCCCGGTGTAGACGTACGTATTGAAGGGGTTGTCAGCGTCCGCGCGATCTGCGTCGCTGGTTCCAGCGCTCTCGTACTGGCCGGTCCAGTACGTCACTGTCGCGTCGGACTGAAGAGGCATATTGACCTCAAGACGGTTGGTGAACACCCGCGAGACTCTAAAGAAGTCTTCGTCGAACCGTGCTTCGCGTTGAATCAGGGCCGCCAAGGTCAGGGTCTCGTGCCAATCCTCCTCCGCGACACCTGCGGTCTCCAGTCGATTCTTCATCTCCTCGACCATTCGAGCGACGATGTCTCCGGCTGTCGCTCCAGGCTCGAACGTGTACGTCGCGGGGAAAAGGTAACCCTCAAGGCTTCCGGTTGGAGGCTCAACACCATAGAGGGAGGGGTCAGAGACAGCTTCAGTCAGAGAGTCCAATGGCAAGGATGCCTTCTCCGCGATAATTTCGAGGGCTCGCTGCAACGTGACGCCTTCGGTGATCAAAATCTCAATCTGCACGCGATTGTTTGGATCTCGCAAAGCGGCTATGGCACTGTCGGCGGACATGCCCGTGAGCAAGCGGTACGTGCCCGGCTCGAAGGTGATGGTTGCGTCCCTCAGAAGAATTTCATAGACAGCCTCGAACGAGGCAGTAACGCCAGCCTCGGCAAGGCTTCTCGCCACTGTTTCCCCAATATCTCCGGGATTAACAACGATCTCTATGGCGGGCTCGGCACCACCGCCCTCAAAATTGGCAACCTCTTCCTGGGCAAAATAGTTGACAATCCGGGTTCCGTATTCGTTCCACAGGAGCCAAACGCCGGTGCCCGACAAAATCAACACCGCCAGCGTTACTCCCGCGAAGATTCGCTTTCCCCAGCCACCACGCGGGGTTTCCTGGCGGGAACGAAGATTCTCTCGAGGCCGCAACGGTCCCGCTTCGGGTTGCTCACCAGGAAGCGTGTTGAAAATTTTGTCGAAATCCGAGTCGCTAGTCATTGCTCGAGCCGCTCACATCAACACGATGTCCCGGCGCCACCCCCTGAGCTCGCTCGCTATCCAGCGCATGTTGCAAAAGGATAACAGCGGCAGCCTGGTCGATAACCCTTCGCTGGGATTTTTGAGACCTGCCCGCTTCGCGAAAACCAGCCTGAGCCTGAACGGTAGATAGGCGCTCGTCAATCATGCGAACCGGGACAGACACCATCGAGGCGAGCCTCTCTGCAAACAGCTGAGCGTCCTGAGTGGATGCGGTCGAGGACCCCCTCAGACTCAGGGGTAAACCCACAATTACCTCCAGAGGATTCCACTCCACCACCATTGCGGCGATGGAGGCCAGAGCCGACTCCCGCGGGACAGTCTCCACTGGCACCGCCATAAGACCCTCGGCGTCACTACGGGCCACCCCGACTCGGACTGTTCCGACGTCGACACCGAGCCTGGGGCCTTTTCTCACCGAATCGAGTCCACTGTGCTCTGAAGATTCGCCAGCGCCACAGTCAGGGCAGAGCCTTCCGGTCCGCCTCCTTGGGCTAGCTGGGGCTTTCCACCGCCACCGCCACCCATCGCCGCGGACGCAGCTTTGACCAAGTCGCCCGCGTGAGCTCCGAGCGCGACCGCGTCAGGTGATGCGGCGACAACGATTGTTCCACGACCATCGATAGTGGAGCCGAGTGCGACAAGGTGAGGCCCTCCAGGGAGGGCCGAGGCCACTGCGGATACCAGTGAGCGGAGGTCATCAGCACTGTGAACGCCGGTGACTTCCGTCACCACGGACGACACGGGGCCTTCCCGAAGCTGAGCGACGAGAGAGGGAACCATCGCGTTAAGGCCGGCTGCACCCGCTTGTGACACCTTCTTCTCCAGGGTCTTCACCTGAGCGACGAGTTCTTCGACCCTCGCGGGAATATCTTCCCTTGGCGTCTTGAGCAAACTCGTGAGCCTGCGGATCAGGGCCTTTTCAACCGAGAAGTTCTCCACCGCAGCACCACCGACAAGAGCTTCGATGCGCCGTGCGGTCGAGCTCACCGACGACTCTCCCAGAATCGTCACAACGCCGATTTGAGAGGAGCGACCAACGTGGGTTCCGGCGCAGAGCTCGCGTGACCAAGGACCACCAATGTCCACCATGCGGACCGTGTCGCCATACTTTTCTCCAAACAGCGCCATTGCCCCGAGCGATTTGGCCTCATCGACGGGGAGAATCCTCGTGGTGACGTCGAGATCGTCCCGGATCGCCTGGTTCACGATGGACTCGATTGCTACCTCGGCATCCTCGGAGAGGGACTGGTTCCACGAAAAGTCCAGGCGCATGTAGCCAGCCCGGTTGAGTGAACCCGCCTGAGTTGCGTGGGGCCCCAGTGTGTCTCGAAGGGCAGCGTGAACCAGGTGAGTGGCGGAGTGCGCCCTCTGCCCCTCGTAACGAGTCGGGGCGTCAACCTCAGCCACGACCACCTCTCCAACTCCCAAACCGCCAGCTTCGATCATGACGGTGTGGCTGATAAGACCGGGGATGGGTTTTTGGACATCCAACACCCGAGCGCTTCCGCCCTCCCCTTTCAGGGTTCCAGCATCGGAGACCTGACCACCCGACTCCGCATAGAGCGGCGTCGCCGCCAGGATGACCTCGACCTGCTGGCCCTGCACCGCAGTTGACACGCTCTGACCCTCGTGCAGAATTCCGAGAATCTCGGACTGGGTCACCAAATCGTCGTATCCGGTGAACACTGTCTCACCGGATGCCCTGAACTCTCGGTACACCGACAAATCTGCCAGAGCCGATTTCTTCGACCGTGCATCTGATTTGGCCCTGGTTCTCTGCTGCTCCATCAGAGCATCGAAACTCCCGCGGTCCACACTCAGACCGGACTCTTCAGCGATTTCTAGGGTCAAATCAATGGGGAAACCGTAGGTGTCGTGGAGAAGAAATGCTGTGTCTCCGGAGAGCGAGGGCTTTCCTGCTGTGCGTGTTTCCCCCACCGCCACGTCGAGTATGGAAGTCCCGGCCTCCAGGGTGCGAAGGAACGACTCCTCCTCCGCTGTGGCGAGTCCGGCAACGCGCTCGTACTCGGTGGCTACGTCCGGGTAAGCGCTGGACATGGCATCTCTCGATGCGGCGAAGAGCTCCGGGAAACTGGCCTCATGAACGCCAAGCAACCGCATGGATCTAATACTGCGGCGCAACAACCGACGAAGAACATACCCACGACCGTCATTGGACGGGACGACTCCGTCTGTCATCAGCATGAGTGACGAGCGAATGTGATCCGCAATGACCCGCATGCGTACATCGTCATCGTGGTCTGCGCCGTAGCGGCGACCCGAGAGCGCGGAAGCCACGTCGAGAACGGGTCGAACCTGATCTATCTCATACATGTTCGCCACTCCCTGCTTCAGGAAGGCGACACGCTCCATGCCCATGCCAGTGTCGATGTTCTTCTGAGGCAACTCGCCGACGATGTCAAAATCGACTTTGCTGCGAACATTCTCGATCTGGTACTGCATGAACACCAGGTTCCAGATCTCGACGTAGCGAGTGTCATCAACAGCTGGCCCGCCGTCCGGACCGAACTCCGGACCTCTATCAAAGTAGATTTCTGAACAGGGGCCTGCGGGCCCAGGCTGACCAGTCGACCAATAATTATCTGCTCGCCCCATCCGTTGGATGCGGTCCGAGGGAATACCTGCGATGTCTTTCCAGAGCTTCTCGGCCTCGTCATCTTCCTCATAGACAGTGACCCAGAGGTCCTTTTCGTCGAAGCCCAGCCCACCGTCAGATTCGGAAGTGGTAAGCAGCTCCCAGGCGTACCCAATCGCGCCCTCTTTGAAGTAATCCCCGAACGAGAAATTGCCATTCATCTGGAAAAAGGTCCCGTGGCGGGTTGTCTTGCCCACCTCTTCAATATCCAGAGTTCTGATGCACTTCTGAACACTCGTGGCTCTGGCGTAGGGCGCTGGCACAACACCGGTCAAATACGGAATAAAGGGCACCATTCCAGCGACCGTGAACATGAGGGTGGGGTCATCGCTGACCAGAGAGGCAGAGGGCACCACCGTGTGCCCTCGATCGCCAAAGAAGGTCAGCCAGCGGTGCTGAATATCTGCGGTTTCCATGATGCTGCTAGCCTCGCGGCCTTATCGCCCGTAGGCGTCCTTAACGCCCCCAGTGAAGGTGTCGAGCGTGGCTTTCAAGCGGGCAAAAAAGGTACGGCCCTCAGGAGTTTCATTCAGCACGTGGGCAATCACGAACCCGGACACGACTCCGAGAAGAGCAACAACAAACTTTCCCATGGCTCTTTCCTCCCTGGCTAAGCCTAGAACACCCAGAACACAACGGTGGTGGGGAAGAAAACTCCCCCACCACCGTGTGACAGGAATTTAGCGCGCGGCGTAGTACTCCACAACCAACTGAACGTCACAGGTCACAGGAACCTCTGCACGCTTGGGTCGACGTAGCAGTACAGCCTGAAGCTTGTCGATCTCGACCTCAAGATAACCAGGCACTGGAGGCAACACATCAACGTGCCCGCCGGCAGCAGCGACCTGGAAGGGCTCCATCTCTTCGCTCCGTGGCTTCACGTGAATCATCTGTCCGGGCTTGACGCGGAAAGAAGGACGATCCACGAGTTCTCCATTGACCAAGATGTGGCGGTGGACGACCATCTGGCGTGCCTGCGCAGTTGTGCGAGCAAATCCAGATCGAAGAACGAGAGCGTCAAGACGCATCTCGAGAAGCTCAACGAGGTTCTCACCACTCAGTCCCTGGGACTTGCGGGCTTCTTCGAATACGCGGCGCAGCTGGGCCTCACGAATGCCGTACTGGGCGCGCAGGCGCTGCTTCTCGCGCAGACGGACGGCGTAGTCACTGTCGGCCTTGCGCTTGGTGCGACCATGCTCACCGGGAGCATACGGACGCTTTTCCAGGTACTTAGCTGCCTTCGGCGTGAGCGGAATGCCCAGCGCGCGGGACAGGCGGGTCTTACTTCTGGTGCGTGAACGAGTCGACACGAAAAATTTCTCCTTGATAACGGGGTCGATGCCGGAGCATCACAACAAATCCAAACACGAGGGATTCTGTCTATCGAAAGACGCGGCTACAGCGACCTCTCTGGAGATCCCAGGCACCGCAGCCGCACGGTGAAAGGGTCTCAGACCGGTCCCAAAAGTACCACAGACTCGGTGGTTTCCCTAGTCCGAAGTGCCTCGGAGAATGTCCCGAATGTGTCGAGAGCGCTCCTGAAGCTCCCGCTCCAGACCCCTGGGCACCGGACGGTAGTAGTGCGCATCATGCAGCGTGTCAGGGGCATAGCGTTGCGACACAATCCCCGCGACATCATCATGAGGGTAGCGATACCCCACGCCGTGTCCGACAGCGCTGGCACCGGGGTAGTGGGCGTCTCGTAAGGGAGCAGGGACTTCACCCGACTTGCCGTCTCGGATGTCTCGTTGGGCCTCGTTGATTCCCACATAGGCGGCATTCGATTTGGGAGCCAATGCCAGATAGACAGTGGCCTCCGCGAGCGGGATACGACCTTCGGGCATCCCAATGAGCGCGATGGACTGCGCCGCCGATACTGCCAAGGTCAGGGCCTGAGGGTCCGCAAGCCCAACGTCCTCGGCCGCCAAAATGATGAGTCTTCGAGCGATAAAGCGAGCATCCTCCCCTGCCTCAATCATCCGCGCCAAATAGTGGAGAGCCGCATCCGCATCGCTGCCTCGGACGGACTTGATGAAAGCGCTAATCACGTCATAGTGCTGGTCTCCCCCAGAGTCGTAACGCACAAGCGCTCGATCAACAGCGAGAGAGACATGTTCGGCCGTGATCACGGAGACTCCCGCAGCGCTGGCAACACCAGCACTCGCCTCGAGCGCCGTGAGAGCTTTTCTGGCATCCCCTCCCGCAATCCGTACTAGGTCCTCTGTGGTGTCGTCGTCGAGGGTAAATGCCCCTGCGAGCCCCCTCGGGTCCGCAACGGCTCTGCGGAGAACTTCGCGCACATGCTCAGCCTCTAAAGGCTTGAGGGTGATGAGCAAGGAGCGACTCAGTAGGGGTGAAATAACCGAAAACGACGGATTCTCCGTTGTCGCGGCGATGAGCACCACGAGACCATTCTCAACCCCCGGAAGCAATGCGTCTTGCTGGGACTTGGAGAAGCGATGAATCTCGTCCAGGAAGAGCACAGGAGCGCGGCCAGAGAGCTCCCCTTCCACTCGCGCGTCACTCATGACGTCGCGCACATCCTTCACACCCGCAGTCACGGCCGAGAGCTCAACAAACTTCCGCCCCGACGAGCGAGCGATAACGCTCGCGAGTGTCGTTTTTCCCGTCCCGGGAGGTCCCCAGAGGATGACGGAACTCGCCGGGCCTTCACGCTCTGGGTCAGCGAGCATGCGCAGTGGACTACCGGCCCCCAATACGTGATCTTGACCAATTACCTCGTCAACGGTGGTGGGGCGAAGCGCAACTGCGAGGGGAACCGGTGCCTGGAACAACGATTCGCTGGTCATCACCTCATGCTAGCGAGGTCGCACCTCTAGGATGAGAGGGTTATTTCAAGGGAGTGTTAACTGTGGCACCAGCTGACAAAGCACGACGCGACCAGCTCAAGCAATTTCAGGCCAGACAGGCGCTTCATGCCCATCACCGCTCTCGATCTGTCAGAGACCAGTGGGTCTGGACTGTTGCGGCCGTTGTGGCCGTAACAGTGTCAGGGTTGGGCTTGTGGGCCTATTCCACCATCGGTCCCGGCAAGCCAGCCACGGTGGCCGATGCGAGCATCAGTGAGTACCGTGAGTGGACAGGTGAGCTCGCCTTTAGCAACGCCACTCTCGACATCACTCTCGATGGGGCGAGCGCTCCGCAAGCTGTGGCCAACCTCGTCGACCTCAACTCCCGGGCTTACTTTGATGAGAGTGCGTGCCACCGACTCACCACAGAGGGACTCTTTGTGATGCAGTGCGGGGATCCCCTCGGACTTGGTATCGGCAACCCTGGGTACACCTTTGGCCCGATTGAAAATGCGCCAGAAGACGGTGTTTATCCCGCAGGGACCCTGGCGATGGCCAGAGCTGCCAATGACGCCTCGAGTATGGGGAGCCAGTTCTTCATTGTCTACGAGGACAGTGAAATCCCCGATGACATCGTGGGAGGCTATACCGTGTTTGGGCAGGTAACCGATGGGCTCGATGATTTCATCAGCGCCTATGTTGAGCCAGGGACAGCGGACGGGTCTAGCGATGGACAACCTGCGGTGCCCACGTTTATCGAGAGCATCACAATCCGGTAATAACTTTGTCTCAGGCCCGGCCACAGCTGTTTGCTGGAGTAGGCTGGCGGGCGTCCTACCCCAATGCACACAGTTCGAGGAGCCATGGCAGCAGACGCCAAACCCCACGGTCGCGTAGACGACGATGGGACCGTACTCGTTCGTGACGGCGACACCTGGAGACCGGTGGGTAGCTTCCCTGACGGGACTCCCGAGGAAGCACTCGCCTACTTTGAGCGAAAGTATTCAGAGCTCGAGGCCAAGGTGACGCTGGCGGAACAACGGCTCGCCGCCAAAGCACCCTCCAAGGACCTCTCGGCACAGATTGACAAACTCCTCCAGGAACTCGTCGAACCTTCTGCGGTAGGCGACCTAGTAGAACTTCGCACTAGGGCCCAGAGCGTGAAGGACGCACTCCCGGCCCTTGTCGAAGCTCAAGCCCAGGAGAACGCCGCTGCCCTCGAAGAGGCGCTGGCGACGCGTGAAGCGATTGTGGCAGAGATGGAAAAGCTCGCCGCCGAGGATGTCAGCAAGATTCGCTGGAAAGCCACGGGACACCGGATGACAGAGCTGTTCGAGCAGTGGCAAAACCACCAGCAAACGGGACCGCGCATCCCCAAGAAGACAGCGGATGTCCTCTGGGGTCGCTTTCGCACGGCCAAGAACACGCTCGAGAAGGCCCGACGTGCTCATTTCCAGGAGCTCGAAGCCAAGACTAAAGAGTCCAAGACTGTCAAGAAAGCGCTCATTGAGCAGGCTCAAGCACTCGCATCCCAGGGCTCCGAGGGCATCTCGGCTTATCAGAAGCTGCTCACGCAGTGGAAGGCGGCTCCTCGTGCCCAACGGAGCGTCGAAGACGCTCTCTGGGCCAAGTTCAAAGCCGCGGGTGATGTGCTCTACCAGCAGAAAGCAGAGCTCGATGCTAAGGAGGACGAGGCCAACGCAGGAAACTTGGACCTCAAGCGGGCACTACTCAAAGATTTCGCTGACATTCTGACCCTGCAGGATCGTGATGCCGCCACAGCACGGTTGAGACTCTTCCATGAAAAGTTTGCCGCGATTGGACCTGTTCCCAAGAAAGAAGTGCGGTCGCTCGATCAGGACGTGAAGAAGCTTGACACCCACGTTCGAACTCTGGATCAGGAGTTTTGGGCAAAGAATGATCCAGAAAAGAAGGCCCGCACCTCGTCCATGGCCGAACAACTCATCACTGCGATTGCCGATCTGGAATCCAAGCTTGCGGGCGCTACTGGCAAGGACAAAGAATCATTGGAGTCCGAACTAGAGACGAAAAAGGCCTGGCTGGCCGTCGTCGAAGGTTAGTTCTCCACATCTTCGCTCCGCGCTGACACTCCACCGCTGGAGTAGTCCATACTCCGGGCATGCATACTCCCCTGGAACACAGCGCAATCTCAGATGGAGACTCTCTCTCGATTGGCGGCCTCTACTGGCCACGGCCGTACTTTCCCACCCGATGGGAGAGAGCGTCTCTAATTGGAGCGGTTATCCCACCCTGGGCCATCCCCACGAGCAACACAGCAGGGTGGATTTGGACGGGCATGGGATTGCCCACTCCGCTCGCAGTTCTCAGGCCAAGCACGCCAGCATTGTCACCATTGCAACGAGAGCGCTGGAGGGCCCGAGAGGTTCGTGATTCGCGGCACACTGTTGTCAGCGTTGCGGGATTTCCCGTCCTCGACCCGCTGTCGACAGAAAACGAACTATTGAGTCACGCGCACAACGTCGACAGCGCAGCAACCCAGATTCTTTTCCTTCGCTCGCTGCACCACCACGGGGAGATCCGAATCCCCGCCCGTGTGCCGAAGGGTCAGCGAGAGCGTGCCCACTCCATACTCGAACGAGTTCGGTTACTGACGGAGCGTTATCCGGACATCACCCGATAAACGTCGTACACGGCGTCAATCCGGCGCACGGCGTTCAGAACGCGATCCAGGTGGGTAACCTCACCCATTTCGAAGACAAATCGGGATATGGCGAGGTGGCTATCACTGGTGTTCACGGTTGCCGAGAGAATATTGACGTGGTGCTCGGAGAGCACGCGCGTGACATCGGAGAGCAACCCGGGGCGGTCAAGCGCCTCAATCTGGATGTGGACGAGGAAGACGCTTCCCTTGGTGGGAGCCCACTCCACCTCAATCATCCGATCAGGGTCCTGCATCAGGGTACTGATGTTGCTGCAGTCCTCCCGGTGAACGCTCACACCCGTCCCCCTGGTCACAAATCCGACAATCGGGTCACCAGGAACTGGGGTGCAGCAACGAGCCAGCTTGACCAAAATATCGGGAGCCCCTCGCACCAGCACGCCCGATTCGCTCACTCTGCGGGGGGACCGTGACCGGGTCGCCGTTTGGAAAAGGTCCTCATCGCCGTCGTCATCGGCTTGAACAATGCCCAGTATTTTCTCGATTACAGACTGGGTGGAAACATGTCCCTCGCCCACTGCCGCATAGAGAGCCTCAACATCGGGATAGTTCAGTTGCGCCGCTACACCCGCAACTGACTCTTGGTTCATCAGCTTCTGAAGGGGAAGGTTCTGTTTGCGCATCGCGCGCGCGATCGCATCTTTGCCCTGCTCGACTGCTTCCTCGCGACGTTCCTTCGTGAACCATTGCCGAATCTTGCTTCGGGCTCGTTGAGAGGTGACGAAGTTCAACCAGTCTTGGCTCGGTCCTGCATCAGGGTTCTTGGACGTGAAGATTTCGACCGAATCCCCACTGGAGAGCTCTGTGTCTAACGGCACCAGACGCTGGTTGACTTTTGCTCCCATTGTCCGGTGGCCCACCTCAGTGTGAACCGCGTAGGCAAAGTCGACGGGCGTTGCCCCCTTGGGCAAACCGATCACTTTTCCTTGGGGCGTGAACACGTAAAGTTCCTTCGCACCAATCTCGTAGCGGAGGGTTTCCAGGAATTCCGCAGGGTCGGTGGTCTCTGCCTGCCAATCTGACAGGTGAGCCAACCAGGCCATATCGGTGTCATGCGAAGCGCGCTCAACACCCTTGCCCTGGGAGGCCATCCGCTCCTTGTACTTCCAGTGGGCAGCAACACCATATTCGGCGCGCTGATGCATGTCTGTGGTACGAATCTGTATCTCCACGGGACGACCCTCGGGCCCGTAGACGGTGGTGTGCAACGACTGATAAAGGTTGAACTTTGGTGTTGCAATGTAGTCCTTGAAACGCCCCGGCATCGGGTTCCATCTCGCGTGAACCGCACCGAGAGCCGCGTAGCAGTCTCGGATGGAACTCACCAACACCCGAATCCCGGTGAGGTCATGAATATCGGTGAAGTCGCGACCTCTGTTCACCATTTTTTGATAGATCGAGAAGTATTGCTTTGGTCGGCCGCCCACCTCGGCTTTGATTTTCGCCTTGCGCAGGTCCTCTTGCACGGTCTCAATCACGGAATCAACGAAAGCTTCGCGCTCCGGAGAGCGAGTCTTCACCAGTGACTCGATTTCCATATAAATCTTGGGGTGTAACACCGCGAAAGACAGGTCTTCGAGCTCCCACTTCACTGTCTGAATTCCGAGGCGGTGCGCGAGAGGGGTATAAATCTCGAGCGTCTCCTGGGCTTTTTTCTCGGCTGACTCCGGAGACACAAAACCCCAAGTTCGAGCGTTGTGGAGGCGATCTGCGAGCTTAATCACCAAAACCCGGATGTCTTTGGACATCGCCACAATCATCTTCCGCACCGTCTCGGCTTGCGCGTTTTCCCCGTACTTCACCTTGTCGAGCTTGGTCACACCATCGACGAGCATGCCAATCTCGTCACCAAAATCCGCTTTGAGCTGATCGAGCGAGTATTCAGTGTCCTCCACGGTGTCGTGGAGCAGTGCGGCAGCGATGGTGATGGGCCCGATACCGAGCTCTGCCAGAATTTGCGCGACAGCAAGGGGATGCGTGATGTAGGGCTCTCCGCTGTGGCGAGTCTGGCCAACATGGGCCTTTTCGGCGACTCGATAGGCCCGTTCAATCAGGTTGACATCAGCCTTAGGGTGGTGCTTTCGCACCGTCTTGAACAGTGTCTCCAGTGCGTTATCAGTTGGCGCCTTCGAAAATAATCGAGGAAGTAACGCGCGCAGACTGGAAGACGATGAGCTCTGAACCTCAGTCACGACGCACCCCCTCTCCTCTCACAGTGTACGAGGGATGAGGCTGAAACTCCTGGGTCCTAGCGAACCGCGCCAGAAGCAGGTCTGGCCTCGCGAACACGGCGGCCCTGCTTCTTATTCTCTGGCTCGTTCTCTCGCAAATGAACGTAGAGAGGCGCAGCGATGAAGATGCTGGAATAAGTTCCTGCAATCATTCCGATGAACAGCGCCAGAGCGATGTCACGCAGGGTTCCAGCTCCCAACAACACCGAACCAATAAACAGAATAGATCCGACAGGCAATACCGCCACTACGGAGGTATTAATGGAGCGAACCAGGGTCTGGTTGACCGCAAGATTGACAGACTCAGCAAAGGTGCGCCTGCTCTCCTCACCATCCTGCGATGTGTTCTCCCGCACCTTGTCGAACACCACGACGGTGTCATAGAGCGAATACCCCAGAATGGTGAGCAATCCGATCACGGCGGCAGGCGTTATTTCATAACCCAGCACACCATAGACGCCTGCGGTCAAAATAAGGTCGTGTGCAAGAGCTGTCAAAGCAGCGAGAGACATCTTCCACGTTCGGAAATAGAGTGCCATCACCAGAGACACCAAGACGAGGAACACGAATAACCCAATCAGAGCCTGTCGGGTAATGTCCTGGCCCCACGTAGCGCCAATGAACGAGGCTGTGACGGCCTCCACATCGACGGCATAGGCATCCGCAAGATTTCCGCGAAGCTGGGTTGTTTGTTCATCGGTGAGCTGCTCGGTTTGAACTCTCACGGAGTCGCCGCCCACAATCGAGACACGAGGGTTTGACGTCACACCGGCGACAGAGGTGACCGTGTCAATAGCTGTTTGTTCGGACAATGACGCAGGTGCTGAAATGCGGAACTCAGACCCACCGCGGAACTCAATACCGAAGGTGAATCCGCCGCGGAGGATAGTCAACACAATGGCCAACACAACGATGGAGGCGCCAATCGCATACCAGCGAACTCTGTTGCCGACGAAGTCGAACGACTTCTCCCCCGTGTAGAGAGCGTTACCAAAGGTTGTCAGACGAGACATCAGCTCTTCCTTTCCGCTTCGGCTTCTTCCGCAGCTTTCCGCTCGGCAATCGTTTGGCGCCGCTTTACCTCTCGGGCACTCTTCTTACGAGCCGTCGCGTCGACATCTACGGGGTCTCTAAATCGTGCTCTACCCCGGTACACCGCGCCTAACGCACGTGGGTCAAGCCCACTCAAGGGGTGTCCGGAACCAAAGAATCGGGTCCGTCCCATCAACGTCATGAGGGGTTGCGTAAACAGCGCCACGATAATGAGGTCCACAATGGTCGTAATGCCCAGGGTGAAGGCAAACCCTCGCACGTTCCCGACCGCCAGTATGAATAGCACCGCCGCCGCGAGGAATCCGACGGCGTCGGAGGCAAGAATCGTCCGGAAAGCTCGCTTCCACGCTGCAGCAATCGCCGAGTCGAGGACTCGACCATCTCTCAACTCGTCGCGAATTCGTTCAAAGAACACGATGAACGAGTCAGCGGTGATACCGATCGCCACGATCAACCCAGCAACCCCCGCCAGAGAGAGGCGGTAACCCTGGGAGTTGGAGAGATAGGTAATGACGAAGTAACTGAGGATGAAAGCCACTGTGAGAGAAAAAACGGTGACAAAGCCGAGTGTGCGGTACTGGAACAACGAGTAGAGGACCACCAGGAGAAGACCGATGGCTCCGGCTAGTAATCCACTCTGGAGTTGAGTAAGACCCAGCGTCGCTGTAATGGTCTCAGCGCTTTGCACCTCGAACCCAATGGGAAGGGCACCGAACTTCAACTGGTCAGCCAACACTTCTGCCGTGAGCTGCGTGAACGACCCGCTGATTTGCGGGCGACCATCGGTGATTGCGGCCAATGTGCGGGGTGCGCTAATGACCCGACCATCGAGGACAATCGCAAACTGGTTCTGAACTCCCGGCAAGCCGACAAGTCGTTCAGTTACTGTCCTGAAGCTCTCAGAACCAGCCTCATCGAACTCGAGGAACACTCCCCACTCCGTTGTCACGGTCCCCTGCGGACCTGGGACGAGACCCGCAATAGCGTCCTGGATAGTCTCCCCGCCAACCTCAACGGGCCCCAGGATGTACTTCTCTGCCCCAAACTCGTCACAGGTCACCAAGGGAAGGGTGGGGTCTGCAACATTGGCACCCAGGCCATCAAGCTGGTCACAGGTGAGGTCGTTGTACGCCTGGTCAACATCCGACGTTATCCAGGCCAAGTCGCTGGGATTCTCGGGGGTTCGATCGGGCTCGTCAAACTCCACCCCGTCGGCGGGAACAGTGGCCTCAGTGGTCGCAATCCCTGCGCGCAAGACGGCGCGGAACTCAAGCTTTGCCGAGGAGCGAATGCGCTCAAGCGTCGCCTGATCGGGGACACCGGGAATCGACACCACAATGTTTGCGCCACCCTGCGTGCTCACCTCGGCCTCCGCAACTCCACCGGCGTCAACTCGCTGGCGAATGATTGCTACCGCCTGATTAAGTTGTTCTTCAGAGACAGTCTGATTCTCTGCGATTTGAGGGGCAAGAATTATCTGGGTTCCACCCTGAAGGTCGAGGGCTAGCTTCGGAACCCACGACCCCGTGCCCTGCCACACAGCGAGGGCGTTGCCTCCAACGAGCAGCGCGAAAATGACACCGAGCCAGATGAGCTTCCTCCACGCGGAGGACACGGCTGATTGAGAGGCCACAACGGAAACTTTCAGTAAGGAGTAGGACTAAGAGGACTTATCAGAAGCTTCTTCAGCGGGCGCCTCAGCGTCGCTAGTTTCCTCTTCGACAACCTTAGTAAGGGTTTGACGGTGGACTTTGATGGTGACGCCCTTGCCGACGTCGAGGGTTGCCACGTTGTTCTCGTCATCCAACTCAACCACCGTCGCATAGAGCCCGAAAGAGGTCATCACATCGGCGCCTGGCTTCAGCTTCTCCTGGAGCTCTTCCTGGGTCTTTCGCTGCTTGCGGGAGTTGCGAATCATGAAGTAAATCAACATCCCGAGGATGGCGATCATAAACAGGGAGATGGGATCCATGGCGAACCACGTGCCTTTCCATTGCCTCTAGACGGTTTGCGCTACCAGGTAACTATAGGTCATTACGGCTGGGCGCTTCATGGCCCAAGTGGGCGTAGGCAGCTGGAGTAGCCTGGCGACCTCTAGGCGTGCGCTGGATAAACCCTTGCCTCACGAGAAAAGGCTCGACGACAGACTCAATAGTTTCGGCTTCCTCTCCCACGCTCACCGAAAGTGTCCCCAAGCCGACCGGCCCTCCAGCGAACTTGCGAATTAAGGTGTCCAAGACAGCGCGGTCTAATCGATCCAGGCCTAGCTCGTCCACGTCGTAAAGCAAGAGTGCGGCTTGAACAGAGGCAACATCCGGCGCGGTGTCATGAACCAGCACATAATCACGAACCCTTCTCAGCAGACGGTTCGCAATTCGGGGAGTGCCGCGAGAGCGGGACGCGATTTCACCGAGTGCTTCCGTGGGCCACGTCAGTCCAAGAACTGCACTAGAGCGTTTCACTACCTCAGTGAGCTCACTCTCCGAATAAAACTCCAGGTGGGCAGTGAACCCAAACCGGTCACGAAGCGGACCCGGGAGGAGGCCGGAACGGGTGGTGGCTCCCACGAGGGTAAAAGGTGCGAGGTCAAGAGGAAGTGTGGTCGCACCAGCCCCTTTCCCCACCATGATGTCGATCCGGAAATCCTCCATTGCGAGGTAGAGCATCTCCTCGGCAGGGCGTGCCATCCGATGAATTTCGTCAATGAAGAGGACCTCTCCCGGCACAAGGGACGAGAGGACTGCAGCGAGATCGCCGGCGTGGTTGATGGCTGGGCCACTGGTGATCCGCAACGACTGCTGAGTTTCCTCCGCCACGATCATCGCGAGGGTGGTCTTGCCCAGGCCCGGTGGGCCTGACAGGAGAATGTGATCGGGAGTCCGATTTTCCTTCTTCGCAGCATCGAGAAGCAACACCAGCTGCTCTCGGACTTTGCTCTGACCGACGAACTCTCCCAGCGATTTTGGGCGCAAAGCACCCTCGAACTGGACCTCACCCTCGGATTCTGGCGGGGCCGGGTCTATCTCTTCGTTCACCGTCGTGGCTCCCTGTTGGTCTGGGGGCCCAGGATACTCAGTGCGTCGCGCAGAAGCGTCGATGCATCCACAGGCTCTCCGGAACCAGCTTCTAGCACTTGCTCAACACCGCTTCGTGCGATTTTTTCCGTCCAACCCAGGCCCACGAGAGCCTGGACTACCGAGGCCTTGAGGACTTCGGAAACATCAGAGGTAGTTGAGGTCTCCCCAGCAGTCCGCGGTAGATGGTCAAAGGCACCCTGAAGGGACAACACAATGAGCTTTGCCGTTTTCGCCCCTACGCCACTGACCGCGCGGAAAGCTGCATCGTTCTCAGAGAGAACCGCATCGTGGATCGCGCCCGGGGTCATCTGCCCCAGAACCGCGAGCGCCATCTTCGGACCAACACCGTTCACACTGCGGAGGAGAGCAAACAACCCCAATTCCTCGCGAGTCTCAAAGCCAAAAATGGCGACATGGTCGTCTCTGACCACCATGGCGGTGTGGAGGTGCAGCTCCTCGCCCACGGACAGACGCATCGCACTACGGTCGGGAACCGTGACGAGATAACCAATCCCCTGAACTTCGACCACTACCTCGGGGCCGGCGATATCGGCAACAACGCCACGAAGAGATGCGATCACTCTGTCAGCCTAGGTTGCTTCGCTTTTGCTTCTGCTTCTCGCCACGCCTGTTGCGCTGGCGTGAGAGAGGTCCCCTCTGTTTTTGTTCCCGGAGAGACTCCTCTCCACGCTTCGGTAATTGCGAGAGCCAAAGCATCGGCCGCGTCAGCGGGCTTGGGAATCTCTTCTAATCCCAGGATGGCTTGCACCAATGTTCCGACCTGACTCTTGGACGCGCGACCGTGACCTGTAACGGCTGCCTTAACTTCACTGGGTGTCCTCAGCGACACGGGAATAGAGCGCTCATGGGCCAGAGCAAACACCACCCCACTGATTTGGGCAGTTCCCATGACCGTCCGCACATTGTGTTGGGCAAATACCCGTTCCAGCGCGACAACATCGGGCGAAAATTCATCGAGGACATGGGCCAACTGCGCAGCGAGAGCACCAATGCGAGACGCTGTCTCATCGTGGGCCGGGGTCCGATAAACATCAACATGGACGAGCGACACCGAGCGGCCGGGCCCGTGCTTGATGACACCAACACCAAGCCTCGTCAATCCTGGATCCACACCGAGGATTGTTGTCATAAGGCCACGCTACTCGTCGAGCGCGTCCAAAGCCTCAGCCACCTCGGGACTGAGATCCATGTTCGTGAAAACATTCTGGACATCGTCGCTGTCTTCCAACGCCTCCACCAACCCGAGGACTTTTTGAGCCGTCGCGAGATCGACCTCAATCTTGACACTGGGGACGAACTCCGCCTCAGCAGCGTCGTAGTCAATTCCAGCGGCCTGAACAGCAGACCTCGCCTCAACTAACTGGGAGGGATCGGTAATGACCTCGAAGCCACCGCCCCGGTCGATTACTTCCTCGGCGCCTGCATCCAGAACCGCCAACAACAAGTCGTCCTCGGTGAGAGAGTCGGTCTTGGAAATTGACACGACCCCCTTTCTCGAGAAGTTGTAAGCGACGCTGCCGGGATCTCCCATGGTTCCGCCATTGCGGGACATAATCGTGCGAACCTCTGCGGCAGCACGATTCTTGTTGTCCGTCAAACATTCGATCAGCAGCGCGACTCCCCCAGCTCCATATCCCTCGTACATGATGGTCTGGTAGTCGATGGAGTCCCCCGTGAGCCCGCCACCCCGTTTGACGGCCCGGTCGATATTGTCATTGGGAACGCTGGACTTCTTTGCCTTCTGGATGGCATCCGCCAGGGTCGGATTGCCCGAGGGGTCAGGACCGCCAACCTTTGCCGCAACCTCAATGTTCTTGATGAGCTTGGCAAACGACTTCGCACGACGAGCATCAATGACTGCTTTTTTGTGCTTCGTGGTCGCCCATTTAGAGTGGCCGGACATACGCCTCCTTGTATCGCCTGCCTATTCTAGGCAGTCTGTAAGGCTGCGACCGAGAATCCGGCTTGTCGCACCAGGTCGACGAAGACTCGGTGAAGTCGGTCATCCCCCGTGATTTCAGGATGGAACGCGACACCCAGTGCTGTGCCATCGCGCACACCTATAACCTCCCCACCGGGCAGAGTCGCGATCACCTCAACCCCATCGCCTACTCGCGTCACGAGGGGCGCTCGGATGAACGCCACACGAAGTGGTGGTCCCGATAATCCCGCGATAGCCACGTCCGTCTCGTAGGAGTCGACCTGCGAACCAAAAGCATTCCGACGCACCGTCACATCGAGCACGCCAAGGGATTCTTGACCTTCGATTCCATCTTCGAGTTCCGTCGCGAGCATGATGAGACCGGCGCAAGTTCCCAGGACCGGTAGTCCATCCGCCAAAGCCCTGCGCAAGGGCTCATAAAGATCAAAAATCCGAAGGAGCTTGTCCATCACGCTGGACTCGCCACCGGGAATGACGATGCCGTTGAGGCCCTCGAGGTGATGAGGAAGGCGCACCTCGCGGACGTGGGCACCCAACTCCTCCAGCATCGCCCGATGCTCTCTCACATCTCCTTGGAGAGCGAGAACACCAATGAGGGGGCTGGCGCTACCAGCCACGCTCAGCGAGCCGGTGTGGCGCGGGGAGGTCGTTGACGTTGATCCCCACCATTGCCTCGCCCAAGCCACGCGACACGTCGGCAATCACCGAAGCGTCGGTGTACTGGGCGGTTGCTTTCACAATGGCGGTGGCGCGTTCTGACGGGTTGCCCGACTTGAAGATTCCCGAGCCGACGAACACTCCGTCAGCCCCAAGCTGCATCATCATGGCTGCATCCGCTGGTGTGGCGATGCCTCCCGCGGTGAAGAGGACGACCGGAAGCTTGCCGGTCTGTGCAACCTCAGCAACCAGTTCATAGGGGGCCTGCAGCTCTTTGGCCTGCACATACAGTTCATCGGGAGTCATCGACGACAGTCGGTTGATTTCGCCTCGAATAGTGCGAATGTGCTTGGTCGCCTCCGACACGTCTCCCGTTCCTGCCTCACCTTTGGATCGAATCATGGCGGCACCCTCGGTGATGCGACGCAGCGCCTCACCCAGGTTGGTCGCACCACACACGAACGGCACTGTGTAGCGCCACTTGTCAATGTGGTTGACATAGTCGGCGGGGCTTAGAACCTCAGACTCATCGATGTAGTCGACTTTGAGGGCTTCCAGAACCTGGGCCTCCACGAAGTGGCCAATTCGGGCCTTCGCCATCACCGGAATCGAGACCGTGTCGATGATTCCCTGAATCAAATCAGGGTCACTCATGCGGGCAACCCCACCCTCGGCACGAATATCTGCGGGAACCCGCTCCAGTGCCATCACCGCTACAGCACCTGCATCCTCAGCAATTCGAGCCTGCTCAGGGGTCACAACGTCCATGATGACGCCGCCCTTCAGCATCTCTGCCAGGCCTCGCTTAACGCGGGCAGTTCCCGCAGCTACGGGGGTGGTGGATTCGGTCATGGTCTATCGAGGTCCTCTCCTAGCGATGCTCCATCGTGAGCGACGAAAGTCTAACCGGTGGAACCTGAGTGCCAGCTTGCCCGCAAGATGTCACGAACTTCGCCGAGAAGCTGGGGCATGGCTTTTGTTCTCGCCACAATCGGGAAGAAATTGGAATCCTGACCCCAGCGGGGGACAACGTGTTGGTGGAGATGCTCCTCGATGCCAGCACCTGCAACCTTTCCCTGGTTGATACCGACGTTGAAGCCGTGCGCGCCGGATACCGCCCGAAGGGTTCTCATGGCGTCTTGCACCATGGTTCCCATCTCGGTGAGCTCCTCCGCGGCAAGGTCGTCATAGTTCGCAACATGCCGATACGGGCAGATCAAGACATGCCCCGCGTTGTAGGGGTACAGGTTCAATACCGCATACACACTCTCCCCTCGGTGCACCACCAAGGAGTCATCGTCGGGTCTGGTGGGAGCTGTGCAGAACACGCAACTTCCATCTTCCGGCTTCGTTTCGCCTTGAATGTAGGCAATCCGATGCGGTGTCCACAGGCGCTGAAAAGCATCGGGAACGCCCGGCAGGCCCGAGGCATCAAACGACGCGCTCGGCTCTTCCACGTTCTCAGGCATGGGTCTTCTCTCGAATCTCGGCGAGAATCATCTCTCGCGCTTTCTCGAGAGGCACGCCATTCTCTTGCGATCCATCACGGAATCGGAAACTGACTGCACCCGCGCTTCGATCGTCCTCTCCGGCGATGAGCACAAAGGGAATCTTGGCCTTAGTGTGAGTGCGGATCTTCTTCTGCATGCGGTCATCAGAATCATCCAATTCCGCTCGCACACCCTGGGCACGCAGATCTGCAATAAAGTCCCCCAGGTACTCGGCAAACTCTCCTGCGACGGGTACGCCAACCACCTGCACAGGTGAGAGCCAGGCGGGGAATGCCCCGGCGTAGTGCTCGGTCAACACTCCAAAGAAACGCTCGATCGATCCGAAAAGCGCTCGGTGAATCATGATCGGTTGCTTCCGGTTGCCGTCGGCTGCCTGGTATTCCAGGTCAAAGCGGGCGGGCAGATTGAAGTCGAGCTGAATGGTCGACATCTGCCAGCTGCGCCCAATCGCGTCGCGGGCCTGGACGGAGATTTTTGGACCGTAGAACGCAGCCCCCCCGGGGTCTGGCACCAGCGTCAATCCGGACTTCTCTGCGACAGAGGAGAGAGTGGCGGTCGCCTTCTCCCACAGCTCATCGGACCCCACGAATTTCTCACTGTCATCGTCGCGAGTAGACAGCTCAAGGTAGAAATCGGTCAAACCGAAATCGCTGAGCAGACCCAAAACAAAATCGAGGAGGTTCGCGAGCTCCTCTTCGAGGGACTCCTCAGTCACAAAAATGTGAGCGTCGTCCATGGTGAGACCCCGCACCCTGGTCAAGCCATGAACAACACCGCTCTTTTCGTAGCGATACACGGAGCCAAATTCGAACATCCTCAGGGGCAACTCTCGGTAGGAGCGTTGCCTGGAACGATAAATCAGAATGTGGAAGGGGCAGTTCATCGGTTTGAGGTAATAGTCGGCGCCTTGCTTGGTGATCTCGCCCGCTTCGTTACGTTGTTCGTCCATGCGCATCGGCGGGAACATGCCGTCTTTGTACCAGGAGAGGTGCCCGGATGTTTCGAAGAGCTCCGACTTCGTGATGTGCGGGGTATAGACGAATTCGTACCCCGCCTCTTCGTGTCGGCGCCGGGAGTAATCTTCCATCTCCCGACGGATGACACCACCCTTCGGGTGGAACACCGCTAAACCAGAGCCAATCTCATCAGGGAATGAAAAAAGGTCCAGTTCTTGACCAAGTTTCCGGTGATCGCGCTTCGCTGCCTCCTCGAGACGTTCGAGATGAGCCCGAAGGTCCTCTTTGCTCGCCCATGCCGTGCCATAAATGCGTTGCAACTGCGGGTTCTTCTCGCTGCCCCGCCAGTAGGCGGCAGCAAGCCTTGTGAGCTTCCACCCATTTCCCAACATCCTCGTGGAGGGAATATGCGGTCCCCGGCAGAGGTCTTTCCAGACCGTTTCCCCTGTCTTGGGGTCGATGTTGTCGTAGATGGTGAGCTCTCCGGCGCCGACTTCGACACTCTCGCCCTGGTCACCCGATGCAGCCTGGTCCTTCAGCCCAACCAACTCACACTTGTAGGGCTCCTCGGAAAGTTCACGGAGCGCCTCGTCTGCGCTCACCACACGGCGCACGAAGCGCTGACCGCTCTTCACGATGCGCTGCATCTCTTTCTCCAGAGCGCTGAGCTGCTCGGGAGAAAAGGGTTCCGCAACGTCAAAGTCGTAATAAAAACCGTCCGCCACCGGTGGCCCGATGCCCAGTTTTGCCTCAGGATTCAGTGTTTGCACCGCTTGAGCTAGGACGTGAGCGGCCGAATGACGGAGGATCTCCAAACCTTCTGGCGACTCCACCATCACTGGCTCAGCCGACTGTCCCGGCTCCAAAATTGTGTGGAGATCCTTGATGACACCATCGACACGAACAGCCACTACCCCGTTGTGCGCGAAGAGTTCAGCTCCACTTATCTGCTCAGACACCGCAAGGGGTGCCCCGGAGGAAATCTCAGACGTCACGGTAGATCAAGCTTTCTCGAGAACAAGGGGTGCTCCCTCAACCCTAGTGCTGATGGGTCTGCCGTCAGGGTGCTTCTGAATGGTCGCCTCCGGGGCGTCGCCCCGACAAGACGATTGCGGCCAGCCCGGCAATGAGTAATCCCGCGACCACAGCAAGGACAATCACGTCGTTCTCAGCGTAAGACGGGTAAGTCACCACGACACCTGCGAACACGACCAAGAAGCCCACTGCGAGGAAAGTGTTCCGCATATCTCTCACCTCGCTACCACCTCGAGACCATCTGTGGTGGGCGATACTGGGTTCGAACCAGTGACCTCTTCCGTGTCAGGGAAGCGCGC
>CAYGLJ010000005.1:0-47498 GCA_964350865.1 uncultured Microbacteriaceae bacterium
AGTGGACCTGACGGGAATTGAACCCGTGACCTCTTCATTGCGAACGAAGCGCGCTACCAACTGCGCCACAGGCCCCTGGAAAACACAGGTTAGCACCGCGAACCGTGTCACTCACCCCTACTACAGTCGAGGGATGGAACCACTTCGCATCGGAATTCTTGGCGCATCGCGCATCGCCCCCAACGCTCTGTTCGCCCCGGCCTCTCTCACCGGTGACACGCTCATCGCAGTCGCTGCGCGAGACCACGCGAAGGCTGAGGCCTACGCGACAGAGCACGGCATCTCTCGAGTACTCGGCGATTATCGGGCGGTGATCGATGACCCTGAGATTGAGGTCATCTATAACCCCCTGGCAAATGGTCTCCACGCCCCGTGGAATATCGAGGCGATGAAAGCCGGCAAGCACGTACTCAGTGAGAAGCCTTCGGCCAGCACCGCCGCAGAGGCCCAGAGGGTTCGTGACGTTCAAGCCGATACTGGCGCCCTCTTCATGGAAGCCTTCCACTACCGATACCACCCGGTGATGGACCGCATGGTGGAGCTTGCCACCTCGGGAGAGATTGGCACCCTCACCCACGTGGACATCGTGATGGGATTCCCGCTCACTCGGCCGGAAGACCCCCGCTGGAATTTTGAGCTAGCCGGTGGCTCCCTCATGGATGTCGGGTGCTACGCCGTCCACGCCCTTCGCACACTCTCCCAGGCGCTTGGCGGGACCATCGCTGTCACGGCGGCATCAGCAGTCCCCCATGAAGCAGATGAGCGCGTGGACGCCGAACTCACCGCTGATCTCACCTTGTCCGAAGGTGTCACTGGACACTTCCACTCGAGCTTCCTCTTGCCCGCAATGACCTTCACACTCCTCCTGGAGGGCTCTGTTGGATCAGCTTTCGCGCACAATTTCTGCCAACCGGCACTGGATAACCGCATCACCATCACGCGAGGCGATGACGTGTCCATCGAGGAGCACGGTGACCGCAGCAGTTACACCTACCAACTCGAAGCTTTTGCTCGGCACGTGAGACAGGGTGCGCCGATTCACTCCGACGCCGAGGACGCTCTCGCGCAAGCCATTGTCATGGATGCCTGTTACGAAGCTGCAGGATTACCTCTGCGGCCAGAGACGACTCTTCCCTAAACAGCCCGCCTGCGGCGGAGAACCTCGTCGATGTTGAGCTTCTCCAGCTTTTTGGCGGGAGCTTCTTCACGCGATTCCAAGTGGGACACCACCGCGAGACCCTCGCCTGCGAAGTCTTCTGGGCGGTTCTCCAATGCTTTGGCGCGGGCGGCGCGCACGAGTTCGTCGTGGCTTGGCAGTGGAGTTGCCTCCGTCACCACCTTGTTGGCCAAAGGCTCAGGCAAGGCTGGGGGTCGCCAGGACGTTTCCGCAGCGACCGGAACATGAACAGGCGAGCTTGAACGGGCCTGGGCAACAGCGCCCGCTTCTGCTTTGGTCACCCGGTTGAGGCGACCAAGAATCGCAAACGAGATGGTGCTGATCGTGCTGGACGCCCAAATAACCTGCAGGGGCCAAGCAGCGAGGTAGGCGGTCACGGCTGAGGTCACACCCACCAACAACATCAGGGAGAACACCTGCTTCGTGCGACGACGACGCTCCGCTGTGGTCAAGACCGGCGAGGACATCATGCGGAGCTGACGCTGCGCTTCACGCTCCTTGCGGGCAATGGAGCGTGCTTCGAGCTCAGCCTTGATCTCTGCAGAGGCTTCCGCGGTGTTCGCCAGGAGGCGCAAAGTTTGACCCAAACGGGCGGCATTTCGCTCAGTCGCGTAGTACTCACTGCGCTTGAGCCACAGGGGAACGAGGTATACCAACCACAGGGCAGCAGCCAGAAGCAGCAGCAGGGTTGTGCCAGACGTTTCCACGGGCTCTAGGGTATGAGCTTTGGTGCCAAAAACCCCGGATTGGCGCGCGATGCTCAGCGTGGAGGTAGAGACAGTGGGTTTCTTGCTTTCACCCAGTCCAACTCAGGAATAGTCGCAACACCCGGAGGAACAGCACCTTTCTCATAGCGAGCAAGGACCCCCGAGGGCACCTCCTCCACGACGAGAGCGAAACAGAAGTGGTCCGCCCACTTGCCATCAATGTGGATATAGCGACGGCGGAATCCCTCATAGCGGAATCCCAACTTCTCGACGACCCGCAGCGAAGACGTGTTCTCCGGTCGAATACAGACCTCCATCCGGTGCAGGCCCTTTTCAAAGAACAAATAGTCGGTCGCCAGCGCCACTGCCACCGGGGTAATCCCACGACCAGCGACTTTCTCGACCACCCAATACCCGAGGGTCGCTGAGGAGAGCGAACCATAGGTGATTTGGGACACATTCAACTGGCCCACGAGCTCGTGATCATGCAGGAGAACCAAGGGCAGGGCGGTGCCCTGCCTCGCGGCCTGGAGGAGGCCGCGAATACTGGACTTCGCGTCAAAACTATTCGGTCTAATTAGGGGGGTGGTGGCCTCCCACGGGCTCAGCCAGGATCGGTTGTCCCCGAGCGCCTTCTCCATCGCTTTCGCATCCCTTAAGCGAACGCCTCGCACCGTCACCAAGCGGTGCTCAAGCGTGGGGAGAGCCACCATTAGACGGAGGTAGTGAAGGTCTTCAACCAGGCGACGAAGTCTGGCCCCAGATCATCTCTCGACGCAGCTACCTGCACGATGGCTTTCAGATAGTCGAGGCGATCACCGGTGTCATAGCGACGACCGGTGAACACCACTCCATAGACACCACCGGAGACTCCAGAGGAGGCCAGCGAGTTGAGCGCATCCGTGAGCTGAATCTCCCCGCCGGAGCCCGGTTCGGTGGCTTCGAGGATGGGGAAAATATCGGGCTGAAGCACATAGCGACCGATTACGGCCAAGCGGGAGGGGGCATCCTTCGGGTCTGGTTTCTCCACCAGTCCCGTAATGCGAACAACATCGGGAGCGTCGGTTGCCTCCACTGTCGCAATTCCATAGAGGTGGGTCTGGTTCGGTTCGACCTCCATGAGTGCCACGACGCTGGCGAAGTTCTGGTCATGGACCTCGATCATCCGCTCCAGCAAGACATCCCGAGGGTCGATCAAATCATCGCCGAGCAACACTGCAAAAGGCTCCTGCCCCACGTGCATTTGGGAGCGCAGCACCGCGTGCCCGAGTCCCCTGGGGTCAAGCTGGCGCACGTAGTGCATATTGGCGAGGTTCGTCGAGTGCAAAATCTCTTGGAGGCGACGTTGGTCGCCTTTCTTTTCCAGCTGCGCTTCAATCTCTGTCGCCCGGTCGAAGTGGTTCTCCAGAGCGTTCTTATTGCGGCCCGTAATCATCAACACGTCGTGGAGGCCCGCGTTGACGGCCTCTTCCACCACGTATTGAATCGCTGGCTTGTCGACAACCGGAAGCATCTCTTTGGGCATCGCCTTAGTGGCGGGCAAGAAGCGAGTGCCAAGGCCGGCCGCCGGGATAACTGCTTTGCTGATGGGCATCCCCATATCGTACTGCTGAGGCTTACACTGGGGTAATGGCGGAGCCCGCACATCCCAGCAAGGCCGCTTTGCGCGCCGAAATTCGCGAGAGACGCCGCATCATGACGCCGCTCGAGCGGGATCTCGCCGCCGACAAGCTTCTGACCAACATGAAGTTCATCGTCGATCAGTATGCGGCGGGCCAAGTTGCCTGCTATCTCGCGGGACAAGACGAACCCCCCACCCGAGCTTTTGTGGAATGGGCCAGCGGCGAAGGCATCGCTGTTCTCGTGCCGGCTGCTCGAGAAGATGGCCTGATGGACTGGGTTCTCTACGAGACCGGTGATGAGCTCATTCAGGACCATCTGGGTATCGATATCCCGGAGAACACCACCTACGGCCCCATTGTGCTGAGCCAAGTGGATCTCATCTTTGTCCCAGCAGCCTCGGTGGCGAAGGATGGCATGCGTTTGGGATGGGGGCGTGGCTATTTTGACCGGGCTCTGGGCGCACTGCAGAACGAAGCACCCACGTACGCAGTGCTGTATGACCACGAAGTGGTCGAGGACGTCCCGCGCGAGGTGCACGACCAACCTGTTAAGGGTGTCGTGACACCGGAGCGTATTATGACGTTTGCCTAACCTCGTCTAAGGAAACCCATGCCTACGTACTCCTACCGCTGCACTGCGTGCGATGTCGCCTTCGACATCGTGCAGGATTTCACCGACGAGTCACTAACCACGTGTGAAGCGTGTGGAGGGAAGTTACGGAAGCTCTTCTCTGCAGTGGGTGTGACCTTCCAAGGCTCCGGTTTCTATCGGACTGATTCCCGTGCCGAGGCGAAAAAATCTTCCTCTGCCTCCACGGAGAAGAAAGCAGCGCCTAAGAAGGAATCCTCCAGCACCCCAGCAGCAACTACGACCTAGTAGTGAGGCGGCTTGTCCGCTTTGAGGCGGTCATCATTCTCGCGTGAGTCGTGGTTGCCTTCGTGGTCGGGCTCCTGTCCCTGGCCGGTACTGGGTTCCGTGCGAACACGACGAGCCCCCACCTTCTTTACCGCGGGCGGGCGCGCGTCCTCGTGCTTATTCACCATCAGTGTGGGACGGAGAGTGACCCTCGGCGCCCACCAAGACGCCAATCCGCTCCGCCACGGCATCGGGGGTGGTGAAGAGCTCCATGGCAAAGGCCCGGACATAGTGCCAACCGGAGCGAGCGAGGGCTGCGGGGCGTGCGCGCAGAGCCTCTCTGACCGGCATTGACATGAGTGACTGATCCGTGTCCAAGGCAATGCAGTAGCCGCCATAGTTGGCTACCAGTGGAATGACTCCGCGGTAACCGAGCTCAACACTCATTCCCATCGCGGTCAGGCGCTTGGCGAGATCCACCAGAAGCGGGTCAGGCTCAGAGGATTCGGGCGTCAAGGGTGGTGACTCGAGCAGGTGAAGAACATCACCCAACGCTCTGGTGGTCGGGCTCAGGCGCTCATCACGCAAGTCCTGCACAGCAACACAACTCAACACCCGAAGGTGGCGCCTTGCGCTGGTAAACACTCCGGCAAGCAGACGCTCACCACCGTCTTTCGACAGCGGACCAAGATCACTCACCACACGACCGTGTGGGGTTCGTCCATACCCGAGCGAGAAAATCACGCGGTCCCTGGTGAACCCACGGGCCTGATCGAGCGTTGCCACCACAAAAGGCTCCGGCGAGTCAGATGTCATGAAGCTCGCCAGCTCACTGCGCGTTTGGGCAGCGACGGAGACTGCTTCGTGGACTCTACTTGCGTGCTTCGCACTCGCTGTCAACACCATGAGGGACTCAGTAGGTCTGGTGACCACGTGATCAATCACGTGGTCCAGTACGGCATTGACCTCTGCGTCAACGGCCTCGACAAGGCCGGTCTGAGGGTCTGGCATCCCGTGGCCATCCTCCAGGTGGTCAACGACCAGAGAAGGGTGGCCGAGGTAGCTTCCCGCCCACGGCATTGACTTCTGGAGGCCGCCGTAGAAGGCGGTGTTCACAACCCGCGCTAGCTCATCACCACTCGCCCGATAGCTCTTGGTCAGTGACAAGGTGGGGACCAGGGGTGCAAGGGCTGCAAACAAGGAATCCTCGTGGCGAGAATCGCCATCGCGGGCGGTGCTTTCTCTTTCATCGCGGACACCGAGAGTGAAATCTGTCGGGGTTTGAGACACCGGGTCCCCCACCGCAACCACCTGGGGAGCCCGACGCAAAGCCCCCACTGATTCCGCAACACTCAGTGCACCGGCGTCCATCACCACCACCACATCGAAGCGAAGTGAGTCGGGGAGGCGGTGCACGTTGTAGGGAGTGGCAATCCACACCGGGGCCAGGGCTTTCGTCAGGTGTGGAGCGAGCGCGGTGAGACTGTGCACACTCGCGGTCTGGTTGGTAAGGATCTTCTTCAGGTCTTTGGCTTCCTCGGGCCAATCCATCAAACCCAGTGACCACCGCTCCGCCAGCTGCCAGGCGAGGTGCTGGGCGTTGCCTCCAGCGTGCGCCTCATCCACCAGGCGGAAGTCCGCTTCGAGGCGCACTAAGACGTCTTTATCGGAGCCCAGGAGCGCTTCCTCCTTCTCGAGGATTGTCTCGAGTGCTCCGCGCCACCAGGCCAGCTCCAATTCCCAAGCAACCGCGTCACCCTCAATGTGGCGCGTGGCGAGGTCCTCCACGAGCGGACCCAGGTGCATCTGCTCGAGGTGGTCTTGAACCTCACGGCGGCGCTCCAGGCTCTGCAATATTTCTGACTCTTGGGCGAGCTCCTCCAACAGAGTCAGCATCTGGAGGGAGGGCATGTCTGCAAGGCGCTCGCCTTTGCCAGTCCGACCGAGCACACGATCCAGCTCCTGAAGGTCTTGCTCAATCTGGGTGACCAGCACGTGCACATCAGCGAGACCTGCGGGAACACTGGGCTGGTGACCGGTGTCGACATAGCGGTTCCACAATTCTCGCTGCGCCTGAATCTTGACTAAAGACTCGTGCAGATCGGAGACGGAGACACCGGGGCGCACGTGCTCTTTTGCTAGGCCTTTCAAGCGTTGCCGCTGGATTCTTGGCATCGTCTTGGCAAGCTCTTTTGGCCCCGTCGCTGTGATCAGGTCTTTGAGCGAACGGTCAAAGACGCTGGGCTGGAAGCGATCCAGGGTGTCTCGCATATCCATCAGCAGGTGGACATAGACACCCATCTGACCGACCGTGGTCACCGGGGGTAGGGGTGTCTGCTCGAGCAGAGGCGGGAACTTCTCAAGAAGCCTGGGCACACCTTCGGTAGCCAGACGGCGGGCGCGCTCTTGAGACTTTCGTGCATCCTCAACATTGGCGAAGGTGACCCCATACCAAGGGCTATCCGCCGGCCCGTATTTGAACTCCCCGAGTTCGGCTGCCCGGCGCAACAGCTCCGCTGCTTGCCCGAGGCCCGGCGACAGCGCCGCGAGAGCCTCAGCATCAAGCCGTGCAGTGGTCTCTGGTGGACTCTCGCGCAGCGAAAGAGTTCCTAGCCGGGTGAAGCACTCCAGCGCGCTCACGCCCAACGTGGAATCTTTCTTGGCCAGTGCCTCCCGATACTTGAGGATTACTTTCCGCAAGCGCTCATACGCCTGATCTACCTCACCGAGGGAGGGCTTTTTTGCCTTCTCGTTGCGCCCGATGGACGCGATGATGTCCCGCGCTGGCTTGGAGAGCTCCACCGCCATCCCTGGAAGTCCCACCTGGGCGAGGCGATCTTTGATCGCATCGCTGGTGGCACTTCGAGGTGTGACCAGAAGAACTCTCTGATGCTTGGACACCAGGGCACCCAACGCGTTGACGACGGTCTGTGTTGCACCAGTTCCGGGCAAGGCCCGAACAACGAGAGAGTTACCGGCAACAATGTTCTGGACAATGGCGTCTTGTTCGCTATCGGAGTCGACAATGGAGCGGTCAGTGTCAGCCGGCTTCGAGTCCGGGTGAACGATCTCGACGGGGACCCGGGAGTTTCGTAGCTCCTGGATAGCGTGGTCATTACCACCGAGCGCATCCACAATGGGGTGCTGCAGGTTCTTAGCGTCATCGAGCATGGGCTCGGAGAGTTCCGCAAAGCTTGAAATCACCAACCTGGCGTGGACGGTGACGTCCCCCCGGTGAGCAGTGAGGTCCCGCAGGCGATCCAGCGCAGGGTTGGGTTTGAACGCCCCACCGTCATCGGTGAGTGCCACAAAGGCTGCCGCATCAAGGCTGACCTGGAGCTGATCCGCGAAGGCCCTCTGAATTCCCGGGTTCAAGCGGACTCGGGAGCGCTTGAGGGTGATCTCAATGTCGGCACCTCGACGGCGAAGATGGACGGGGCGCATCAGCAACGGGCCACGGTAGTCCACACCCTCGTGAGTCCACTCGACGAGTCCTATACCGAGCTCCAGGGAGTCGATACCGCGAGCGTGCTTGAGCTCAAGAGCGTGATCCACCAATCGGAGTGCTGCTTTATGCGCGGGACGCCTGGTGACGTCGTCTCGAATCAGGTTGGCGAGCAAGGTGGGGGAACCGGCCAGGAACCGCGCAAGCCCACCCGGGTGTCCGCGAGAAATATCCACGCGGTTTTCGGGATAATCCTGAAAATGAATCAGGGGGCTAGGCCCTCCGACAGCGGCAATCTCTGACCACCACTGCTCCCAGGCCATCGCGGCTTGGTTCACGGGCGTCGTGTCGGGGTCGCCCACGCTGACCTGGTGCGCCAAATCACTCGACCACCACGGTTGGCCGTCGAGTGAGGAGCCCGGTGCATCCGGGGCGTCGTAATTATCGGCACGCCACACCCCTCAAAACTAGGACTTTGCAGGGTTTTTGAGGGTTATCCCACGCCGGCCCGCAGGAGTCCCCCCTCGAGGCAAAGATGAAGATTTTCCTCTCACTCTGCTGCCCAATCCTCAAGTCTCAGGAGGGGTATCTGGTCAAAGTGACGAGTGTTGTGGGTGACAAGTGTCGCACCGGCGACCAGGGCCTGCGCGGCGATGAGGATGTCATATGGCCCAGACGCCAGACCTTTTCCTGCCAGGAAACGCGTGATCTCACCGCCTGTACGCGCCTCATCCGCTCCGAAGGGCAAAATCGACACCGCCCTCAAGAACGGCTCGATTCGGGCCTTCCAGCTACCCTCGGCGACACGTGGGCCACGAACACTCTCCAATTCACAGGCTGAAATTGCTGAAATTGCCCAACGATTTGAGGGCACCCGCGAAGCTTTGCGAAGTACTTCCCGGTGATTCTTCAGCAGGTAGCTCACCGTATCTGTGTCGAGTAGATACGTCACGCGGTGTCGTCCTCTCGCAGATCGGGGAACCTGCCGGGAAGTGGCTTTCTCGGGGGCCATTTCTCAATGGCATCCCGGGGTGGCCCTTCCTGCTCCCACTTCGCCAGGAGCTGGTCGAGAGTCTCCGGCTCGTGGTGGGGGCGAATCTCCAGGGTCCCCTCTGCCGTCGCCCGTATTTCTACCGCTTGGGTCGGAGGAACAAGGCTGGCGGGGATCCGCACGGCCCAACTTCCGCCGTTTCTAAACATTCTCGTCACCACAGGCTCAGTCATAGTCGTCATCGTAGTATAGACAGAGTGTATATACATTCCTATGGTGGAGATGTTCTGAACCTCCGCATCTGTGGACAGCTGACGACAACCCGACGGGCTCTTCCATTCCCATCGCGCCGTGGGCACCGGGCTGAAAGCCTCGGCCACGCTAAGCCACCCGAATCTCTCACATGTCAAGAATGTGGTGAGACATCCAAGAGTGCCCCTGGAGGGACTCGAACCCCCAACCCTTTCCTTAGGACGGAACTGCTCTTCCATTGAGCTACAGAGGCAACGCCGAAAGTCTAGCGAGCACGAAATGTCCGCGGTCATCATTACTCTGTCCCCGTGAAGATTTATCTGGTCGCATTCGGGTCTCGGGGAGACAATGAACCCTTCCGCGCTCTCGCGTTGGAAGCGGCGGCAGCCGGCCATGACGTCACGTTCGCTCACACCTCGGACCTGGCTTTTGATTCCACGGCTCCTTATGAGGAACAAGAACTCCCCGGCTCCATCGAACGGGTTATCGCAGAGCAAGGTGTATCCGCCGTACGAGCTCTGCTGAACTACCGAACCGTCATGCGGCCCCTGCTCGAAGGCGTTTGGGAAGCGAGCACCCAGCAGATACTCGAGCTTCGCCCCGACGTTGTGGTGTATCACCCCAAGGTGATGACGGCGGCAACCGCCGCCCACGCAGTGGGGGCGCTCGCGGCGGAGGTAGAAATCGTTCCCACGATGACCCCGACGGACGAGTTCCCGCCTGCCGGTCTCCCCTCGACCATCCCCTCTCGATGGAATAGAGCGAGCTATTCCCTCGTGAAGGCTGGAGTTTCTTCCTTCGCTCCTGTGCTCAAAGAACTCGCAGAAAAGCTCGGTGTTATTCGAACTGAGTCTGATCTGGTCCTCTGCCCTGTCAGCCCCACTCTGGTTCCCCAGCCGACCGACTGGCCAGACTTTGCCCACATCACCGGCCAGTGGCATGTTCCCGCGCACGATGCTCTGGATGACGAGTTGGAGGAATTCCTTCAGGACGGCAATGTCCTCTATGCGGGGTTCGGGTCGATGCGAGACTCTCACGGCCAGGCCCGAGCCGAAGCGCTGGTCAGTGCCGCTCGCTCAGTGGGGATGAAAACCCTGCTCGTCACCGGATGGGGTGGTCTCATACCCTCTGCTGGGCACCGCTCCGCTTCGGATGTTCTGATTCGGGAATCCGTGGCCCACTCGAGTCTGCTGCCCCGAGTTACGGTGGGAATCCATCACGGCGGGGCCGGGACAACCCACGCTTTTCTTCGAGCCGGGACCCCTGCAATCATCATGCCGTTCCTCGGGGATCAGCCGTGGTGGGCTGCACGACTCCATGCCCAGGGCCTTGGGCCTCGAGCACTGCGTCGCCGAGAGACCCGCACCGGCGTTATCGCGACGGCAATCACCGAGGCAGCATTACGGAAAGATCGTGTGGCGCGCGCTGCTACCCAGATGGCTGGGGAAGACGGGCTCGCATCAGCGCTGAACATTCTCGAGCTCGCGGAAGCGGGAGTCTCTCCTCTTCGCCCGGCCTAAGCCGCTTGGGCGAGGTAGCCTTCCCATCGCTCTTGAGGACGCTCGATTCCCCGCACCAACCACGATGTTCCATGCGGAGTTTTGGGAACCGTGAGCAAACGCCACCCGATTTCTGCAGGTGTGCGGTCTCCCTTGATGTTGTTGCACTTGAGGCAGCAGGCGACAAGGTTTTCCCACTCGTCTTTCCCTCCGCGGGAGCGGGGAAGGACATGGTCGATGGTGCTGGCAGAGGCACCACAGTATGCGCAACGGTGACTATCCCGCCTCAGAACACCGCGCCGTGACACGGGAACCTGTCGGTTGTGGGGCATCTTGACGTATCGGGTGAGGACGATGACGGAGGGTCGCTCCCATGTTCCATCGGGGCTCCGCACGGGGTGAGAATTATCACTCTCCACAATGACCGCGCGTCCGTTCATCACTAAGACGAGAGCCCTCTTGAAGGACACCACGGAGAGTGGCTCATATCCAGCGTTCAGAACGAGCGTTCGCATGCTCACCGATGGGGACTCCATCGTGGTGACAGTTGCTCTCGAGGGGGTCATGGAGTTCCCCCTTTAACGCAAAAGACACCATCGATGAACGATGGTGTCTGGGAGAAGCGGACGCCCTGACATGCCAGGGCCGGCCTCGTGGAGACCTGTATCCGAAAGTGAGCGCGCACATCCCTGGGGGATACACGCTCTCGTGGACTCATCAGGAACTCCTTCGCGACATAGCTGGCGCAATGGCATAAGAGTATCCAGCTAATCCTGAGACCAGCTGATACGGCACGCCGGGCCTATTTGGCGAGGTAGAGGTGCTCTGCGATGGACGCCTCGACGACGACCTCGCCCTGGGGTTGCTCGGTCGTCAGGCGATACTGATCCCCCACCTGGCTCACGCTCACGCGTGCTCCAGGAATGACCCCAGCGGCCTTGAAGTTTGCCAACAATTGCGGATCAAATTGTGCCGGTTCGCCCAGGCGGCGCAGAAGTCCCGACTGGGGTTCGGCCGTGGCAAAATCTGTCACTCGAATCACGCCCTTCAGAAACTTCTCGGACGCTGTTCCTCCGATGTCCTCCATGGCGGGAATGGGATTACCAAAAGGAGACTCGGTGGGATTACCCAACATCTCTACAAGGCGACGCTCGACGTGCTCGCTCATCACGTGCTCCCAGCGGCAGGCTTCCTCGTGGACCAGCGACCACTCAAGTCCAATCACATCCGCGAGGAGACGCTCCGCCAGACGATGCTTGCGGGTCACCTCGAAAGCTTTCTTACGACCCTTCTTGGTGAGCGCGAGTTGACGGTCTGCCTCCACCACGAGCAGTCCGTCTCGCTCCATCCGTGCGACCGTTTGCGAAACCGTGGGTCCGGAGTGGCCTAAACGCTCAGAGATCCTCGCTCGAAACGGAGGAATTCCCTCTTCTTCCAGATCGACGATGGTGCGCAGATACATCTCCGTCGTATCGACAAGATCTGTCATCAGGAAATCCTTCACACGTATTAGGTGAGGCTTAGCTTACTTTGTGACCCCATGAGGAGCACCCAGTGCCAGCGCCTAGAATTACCTCATGGCCGATATCACCATCCCGCAGGACCTTCTCCCCCAGGACGGACGATTCGGGGCAGGGCCCTCCAGGGTGAGTTCTCACCAACTCGATCACCTGATCAGAAACGCCTCCTTGCTCGGAACCTCTCATCGCCAAGCACCCGTCAAGGAGCTGGTCGGTCGCATTCAAGGAGCTCTGGGCGCGTATTTCAGACTCCCCGAAGGCTACGAAGTGGTGCTAGGTAATGGTGGGTCGACCGCGTTTTGGGATGTTGCGGCGGTCAGCTTGGCCAAGACCCGCAGTGCCCATCTCAGCTTTGGCGAGTTCGGTGCGAAGTGCGTGAAAGCACACACCACCCCCTGGCTCGAGGCACCTCACGTTGTCACGAGCGAGCCGGGAACCAGGAGTGAGCTCACTGCTGTTCCCGGAGTCGACCTGTATGCATGGCCTCACAATGAAACTTCGACCGGGGTCATGGCTCCTGTGACGCGGGTCACCGGCGCCGACCCGGGTGCCCTCATGATGGTGGACGCTACGAGTGCTGCTGGAGGATTGGATTTCGACATCTCCGAAGTGGATGTCTACTACTTCGCTCCGCAAAAGAATTTTGCGAGCGATGGTGGACTGTGGTTCGCCCTGATGTCCCCCGCTGCCATTGAGCGCGCTTTTGAGATTGCTGCTACCGACCGCTACATCCCCGACTTCCTGAGTCTCACCCAAGCTATTGAAAACTCTCGACTCAACCAGACCCTGAATACCCCCGCCCTCACCACTCTTCTGCTGATGGAATCTCAACTGGAGTGGATGATGAGCCTCGGCGGATTGACCCCCGCAGCCGAACACTGCTCGAAAGCTTCCGGTCTGCTCTATGACTGGGCGGACTCCCGACCTGATGTCACCCCCTTCGTCAGTGAACCTTCTCACCGCTCTCGCGTCGTCGTGACGCTCGACCTGGATGAGAGCATCGATGCCACCGCCGTGACCTCGGCCCTGCGCGCGAATGGCATCGTTGACACGGAGCCCTATCGAAAGCTCGGGCGCAACCAAATTCGGGTGGCGACCTTTGTGGGAGTCCCGCTGAGCGATGTCGAGAAGCTCATCTCAAGCCTCGACTACGTGCTCGAGAACCTCTAGGGGTCTAGCGGGTCTGGCTCGTCAAGTTCCACGTGATCAAAAAGATCATCGGGCTCGTCGGGGACCTCTAGAGGAGTCGGATCGAGATCGAGGTCTAACTGGTCAATATCGACCCCGTCGACATCGTCCTCGAGGTCGAGTGCGTCATCGTCATCCTCGTCGTCGTCCGCATCTGCCTGGTCCTTGAGCTCTTTCTCGTGAAGCAGGTACTCCTCGAGGCGATCGGCCCAGGGAACCCAGTCGGGAGCCACCAGCGAGCCCTCCCCGGGGAGCAAGCCGACTTCCAACACGGAAGGGTCAACACCGGAGACGTTGGACACGCTGATGGTCCACGCCCACCCCGGGTAACCAGGCTGGGTGGAAGGGTATGCCACGGTCACGGACTCACTCTCGTGAGTCACCGCAGGATTGTCCTCAAAGGTGTCGACGCCCGTCACCTCGAGCAGTGCCACCCGCGCTAAGGCGACAAAGGTGTCCTCAGACACTGCAACTTTCTTAGGCATCAAATTCTTCGGCTACTTTGCGCAAGAGCGCCGCAATCTTCTTGGAGTGGTCGTCATCGGGGTATCGACCGCGACGAAGATCACCACTGGTGCGATCCAGCAACTTCAGGAGATCCTCCACGATGATCGCCATGTCCTCAGCACCTTTGCGTCCAAAACGCGTGGCAGGAGCGTCCAAAATTCGAACGCTCAAGGCTTGAGCACCTCGTTTGCCTTCAGCAACACCGAACTCAACTCGAGCCCCCGCTTTGACGACATCGCCGGGGGAGAGTGCAGAGGCGTGCAGGAACACTTCCTCACCGTCATCGGTGTGGATGAAACCAAAGCCTTTGTCTTGGTCATAAAACTTGACCTTGCCGGTGGGCATGTTGACGCCTTTCTGTCAGTCACCACGCGAAATCTCGCTCCTCGCAGGATACCGTCTCTTCCACCGGGATATCCTGGGGTAGTGACATCCCCCGAAAGCATCGAACCCACTGCTACTGAGCGCATTCTTGCCGCCATGATCGTGGGGGTGGTCGCGCTCTCGGTCCTAGCCTTCTTCTCGATCATTGTGGGGACCTGGCAGGGGATGGACTCTGAAGCGTTTTCTGCAGGATTGTGGCCAGCCATCACGATGACCCCGCTCTTCGGGCTCCCGATCGGATTCGTCCTGATCATTGCGTTGCTGATTATCTCCACGAGGCGTCGCCGCGCGTTAGGGACTGATGACGTTTCCGAGTGACACTACGCTCGCACTCATCAGTTGGCTTGCCTCGAGAAACACTGAACAGCTCCACACCCTGATTCGGCATCGTGGCATTGCATACTCGTCGTGCACGAGTTTTCGATCTCTCGCTCAGGCGCTCCTTGACCCCGAGAACATCCGCGCATCTGTGCAACGCCTTGCTCGTGCCGAGCTTCAAGCCCTTGTCGACCCTGACAGTGCCACCGCTGGGTCACGGGAGGCTCTGGAAGAGCGAGGCTTTCTCTCGGTGACGCCTCAGGGAGCCTCGCTTCTCGTTCCTTCTTCGAGCCTCGACCTTCTCGACGAGCTGGATTCGACCATGAGCGAACCCGCGCTCGGTGCGGCGTCTTCCTTGACAGAGTCCGACGTCTCGGCCGCCGCAAGTCACGCGCTCACGTTGGTGGTGAGCGTGTCAGACCTGCTGGACGCTGTCGCCGACGCACGCTTCCCCCTGAACCACGACGGGGAGCTGACGGCAACGTCGCTCAAGAATCTCCACAGTGAGTTGGGGATCGGGTATGACATTCCCCTGCTGTGGCGATGCGCCACACAAGCAGGGTTGCTGGGCCCTCACAACTCAGCAGCAGCACTCACCCCGAGTGCTCTCGCGTGGCGGGATCTACCCGATGAGGACCGCCTTGCCCTTCTCGCAGAGTCATGGTGGTCCCAGGTTCCGCCCTGGCTCTCCCACACCATCTCGGCACACCCCGCCATGGCCTGGGATGCCACTCTGGTGTCACACCTGAGCTATTACTACCCGTTGGTGGACGCCGAGCCCATCGTCGCAGAAGTGCTCTCTGATGCACAGATGGTGGGGGTTCTGCACGGCGCACTTCCGACACCATGGGGACTTGCGCTCTGGGGCTCGGGGGATGTGGCCGCGGCGTTTCGCTCCTCAATCCCGCCCTATGCGCCCGGGGTGTTTGCCCACGATGACTACACGCTTTTGGCCAGCGGGCCGCTTCAGCCGCACCATCGTCGAGTCCTCGCTGACATCACGGCCCGGGAGTTGGGCGGACTTGTCCCGCGCTATCGCATCACCGCAGCGTCTGTGCTGAATGCTCTGCAAGATGGGATCGCCCCGGCCAGCATTCCCACCCTGCTCGCCGAAGTCTGTGTGAACGAGGTGCCAGAGAGCATGGTTGCTCTCGCGGAGGATGTCGCTCGCCGAGCACTGGATCTCGAGGTGCACCCTCACGGCGACTCGACCACCATCACGACCCGGCGGGATGCGCTCGCTGAGGAACTCCTCTCCGATCCAGGCCTGATTGTCCTGGGACTGAAACGATCGGGCGACCGCGAGTTGAGATGCTCCTGGCCCGCCGAACGAGTTCACTCGACCCTGCTCGCAGCCTCCTACCCCAGTCTGCTGGTGGACTCCTCCGGAGAACCCCTAGCGTCAGATCCACCGCTGGCGGAACCCCACGATATGGCGAGCGACGAGCGCCACCACACTGCCTTGGCAGAGCTTGTGGCAAGTGCTCAGGAATCAGCAGCCAAGGGTGTCCCGGCAGGGTTTACGAGCATCATCGAGGTGGCGACCGAGACGAAGACTCCCCTCGAGATTGTCGTGACGATGCCGGATGGCTCCTCGGTCACCGTCGTCATGGAACCGAGGGCTCTGAGCGCCGGTCGACTGCGTGGGGTTGAGGTGAAACACGCAGTGGAGAAGACGTTCCCGGTGTCGCACATCACCAGCGTGCGGGCGTGGTCCCAGGAGGACGAGGAAGACTAAGCCTGGCACCGTAGACTGGCTGGTTATGAATCCCGACGGTCCCCTCATCGTTCAAAGCGACAGGACTGTTCTTCTCGAGGTTCACAATGCTCTCGCTGACTCGGCTCGTCATGCTCTTGCGGTATTTGCCGAGCTCGAGCGAGCGCCAGAGCACATGCACACCTACCGAATCACGCGGCTTGGTCTCTGGAACGCTCGTGCCGCTGGTCACACAGCAGAGGAGATCCTCGGAACCCTGGAGGAGTATTCCAAGTTCCCCCTGCCCCAGGGAATCGCCGAAGAGATCTCCGACACGATTGGGCGCTACGGACAAATTGAGATTACGCGCGACGGCGATGAGCTCTTTATCTCCTGCCACACCCCAGCAATTGAGGCGGAAATAACGCGGACCCAGAAAATCAAGGACCTCCTCGGTGACCGTGACGACCAGGGTCGCTATCCCCTTGCTCCGTGGTCACGGGGCCTCATCAAACAGGAACTTCTCAAAAAGGGCTGGCCGGCAGCGGATCATGCCGGTTTTGCCGCGGGCGAACCTCACGATATTTCCCTCGGAGATGGTGACTGGTCGCTGCGGGACTACCAGAAAGAGGCTATTCAGCGCTTTGCCCAGAGTGGCTCAGGTGTCGTGGTGTTGCCCTGTGGTGCGGGGAAGACCATCGTGGGAGCCGGTGTTATGGCAGAGCTTGACACCACGACCCTGATTTTGGTGACGAACACGGTGTCGGCTCGCCAGTGGAGAGCCGAGCTCTTGGCCAAGACATCTCTGACAGAGGATGAGATTGGGGAGTACTCGGGCAGCGTCAAGGAAATCAAGCCGGTCACGATTGCGAGCTACAGCATCATGGCGGCTAAGCGTAAAGGCGAGTTCGCCCACCTAGGTGTGCTGGATGCCAAGAACTGGGGCCTCGTTGTCTACGACGAGGTGCATCTGCTCCCCGCACCTGTGTTCCAACTGACCGCTCAGTTGCAAGCCCGCAGGCGTCTGGGCCTCACTGCCACCCTGGTGCGAGAAGACGGTCGTGAAGGCGACGTCTTTAGCCTGATCGGCCCCAAGCGTTTCGATGTTCCCTGGAAGCAGCTTGAATCTGAGGGCTATATCGCTCCGGCAACGTGTGTGGAGATCAGACTGGAGCTCCCGCAGAGCGAGCGACTGGAGTATGCGGCGAGCACAGACAAGGAGCGCTTCCGCTTGGCTTCGACCTCTCCCTCTAAGAGCGCCATCGTGACCGAGTTGCTGGAGCTGCACCCCGATGACCCGACTTTGATCATCGGCACGTACCTCGAACAGATTGAAGCCCTCTCCGAGGGTCTCGGTATTCCCATGATTACTGGTGACACCCCGGTCCCCCAGCGAGAGGAGCTCTACCAGGCTTTCCGCCAGGGTGACATCATGCGCCTGGTGGTCTCGAAGGTGGCGAACTTCTCTATTGACCTCCCCGAAGCATCCGTCGCAATCCAGGTTTCGGGTTCCTTTGGCTCCCGCCAAGAGGAGGCACAGCGGTTGGGTCGAATCCTCCGCCCCAAGGCCAGCGGTCGCCCTGCTGTCTTCTATACCTTGGTCGCCAGAGACACGGTGGATCAGGATTTCGCTCTGAACCGTCAACGATTCCTGGCGGAGCAGGGCTATGGGTACACGATCATGGACGCGGCAGAGGTCACACAGAAAGTCCCAAAGATACTGTCAGACAACGCTCAGCAGTCTCCCAGATAATGGGAACATGGCTGACGGACCGAAAATTCTTGTTGTCGACGACGAGCCCAACATTAGGGACTTGCTCACGACCAGCCTGCGCTTCGCAGGCTTCATGGTGCGCGCGGTAGGAACCGGCGCCCAAACGATTTCCGCGGTGCTCGAGGAAGAGCCTGACCTCATCGTCTTGGATGTCATGTTGCCCGACATCAACGGTTTCGGTGTGACCAAGCGCCTGCGCGCCAGCGGCTACACCTGCCCCATTCTGTTCCTCACCGCAAAAGACTCGACAGAGGACAAAATCACCGGTTTGACCGTCGGAGGCGATGACTACGTCACCAAGCCCTTCAGCCTCGACGAAATCGTCGCCCGCATCAAGGCCATCCTTCGTCGAACGCTGAACGAAGAGGATGACGCTCTGATTCGGGTGGGAGACCTCAGCATGGACCAAGACACCCACGAGGTGTTCTTGGGCTCCATCCCGATTGATCTCTCCCCCACCGAATTTAAGCTCCTGCGATACCTCATGCTGAACCCCAACCGTGTGCTGTCTAAGGCCCAGATCCTTGACCACGTGTGGGAGTACGACTTCAATGGGGATGCCGGCATCGTGGAAAGCTACGTCTCCTACCTTCGTCGGAAGCTCGACCCTCACACGCAGGAGCCACTGATCCAAACCAAGCGTGGGTTTGGATACATGCTGAAGTCCGACAAGGCCTAAGCCCCCTCACATGCTCTCTGGCATGCAGCAATGGTGGGAATCCACGTCACTGCGGACAAAAATCACCGGGGTGACTGTCATTGTCATCACCCTGGGTCTGTTTGGCATCGGCGTGGGGACCATGACAACGGTCCAGCAGTATTTGCTCGATGAAGTAGACCGCAAAATCGACGAGGTAGCGGCAGGCCTCTCCCCCAGTCTCACCACGTCAGACTTTGCCTCCTTCGACACCACCGGTCAGACCGGATCGAGGAGCTCCTATTTCCTCGCCGCCGTCTCCGAGGATGGCGAGGTGTTGGCGAGCAACCTTGAGCCCGACAATTCGGAATATCAGCCCGACGTGAGTGGCATCACGCAAAGCTTCATTCTGAACAATGCCCCCAACTTCACGGTGCAAAGCCTTGATGGCAACACCGAATGGCGACTCCACGCCTACAGCCTGCGCATCATCCAAGAGGCCAACATGACGCAGGAGGATGCCACCCTCATCATCGGGGTAGATCTGGAGGAGTCCAAACAAACGGTGGGGCGCTTCGCCACCATCTTTCTGCTCTTCGGTCTCGCCGCTGTGCTCTTTAGCGCGATTCTCACGCGCTTCCTCGTCACCACCACGTTCCGACCACTGCGCGAAGTCGAGATGACCGCTGCTCGCTTTGCCGGGGGAGACTTTTCCCAGCGACTGGGTGGTGCTACACCCAACACCGAGGTGGGACGCCTGACCCGCTCGCTCAACACCATGCTCTCGCGGATTGATCGCGCCTTCGCAGATCGTGCCGACACCATCGAGCAGATGAGGCGCTTCATTGGAGACGCAAGCCACGAGCTGCGCACGCCCTTGGTCTCTGTCCGTGGCTACGCGGAGCTCTACCGTATGGGCGCTCTCACGAAGAAGGCCGAGGTTGCCCAAGCCATGGAGCGCATCGAGAAGGAAGCTGAGCGAATGACCACGCTGGTCACGGATCTTCTCGAGCTGGCGCGTTTGGATGAAGCCAAACCAATGGAGCTGGAACCTGTGAACCTGGTGAATCTCGCGCACGACCAAGCGATGGATGCCCAGGCTAGTGCTCCCGGTCGCACCGTCACCCTCTGGCACGAGGGAGAGCTCGTCCATGACCCCACAGCGATACCGCCGATTACCCTCAGTGCCGAGGAGAACAAGATTCGACAGGTTCTCGCGAACCTGCTCCAAAACGCTCTCAGGTTCAGCCCCGACGACACCCCCATCGAGGTCATCGTGGAGCGAGAGACCAACCCAGCGCGCGGCGTCATCAGCGTCGTCGACCATGGAGAAGGAATACCCCTGCAACTGAGGGACAAAATCTTCCAACGGTTGTTCCGCGCGGACACTTCGCGGGCCCGAGAGACGGGCGGCTCGGGTCTCGGCCTCGCCATCGTCGACACCATCGTGAAACGCCACAAAGGAACAATCCGGGTGGAGGAAACCCCCGGTGGTGGCGCCACCTTCCGGGTGTCCCTCCCGCTTGTCCCCAATCAATCCTCCTAACTCACTTCCCACACAACCCAGGATTCGCCGGGGTTGCGGAAGCTCTCGCTGTTTATGGTCGACCGGACAGACAAAGGAGAGCACTATGACCCGCTATTCGGTTGATGCCGACGCCGTACTGACCGCCGCCCAGCATGCCAGGGCCACCATCGACAGGATTCACAGTGATGTGCAGACGCTGAACACCCAACTCAACGCTCTCAGTGGCAGCTGGAGCGGACCAGCCGCCAGTGCCTTCGTCGGAGTCCACGAATCCTGGCGGAGCACCCAGAGCGCTGTGGAGGCCTCTCTCCACGCCCTCACCCAGGCCCTGTCTCAGGCGGGTGCTCATTACCGGGACATGGAAATGGCAAACCAACGCCTCTTTCAGCGTTAACGGCTGTGGGGCGCCTCCCGAAGGAGACGCCCCACAGTAGAGCTGTTCTGGACTTAGAAGTCCATGCCTCCCATGCCACCGGAGGGGTCACCAGCAGGTGCAGGAGTGGGCTCCGGCTTCTCTGCGACGACTGCTTCGGTGGTGAGGAAGAGACCGGCGATAGAGGCGGCGTTCAACAGAGCTGAACGGGTCACCTTCACGGGGTCTGCGATGCCAGCAGCGAGCATGTCAACATACTCACCGGTAGCTGCGTTGAGACCCCAGCCGACCTTCAAGCCACGAACGTGCTCGGCAACAACACCGGGCTCGTGCCCTGCGTTGATGGCGATCTGCTTGAGCGGTGCGTCGATGGCCACGCGGACGATGTTCGCTCCGGTTGCCTCGTCGCCCTCGAGCTTGAGGGAGTCAAACACCTTGGCTCCAGCCTGGATCAGAGCCACGCCACCACCGGCGACGATTCCCTCTTCCACGGCAGCCTTGGCGTTACGCACGGCATCTTCGATGCGGTGCTTGCGCTCCTTGAGCTCAACCTCGGTTGCGGCACCAGCCTTGATCACGGCAACACCACCGGCCAACTTGGCGAGACGCTCCTGGAGCTTCTCACGGTCGTAGTCGGAGTCAGTGTTCTCGATTTCCTGGCGGATCTGCTTGACGCGACCTGCGATGGCGTCGGACTCGCCGGCACCCTCAACAATGGTGGTCTCGTCCTTGGTCACGACAACCTTGCGTGCGCGTCCCAGCATGTCGAGCTCGATGTTCTCAAGCTTCAGGCCCACCTCTTCCGAGATGACCTGACCACCGGTGAGGATGGCGATGTCCTGGAGCATGGCCTTGCGGCGGTCTCCAAAGCCGGGGGCCTTGACGGCAACAGACTTGAAGATTCCGCGGATCTTGTTGACGACGAGAGTAGCGAGTGCTTCGCCCTCCACGTCCTCGGCAATGATCAGCAGCTGCTTGCCGGACTGGATGACCTTGTCGACGATGGGCAGAAGGTCCTTGATTGCGGAGATCTTCTGGTTCGCGATGAGGATGTAGGGGTCTTCGAAGACGGCCTCTTGACGGTCGGGGTCTGTCACGAAGTACGCAGACAGGTAACCCTTGTCAAAGCGCATACCTTCGGTGAGCTCCAGAGTGGTGCCGAAAGTGTTGGACTCTTCAACAGTCACCACACCTTCCTTGCCCACCTTGTCGATTGCTTCTGCAATCAGCTCACCAATAGCGGGGTCAGCCGCAGAGATCGACGCGGTCGCGGCGATTTCCTCTTTGGTCTCGACCTCTTTGGCGATCTTCAGAAGTGCGTCAGAGACGGCCTCGGTGGCCTTCTCGATGCCGCGCTTCAGGCTGATGGGGTCAGCGCCAGCGGCAACGTTACGGAGCCCCTCGCGGACCAGTGCCTGAGCGAGAACGACGGAGGTTGTGGTGCCATCACCAGCAACGTCGTCGGTCTTCTTCGCGACCTCTTTGACCAGCTCTGCGCCAATCTTCTCGAAGGGGTCGCTCAGCTCGATTTCCTTAGCGATCGACACACCGTCGTTGGTGATGGTGGGGGCACCCCACTTCTTCTCCAAGACGACGTTACGACCGCGCGGTCCTAGCGTTACCTTGACGGCATCCGCCAGGGTGTTGAGCCCACGCTCGAGACCACGACGGGCCTCTTCATTAAAAGCAATTAGTTTTGCCATCAGTTTTTCGTCCCTCCCGGACGTCTAGTGTGCTGTAGCTATTGGCACTCGCGTATTACGAGTGCTAATTGATTTTGGCACTCTCGGGCTGAGAGTGCAAGTGCGCACCGGGAGTGTGTCGAACTAGTTGATGGTTAGAACGCCAGCTTCTACGTCAGAGGACTCGTTGGGGATGAGTTCCACCCAGGTGTTACCCACTCCGAGAAGAACTTCGTCACCAGCGGCAGTCGTCAACACAATCGGCGACTCCGGAGTTGCCTTGAACCAGTTGATTTCGGTGATGGAGCCACCGGTGGCAACCCACCCCGTTCCCTGGTTAACCAAGCGGGTCGTCGGAATGTCCTCCACTACGTCAATGCCCACCTGCAGAACGACAACGTTCGTGGCAAAAATCTGGTTTCCGCTCGAAGCAGAGTCAGCGGCACCATTTGTCTGGAATCGCAGGAAGGTTCCCTGGGTTCCATCCCACTCCCACGTGGGGCTGGAGAATCCACTGAAGCGAGGGTTAATCGAGGTCATGGGCGAACCGGCCACCACAGCAGTGGACTCTTCCACACTGGGTGCATAGGAGAACTGGCGCTCGGGAGCGGGCAGATCTAGGTGCTGGTCGATCAATTCGGGCGCTTTCACCAACACGTTGTGAGGAGCAACCTTGGCGCTCGTGCGGTAGAAGGTGTCCTCAGTGTCGGGCTGACCGTGAATAGCGTTATATACCGGTGCTTCCTGCATCATCTGAATGAAGCGGACCTGGCCTCCGGAATAGGCGAACACTCCGCCGAAGGGGCTCACAATCTCAGGGTCCATGGGACGCACCGAACGGACGGGACCGATCTCTGCGGGAAGGGCAGAGTGCCACACGGCTACATAGCGGGTGAGGCCACCCTCGACAAGCTCTTCAAACACGATGTCCGCCTCGTCGAGTCCCACCTGGGGACGAGCCGAAGGGTGATTATCGATCTTGGCCGAGAGTGCGGGGCGAGAAAGACTTCCTGCCTCAATGGCTTCCCCTGTGAGAGCCGCGACAGTGGCGTTATCGACGATGGCTTCGGCGCTGTCCCCTTCACCAGAGGTCACCACCTCGTCCTCAGGAGAGGTTGAATCACTCGAGCACCCTGTGAGGGCTAGTGCTGCAACAGCAACGACAGCAAAAAATGAGCGAGCAGTGGTTTTCATCTGGGGGTTTACCTTTTCAGTTCAGGACCGGGGAAAGATTAGGTCGACTCTGTGTCGACATAGTCGGCTCCAAGAACAACGGTGACACGTGCTCCCGGATATGCAGTTGTTTGGACAACGGAGTCCGCGTCAAGATCCAACTCCTGAGCGATACCCAGAGCGATGGCCTTATCGGCGTCATCACTATACGCCACAACGCTTTGTTGGACATCCTGAGAGTCAGCGTTCGTCGCCGTCGCCTCTGGCCACCCGACGGTGACCAATCTTTCGACCGCCCGAGCCGCCATTCCTTGTGTCGGGGTGCCATTGAGGACAGTAAGTGTGAGACCCTCGGTGTCAATCTGGGTGGGATCAGTCACCGCGACAACTTCCTCGGGAACCTCAGGCTCCAGCACCACTGGTTCGTCAGCCTCTTCCAGAGGAGCATCACCGGTGATGACGGGGACCTCGCTCGCATCCAAAGTGAGGTAATCATCGCTACGGTCCACAAACCACACACCGGCGAGAACCAGGACGATGACCGCCCCAAAGCCGATTCCTATCGGTGCAAAGACACTCCAGGACGAGCGCTGGCGTCGATGTGTGCCGACGTAGCCCAGGTCGCGCTCGACATCGTCAAAGCGATCAGGGAGAAAAGAGGGCTTACCTGACTTCGCCATCGCTCACCCTCCTTGCTCGTCGCGTCTTGAGGCGGCCGCCTCGAGACACTGCCTCACCAATACTGCGTCATAGCGCACTGCCGCTTCGGTGCGACACAGCGCATACACCCGCTGATAATAACGAGCCAAAGAGAGTCCAAAGCGCTCCCTCACCGCAGACTCCTTATTGGGAGTAGAGCCCCAATGAGTCCTCTCGAACTCCAAGAGATCGATGTCTGCTGCACCGAGTTCATCTTCGACGTTGTCCGCACTCACCATGTCCCCTCATGATACGGCGCTCAGCAGGCATCAGGCCTGGGCGCTTAGTCTAGGAACACTGTGACAAAGACTTCTCTGGCTCCTTTCGGAGTTCTTGCTCTCGCGAGCATGCTGGTGCTCTCTGGGTGCCAACCCGGTTCCTATGCGGCCCCAAGCTCCAGCCCGGGTGCTTCAGAAAATCGCCCTGCTCTTGCCGACATCGACTGGCTCGAATCCCCACGCGAGTGGGAGGGCCCGTCCACCGCTTTGCTGGGGAACGTCGCCATCGACCCCATCACACACTCACCTGTTGTGTCTCTTCCTACAACCGTGAGCTCTGACGAACTCACTGGCAATCGCGACATCACCGTATCTTCCGCGGAGCGGATACTCGCTCTCGATATGTCGGGTTCCTTGGCGGCGACCGTTTGGGCTCTCGGCCTCGGAGATCGCCTCGTGGGGCGCGACATCTCCACCACCTTTCCCGGAGTCGCAGATCTCCCCGTCGTGACGGGGAGTGGGCACGCTATTTCGCCTGAAGCAGTATTGGAGCTTCGGCCCGATCTTCTGATTACTGATGGAACTATCGGACCCCTCGACGTTGTCCTGCAATTGCGAGACGCTGGCGTCACCGTGGTCTTCGTCCGGGAAACACCAGGGCTCGACGCGCCCGCAGCCATGGCGCGCTCCGTTGCCGAGATTTTTGGGATGGCGAGCACCGGGGAAGCGTTGGCGACGCGCATCACGCAAGAGCTCGACACTGTCCTCGCCACCATTGCCGAGAAAGCCCCTGGCAGCCGGGACCAGAAACTTCGGATGGTGTTTCTCTATATCCGCGGAGCCAATGGAATCTATTACCTGTTTGGGCAAGAGTCCGGAGCCGGTGATCTCATTGAAGGCCTTCAGGGAATAGATATTGCCACGGAGATCGGCTGGACGGGTTTGCGCCCCATGACGGATGAAGCCCTCATTGCCGCAAACCCTGACCTAATCCTGGTGATGTCAGATGGGCTGGACAGCGTGGGAGGGCCAGAGGAGCTCGTGCGGCTCAAGCCCGCTATTGGGCTCACGACCGCCGGGCAAAACCTGCGGTTTGTCGACATGGATGACTCTCAAGTCTTGAGCTTTGGACCCAGGACTCCCGCGGTTATGGACGCTCTTGCCCGCGCGATTTACGACCCCGCTGGATAGCGAGCGCGAGCGCACCAGCTCCCGCGGCAAGCGCCACCACCCCACCGGGAATCCACCAGGATCGTCCTTCGTTGAGGCAACCTGGATCAAGCTCGAAGCGCAAGGACATCGGATCCATCGTTTCCCCGGCGGGGTAGGTGCCAAAGGCGTCCGAGCCTTCTCGGGTGAGGACCACCTCCGCACCCTCGACGCTCCACATGCCCTCAGAGGGAACAACGTCCTCGGCGACCCGATCCCATGTGACAGTCGCGAAAGGAACATCAATCTGGTTGACGCTGACTTCCTCCATGGTGTCGCCCGTGACATCGAGCACGAGCGTGGCTTGTCTCGCACCGGTCAGAATCAGCTCAGGGTTCTGGAGGGATGTTTCAAGAATCCCATCGTGACCGGAGAACACGATTCCGCCAGCGAATGCGACGACACCATCATCCCGAGCGGCATCGACATATCCGGTGCCGCCGGTGAAGGTGAAGTGCGGGATGTCGTACCCGACGTCACCGGAAACCTCCCATGACCCTTGCGCGATGGCCCCCGAAACATAGGACCGGAAGGACTCTTTGAAGCCCCAGCTGATCGAGACGTCCCGGACCTCGCAGGAGCCCTCTGGAAGCGAGGCAGGAGCTACGCCCAGCATGGTGGCTAAAGCCAGGACCAGGGCCTCACGCATGGGGTTGGCGCACCATCAGCACGTGGGGAATGCCCGCCTCCTGAAACAGCTCTCCTCGGCGCTCAAAGCCAAATTTCGCATAGAGCGAGGTGACGTAGTCCTGCGCGTGGAGATACAGCGGCTTATCCCCGGCTATCTCGAGAGCTCGAGCCATCAAAACCTGCGCCAAACCGCGGCCGCGAGCACTCTTTCGCACCACCATTCGACCGAGGCTGTCCGCGACGCCGTCGTGGCTCGCCGCGTGGTCAGGATTGTGCACTATTCGGAGATACGCAGCCATTCCCTCATCGTCCGCCACCCAGAGGTGGATGGTGGTGGGGTCTCGGTCTGCGGCATCGAATTCCTCTTCGTCGATTTTCTGCTCGAGGAAGAAAACCTCAGAGCGGAGGACCGCCATGTCGAAGACCTCATCAGGTGTGAATTCACCCCACGTTTTGTGGATGACCGACGGGGAGGACATGGTGGGAGTTTAATGGGGGAACCTTCATACTCACCGACGCAAGGACACCTCATGGTCGAGAAAATCACCAAAGACGACTCACTCTGGAAGGCTGAGCTTCCTCCCGAGCGCTATGCCATCCTGCGTCAGGCAGCAACCGAGCCGCCCTGGACGGGGGAACTCCTCGCGGAGAAGCGTGATGGTGTGTACTCCTGTGCAGGGTGTGGCAATGAGTTGTTTGCAAGCGACACGAAGTTTGAATCAGGTTCTGGTTGGCCCTCCTTCTTTGATGCCATCAAGCCCGGTGCTGTAGAGCTTCACGAGGATCGAAGCCTCGGGATGGTCCGCACCGAGGTTGTATGTGGTGCGTGTGGCGGACACCTGGGTCATCTGTTCAACGACGCGGTGGGGACCCCCACCGGTCAGCGCTATTGCATGAATTCGCTGGCGCTCGAGTTTGACGAGAAGACCGCCTAAGTCTTTCGGCCCAGACTCACCAAGACAGAGCCCAGGAGCGTAATCACAGCACCCAGGACAGTGATGGGGTGCAGGTCCGATGATGCGACCGGAGCAAGCACGTCCAGCGCGATGGAGCCCAGTAACTGGCCCGTCACAATGCTTACGCCCAGTCCCAGCACCCCAATCACGCCGACCGTGGTCGCCTGAATGGCGATGAATACTGTGCCCACAAAACCCCCGGTCCACAGCCACCAGTGATCGGGGAGGGAACTGGGTCCGCCAGTGAAAGGGAGCGCGATCGCGGTAATCGCCGCCAACAGGGCGGTGCCGACCGAGAAGTTGAGAAATGTGGCGGTGAGTGCGGAACCTGCTAAGCGTTTCACCCGGCCATTCACCGCTTGTTGGTAGCCCGTTCCAAATCCGGCGAGGAGTGGGAGCACAAAGGCAAGCACGACTCCCTCGAGAGAGCCTGATGTCACGTCGAGCGCAACCGCTGCCCCCACAACCGTCAACAGCGCGCCCACAACTCGGAGAGCGGTGAGTCGCACGCGAGCAATCCCCAGCCACCCTCTTGTATCAATGGCGAGCGCTCCAAAAGCCTGCCCCGTCACAACGGCAACAGTGAACAGCGCGACTCCCAACACCCCGGCGGAGAGCCCTTGGGTCAAGACGAGGAATCCACCGCCCACACCACCGGTGACGGCCCACCATGGCAAATGGCCGGCCCGAAGCTCCGCTCGCACTGTTCGCAAGCCCGCACGGGCTTTCGGGTTCAGGCTGAGCGCCACCGAAAGAAGCACCAGACCACTGGAGAAGGAAAAGAGCGCTGCGACATACCCGTCCCCCAGGGCAAGACCAAGTTCACCGTTGATCCGCGACTGCAACGCGACCATAACGCCGGAGACGATGCTCGCAGCGAAGGCCGCGATGTATCGCAGGTCAAACCCTGAGCGAGCACTCACTCGCCCAGGGTATCGGCCTCTGTGCTCTAGAGCAGGTTGGGAATCTTTTGTTCCTCGGCAAGGTTTGCGCGACGGAACCAGAGCGTGACCAGTGTCGAGACAATCACGATGAAGAGTGAGTAGAGAGCGGGCACCAACAGGATTTCGTCAACGAAGCCGGTATCGAGATAAATCGCGATAATCACGGCGATGGCGAGGGGTCCATTTTGGATTCCCGTTTCCAGTCCAACAGTCCTGGCGTTCATCGGGTGGAGCTTGATGAGACGTGCGATCCCGTAGGCGCTGAAAATACCGACGATCCCCAAACCAATGGCCACAACGTAGGTTGGCCATTCGGTGGAGAGGAGCAGCTGCCAGTTCCTTGGCACCCAAATGATGATGAGGAACGGAATAAAGAGGACCCCGAAGAGGCCTCCCACGAGTTCCAGCACCGCTCCCACATTCGAGCTCAGCTTGCGCACCAGCATTCCTAGCGCCACCGGGACGACCAGGCCAGCAATCACCGTCGCCAGCTCAATCGGATCAATCGTGACCGAGCCATCGAGGTCAAGGAAATTCGAGTACAGGAGGATCACTGCCGGGGTCATGATGAACGCCCAGAGGGTGGAGTTCACCGTCATGGTCAAACTCAGCGCCAGGTTTCCCTTAGAGAAGTAGGTGAACAGGTTGGACGTCGTCCCTGCAGGGACGCTTCCCATAATCAACGCACCGAGGGCGATCCACGCCATCTCTCCGGGCGGTGAGAACGGGAACAACACCGTCACAATCAGGATGTAGGCGACGAAAGGCATGATGCCAAACTGGGTCACCCATCCAATAATCAGGCCCCACGGTCTGCGCAAGGCCAGCCCAAAGTCTTTGGGCGTCAGACCTGCCCCCAAACCAAACATGATGACCACGATGAAGATGCGAAGCAGTGTCTCCTCGAACTCGTTGACGACAGTCGCTTGATTGTGGTTGTCCGCGAGGAAAATCAGGGTGTCAATCATGGCTAGGCGCCCTTCGTCGAGGTGGTCTGGGTCATCGCATGGTCGCGGAGCTCACGACGCAAGATTTTGCCAATCGGGCTCTTCGGGAGCTCGTCAACAAAGACAATGCTGGAGGGCACCTTGTACGCCGAGAGGGTCTCGCGACAGTGCGCCTGGATCGCCTCAGCAGTGGGTGCTGGTGCGGAGGCCACAACGAAGGCACGAACCGCCTCACCCGACTTTTCGTCCGGGACACCAATCACGCCAACCTCAAGAACCCCGGGGACCGCAGCGATAGCTTCCTCAACGTCATTGGGGTAGACGTTGAATCCGCTCACAATCACCATGTCCTTCTTACGATCCACGATGGTGAAGTATCCATCGGAGTCCATCTGAGCTATGTCACCGGTGTACAGCCAGCCATCTTTCAGAGTGTTCTTGGTCTCGTCGTCACGGTTCCAGTAGCCCCTCATGATCTGAGGGCCTTTAGCGATGAGCTCACCGGGTTCGCCCAGTGCAACCTCTTTGCCCTGCTCGTCAACGCAGGCCATCTCCGTGGAGGGAACAGGAATGCCAATGCTGTTGTCCTTGAACATTCCGCCGAGCGGATTGAAGGACAACACGGGCGAGGATTCCGTCAAACCGTAACCCTCCACAATCGGCGTGCCCGTCACATCGCGCCAGCGCTTAGCCACGGACTCGTGCAGTGACATTCCTCCGGCAGCTGAAGCCTTCAAATGTTTGGGCGGGCTGTCGGTGAACCAACGCTCATTCAGAAGAGCGTTGAACAGTGTGTTCACACCGGTTGTCCAGGTGATCTTGTAGTTCTCAAACGCTCTCTTGAGGTTGCTCGGTGGACGAGGGGTGGGAATCAACAGATTCCTCGCACCGACATGGTAGAAGCCCATGAGATTCACCGTGAAAGCGAAGATGTGGTACAGCGGAAGGGCCGTCAGAGCGACCTCCTTCCCGGGAACGATGTATTCACCGTTCATCTGCAAGAGCTGGAGCGTGTTGGAGACCAAGTTGCCGTGGGTGAGCATGGCTCCCTTCGACACTCCTGTTGTCCCTCCGGTGTATTGCAGAGCCGCGAGAGTGTCAGGTCCCACACCCTCCAGATAACTCTCTGCTTGTGCCTTCGTGCACACCTTCTCCCCCAACTTCAGGGCAGCTTGGAAGGAAGTGTGGGGAACGGTCACGGGGGGAAGGGTTCGTGACCACACCTTCTGCACCAAACGGATGACGCCGGCAACAACGGGGCTGAAGAACTCTGAAATCCGCACCGTCACGACGGTCTGAATGTCTGTCTGGGGCAAAACCTCCGGGAGGCGATCCGCAAACATGTCACTCACCACGAGAGCCTTGGCCCCCGAGTCCTTGAATTGATGAATCATCTCAGCGGGGGTGTAGAGCGGGTTGGTGTTGACCAGGACAAGCCCAGCCTTCATCACACCAAAGGCGATGATCGGATACGCCAAAGAGTTCGGAATTTGAACAGCAACACGATCGCCCTGCTGAAGGCCAAGAGTCTCTCGCAAGTAGGCCGCGAAATTATCGGAGTGGACGTCCACCTCTCGGTACTTGAGAGAGCCATTCATGCCATTGGCCATCACCTGGGTGAACGCGATTGTGTTCGCATAGGTACTGGCTGCTTGCCGGGCAAGGGCTGGCACGTGAGGAAGGGTGACTTCCTGAAGAACAGGGTTCACATCTGCGGGATAGTGATCGAGCCACGGGCGTTGGGGCATCTCTACTCTTTCCAGGTAGGGCATCGCCCACGATCACGTCGGCGATGAGGTGTTCGGCTCATCATAGCCATCTCTGGTGGCTCGCCACCAGATGAGCCGCTGTCGAGATCGCTAGCCCAGGAGCTCTGCCATCAGTTTTTCGATGCGAGCCCGAATGTCATCTCGAATGACTCGGACTGCCTCGACACTTTGCCCGGCTGGGTCATCTAATTCCCAATCTTCGTAGCGCTTGCCGGGGTAGAACTTGCACGCGTCACCACAGCCCATCGTGATCACCACATCACTCGCCTGCACTTGGTCATCAGTCAAAATCTTCGGCTGTCGGCCACGGATATCGATGCCCTCTTCCAACATCACCTCGACCGCAACCGGGTTGATAGTGTCCTTCGGAGCGCTCCCTGAGCTCATGACCTCGATCCGGTCGCCCGCGAAGTGTTGAAGATATCCAGCGGCCATCTGCGAGCGTCCAGCGTTATGGACGCAGACAAACAGCACAGTTGGTTTATCGGACATTAGTGCGCTCCTTTGGTGCAGTAGTAACAGGGACGACGATGGCGATCGCGATCAGCATTCCTACGATCTGCGCGCCTATGAACCCCAGCCCCGATATCGGTGAGATGCCGGAAAAGGAATCGGTAAACATCCGGCCCAGTGTCACAGCGGGGTTAGCAAACGACGTGGAGGACGTGAAAACGTACCCGGCCCCAATCCAGGCAGGAACCGCCAGAGGTATCAAGATCTGGCTACCTCTGTGGACAAGAAGAATGATGATCGCAACCAAACCTGCCGTAGCGATAATTTCTCCCACGAAAGTCCCTGCCGAAAGGCGATCATTCGCTGAAGGTTCGAGCAAAGCTCGACCAAACATGATGTGAGCGACTGCAACACCCGCTATCCCTCCGACCAGCTGACCAACTACATACCCCGCGGCCTCACGAGCCGGAATTTCTCGTCGAATCAGAGCACCACAAGTGACCACAGGGTTGATGTGAGCCCCGGAAATCGGCATGAGCACCACGATGAGGACCCCGAGGCCGAAAACGGTGGCCAGTAGATTCAGAAGCAAGCTCACCCCGACATCAGACGTCAACGATTCGGCCATGATGCCAGAGCCAATCACGATCGCTACGAGAAGTGCCGTGCCGAGAAACTCAGCTGTTATTCGACTTTGCAGTGACATTCAGGCCTCCTGGTCTGGCTTACTTTATTCGGGAATCCCAAGGGACCACCGCTCCTGATCGCCAATGTTCACCAAGTGTTTACCGAGAACTCAGCATCTCCCAGTTCCGACCAATCACAGGGCCGCCTGCGGGAATCGAACCCGCGACCTTCTCATTACGAGTGAGACGCTCTACCAACTGAGCTAAGGCGGCAAGCCCTCTGGGAGGGCACTTCATCGTAACGGAACACGTCAGCGGAGAACAGCGCAGCTCCCCTTCTCTCTACCTCGCCTCGCAAGCAAGTCCGTCCTCGGGTAATTCTCCAGTCAGGAAATAGTTGTCGACAGGATCGTTGATGCAAGGAACCCGCTCGTCATAGGCGAGGTGACCCTCGCCCACCAACGTCAGTAGTACCGAATTCTCCAGTTGCTCATTCAACGAAACTGACCAGTTATAGGGAGTGGCCGGGTCTCCTGTAGTGCCCAAAATGACGACGGGATTTGCCCCTTCACCCTTCACTGGACCCTTGTTGAGCTTGGGTGGGTAGGGCCAATTCATGCAGACCAGGTCACCATCCCCGCTGGGTCGTGCGGTGTAGGGGGCGGCTTCACGAAGCTGTTCCGCTTGAGCTGCCAACACCTCAGGGTCTGATTCGACGGGGTAGTCCAGACAGTTGATGGCAATGAAGGCTTCCATCGAGTTGTCTTGATAGACACCACCTTCGCGGTCGTAATAGAAGTCGACCAGGAACATCGCGGTGTCCGTGACACCTTGCTGAAGTTCGGCAAACATCCTCGTGAGGAAGGACCAACTCGACTCCGCATACAGGGTGGTCACCATCGCAGTGCGAAGCATCCCGTTATCGACGAGGCGTCCATCGCTGTGGCGAAGGGGATTGTCCTCCAGCTCGTCATACAGGTCTGACACTGCTTGGAGTCGCTGCTCTAGCGAACCCGCGAAAGGGCAGGTGTCCGTCACATCGCACTCCACGAGGTAGGCCTCGAGTGCTTCCTCAAACCCTCGGTGCTGGTTCACCACCAAATCAAATTGGCTCGCCCCGGGATCGACCGGACCATCGAGCACCATCCGCCCCACATTCTGCGGGAAAGTGTCGATATAGATGGCGCCGATCAGTGTCCCGTAGGAGTAGCCCAGATAGGTGAGCTGCTCATCGCCGACGAGGTGACGCAGAAGATCCAGGTCCCGCACCGTGGAAAGTGTGTCAACGAATTCGAGTAAGTCACCGGTATTGGCCTGGCATTCCTGACCGAAACGAATGGACTCCGCGAGTAACTCAGCGTCCCACTCTGGAGTGTCAGGCTCTGCCTCAAGCTCACCAAAGAAAAAGTAATCAAGGTCAGCATCGGTTTCAGCGCAGGACACAGCACTGGAGAAGTTCACCCCCCGTGGGTCCCATCCGATGATGTCGAAGGACTCTCGAAGAGCCGGCGAGACCGCAAAATCGACGCTGTCCAGGACAAACTCGTACCCGCTTGCTCCCGGACCCCCGGGGTTCACAAACAACGACCCTTGCGACTCTCCCGTGGCTTCGTATCGAGAGAGGGCCAGCTGGACATCGTCTCCCTCACCAGGGTTATCCCAATCCAGAGGAGCAACAACAGTGGCACACAGTGCGCCCGCGCCACACTCGGACCAGTCCACATTCTGATTCATATAGGGCGCCAGAGGATCAGCGGGGTCAATCGTCTCTGTCTCGCCGTCCGCAACACATCCGGCGAGCACAACTAGGGAGGAGAGCGCTACCGCAAGTATCCGCTTCATACCCTGCCGCTCACACTGGGCGAGAGCGAAATCAGGAGTGCCTCGAGAACCAAAAGAGGGGGTGAGTTGTGCGCAATCCGCTCACGCGCTTCGCGCACAGCATCCAAGCCTGCCAGGGTCATCTCCGGCGTGCTGGACTGCGCCTTTGCCTGAATGGCGGGGCCGTGGGACACATTAATCAAATCCACTCCTGCCTCAACCTGGACCATCAGCACATCGCGGAGAACAGACATGACGTCGACCATGATGCGATCCAGGGCATCGCGAAGGGTACGCGTTTTTCGACGCTTTTGATCATCCTCAAGGCTCTTCAGCTGAGATCTCAGGGCGCTCGGCACCGCGCCCCCAGGAGCAACCCCCAACGAGGTCAACAACGCATCTCGCTCTTCCTGATCGGTGCGCTCTCCCAGAGCGGTCGCATCCTCACCGGCAATCGTGAGCAAAGACGCCGCAACCCCGACAGCTTGCGAGACACTTGAGACACCCAGTACTAATTCGATGGACGCAGCTCGACGTGCCCGAGCGCCATCATCCGTTGCGAGTCTCGTTGCCATTCCGATATGGCTTTGAGCTTCTTTTGCGGCCACCAGCGCGAGGTCAGCATCGAGACCCTCCCGTGCCGCAATCAGGTTTGCCACGTCGGTTGCGCCAGGAACCTGCAAGACGACACTGCGGGTTCTGGAGCGAATGGTGGGCAAGACATCGGCAGTAGACGGAGCACACAGAATCCACACTGTCTGCGGGGGTGGCTCCTCCAGAGCTTTCAGGAGAACATTCGATGTCCGCTCGGTCATCCGATCAGCGTCTTCAATGATGACGACTCGATAGTTCGACGCCGAGGGCGAGAAATACGAGAAGGCGACGAGAGCTCGGACTTCCTCGATCGTGATGGTGACTTTGTTGGTCGAGAGGATGGACACATCCGGGTGCGCGCCGGCAATGACCTGGCGCCATCCCGCTTCATTCTGACCTGCGCCAACCAGCTCGGCCGCAAACGCGTGAGCCAACGTTGAACGCCCTGAGCCGGGAGGACCGGTGATAAGCCAGGCGTGCGTCATCGCGTGCGAGCCAGGGAGAGCTGCCGCCTTCATCTGGGCAATGGCTGGCTCCTGGCCCACCAAGTCATCCCAGAGCGTCATGCCCCAAGGCTATACAAGGAGGTCTGACACCTTGGTGATGATGATCTGGTGGATCTCGTCCTTCGGCAACTCGCCGTTCACCACTAAGAAGCGCTCTGGCTCTTCCGCAGCTAGAGACAGGTAACTCTCTCGAACCCGCGTGTGGAAATCTTCGGCTTCGGCTTCCAGCCGGTCGTACTCCCGCTCAGTTTGAGCTTGACGAGCTTTCGCCACCGAGGCAGGAACGTCCAGCAACACCGTGAGGTCTGGCATGAGTCGCTCCGTTGCCCAGAGTGAGAGCTCTCGAACTTCCTCTGGGTCCAGGACCCGGCCAGCACCCTGATACGCGACCGAGGAGTCCAAGTAGCGATCTTGGACCACCACGTCCCCGCGCTCCAGTGCAGGGCGAACGAGACTGTGGATGTGGTGGGAGCGATCCGCTGCATACAGCAGAGCTTCCGCACGAGGAGCAATGAAACCTTTGCGGTGCAGAACGATGTTGCGAAGCTCAATACCCAGGTCAGTTCCCCCGGGCTCCCTGGTCAAGACAACCGTCTTGCCTTGGGATTCGAGCCATGTCGCCAGAAGGTTAATCTGGGTGGTCTTTCCCGACCCGTCTCCCCCTTCAAAAGTGATGAACAGCCCCGTCACGCTGAGTCCTCGTCTCGAATCTCGACAGTCTTCGGGGTCTTAGAAGTTGGATTCCCTGTCTTCGATGCAGGCGCCTTCTTCTTCGCCACTGTCTTTGCTGTCGTCTTCTTGGCCGCCGGCTTCTTCTTGGCGGGGGCTTTCTTCTTCGCCGTTCGCTTCGGAGCAGGGCCCTTCGCGCGCTTATCCGCAATCAACTGGACGGCGGCCTCGAAATCGAGATCATCCAGGGACATTCCCCGAGGAACCGTGGCGTTGATCTCACCATCAGTGACATAGGGGCCGAAGCGACCGTCCTTGAGGAGAATCGGCTTACCGCTCACGGGATCAGCCTCGAATGTCTTCAGGGCCGAAGCTTGACGACGGCCACCGTATTTGGGCTCTGCGAAACGCTGCTGCGCACCCTCCACATCGATCTCAAAGATTTTTTCTTCGCTATCGAGCGAACGGGTGTCTGTTCCCTTCTTCAGGTAGGGACCATAGCGACCGTTTTGAGCGGTGATCATGTCTCCAGATTCTGGGTCCACACCGACCTCTCGCGGAAGCGCGAGGAGGCGCAACGCGGTCTCCAAATCGATGGTCTCAATCTCCATCGACTGGAACAGTGACGCCGTCTTCGGTTTGGGCGCTGTGGCCTTCTTCTTTTTCGGCGCATCCTCGGCGGGAGCCTCAGGTTCGGGCAACACCTCGGTCACATAGGGGCCAAAACGACCCTTTTTGGCCACAATCTCGAGACCGGTCGCGGGATCCACTCCCAGCACACGGTCGACCACGGGAGGCTCATCGGCAATCTGTTGAGCCTTCTCGGGAGTGAGCTCATCGGGCGCCAACTCGAGTGGCAAGTTAACGTTCTTGACTTCACCGGTGTCCGGGTCAGTCACTTCGAGGAACGGTCCATACTTTCCGACCCGAAGGTTGATGGTCGGGCTGATTTCGAGAGTATTCAGCGCTCTCGCATCGATTTCTTCGGTCGCTGCAAGCGCCACCTCTTTGAGGCCTCGGTGCTCTCCGTCGCCAAAGTAGAACTTGTGTAGCCACTCACCACGCTGGGTTTCACCTCGCGCGATGCGGTCGAGGTCCTCCTCTAGTTGAGCGGTGAAGTCGTAGTCCACCAGGTCGGAGAAGCGCTCCTGGAGGAGACGCGTGACAGGGAACGCTATCCACTGCGGGACAAGTGCCGTTCCACGGCGCACAACATAGTTGCGATCGATAATCACCTGGATGATCGAGGCATAGGTGGAGGGGCGCCCGATGCCTTTCTCTTCGAGTGCTTTGACCAAACTCGCTTCGGTGTATCGAGCGGGGGGTTGAGTGTTGTGAGACTTCGCCTCCACCTCCGAAATGGTGATGGAGTCGCCAACGCTGAGCGGAGGCAATATCGCTTCCGCCTCTTTGTCGCTCTCCGCAGTCTCGTCGTCTTTGCTCTCCTGATACGCCTGGAGGAATCCACGCTCACTCAGGATTGTTCCCGACGCGCTCAGGGTGGCTTTCTGGAAACTCACACCCTCCATCGCAGGCAGTGGTTGAGCCTCAATCGTGATGGAGACAGTCTCACCCTTCGCATCCACCATTTGGCTCGCCACGGTGCGCTTCCAGATCAGGTCATACAGCTTGAGCTCATCGGAGCGGAGCACTGAGGCGAGTTCACTGGGAGAGGCAAAAGTATCCCCAGCGGGTCGCACTGCCTCGTGAGCTTCTTGGGAGTTTTTGGACTTGCCTTTATACACGCGGGGTTCGCTCGGCACAGATCCCGCGCCATAAAGAGACTGTGCCGCGGCCCTCGCCGCGGTTATGGCCTGCGAGGACAGCGACACCGAGTCGGTACGCATATAGGTGATGTGACCGTTCTCATACAGACCCTGGGCGATACTCATCGTCTGTGACGCGGAATACCGGAGCTTTCGTCCGGCTTCCTGCTGAAGAGTGGAGGTGGTGAACGGCGCTGCGGGTCGTCTCGTGTAGGGCTTTGGCTCCACTTTGGTGACTACAGGCGACGCCTCGGGCGATTCCAACACGGCAGCAACGGCGAGAGCTTCTGCTTCGCCCAGGAGCACAGCATCTCCCTCGAGCTCGCCCAGATCACTGAAATCGCGGCCGCTAGCCACTCGGCGGTCATCCAACCTCGTGAGACTGACGGCGAAACTCTCGCCTGAGGCTTTACGCCCCGTGGCATCAATGTCCGCATAGGTCGCGGACACAAAAGCACGGCGTTCTAGTTCGCGATCCACGATCAGCTTGAGGGCTGGGGATTGCACTCGCCCCGCTGATTTTGCACCGCTCACGCGACGCCACAGGACAGGCGACACCTCGAAACCATAGAGGCGGTCAAGAATTCGACGAGTTTCTTGGGCGTCGACGAGTGCAACGTCGAGATCTCTCGTGGAATCTGAGGCCTTCTGGATACTCTCCGGCGTGATCTCGTGGAAGACCATGCGTCGCACGGGAACTTTGGGTTTCAACACCTCGAGGAGGTGCCACGCGATGGCTTCACCCTCGCGGTCCTCATCGGTCGCGAGCAGGATCTCGGAAGCATTCTTGGCGGCGCGTTTCAAATCCGCGACCGTCTTCTTGCCACGATCAGTCGTCACATAGAACGGCTCAAAATCATTCTCGATATCAATCGCAAATTTTCCCGCGGGGCTCTTTTTCACCTCCGGAGGAAGATCACGAGGATGCGCCAGGTCTCGCACGTGACCGACAGATGCCATCACTTCGTAGTCATCGCCCAAGTACTTACCAATGGTTTTTGCCTTGGCAGGGGACTCGACAATGACGAGTTTCTTAGTGGTGGCCACGCTTCTCCTTGCACCCACGCCCATACCCTCCGATGTCAGAGGGCCCGAGCAGTGTTTCCCATGAGAGGGAAAATCTCAACGGGGCTCACGATACACAACAATTTATTTCTCGCCACCATCCGAGACTCCAGCCCTCGCTGTGGCGAGGACTGAATGAATCCCCTTAGTAACCCGGCCTCGGACCACCACGGAACCCTCCAGTTCATCGCAGAACACCAGCGACGCCCCCGCTCGAACAAGAATTTCTCGGGCCACCACGCAGGGCTCTCCAGAGATAACTCCTCGTGAAACATCAGAGGCAGCAAGCGCTGCCTCATCGACCGCATGACCAATCTGTTGACGAAGAATCACCCCAGACCCCACCCCCAGCGCGACGCCGCCGAGGATCACCAGCGCGCAGGCTGAACCTGCCAGCGCGATAGTCGCGCTCCCCCGCTGATTCATCTTTCTCGCGAGGGGGGTGAGGGGTTGAGAGCACAGGACCTAGCACTCAACACCAACGGGTCCAGAGCCCACAGTCCCCGATCCAGAGTGTGGTGTGCTTCCGCACAGAGGAGGTCGCCATCCTCAATGACACCGGTGGCATCTCCGCCGAGCGAGGCATAGCGTGCCTGCAACGACACGTCATCTTCTAAGCGCATTTGGATAACCCCCGCCTGAACTCCGAGGATGGCGACGCCGATCACCGCGGTGAGAATCGGAAGCCCGATCATCATTTCCGCGGTGATCGCGCCCCGCTCACCCGGTGAAGGTGAGTGCACTACGCACCAGATCCGTCAATATTTGTCGCACCTCGTCGCTGCGCATGATCACCACCAGAAGGCCGGCAAACCCCACCGCTGCCATCGTGGCGATCGCGTATTCCGCTGTCGCTGCTCCCTCGTCATCTTCGAGGTGAATGTCCGTTCTTATCATCCTGACTCCTTATGTTTCGCGCATGGCCAGGTGGCCATCGCGCACACAGTGACAGGTCGACAGGAGAGTCCCCCAGCTTTGCGTCCCGTGGCGAAAACTCCCGAGGAATAGTGAGCTGGGGACATCAGAGTGTTATCCCTCCCGCGCCAATACTCCAGGCCAGGGGGAACACTGCGATCAGGACAAAAGCGGGGAGCACAAGGATCCCGAGTGGGAGAACGAGATGGACGGAGAGTGCCCCGACAGCGCGGGTCGCCTCCGTGGCCTCCACATCACGATCATGGTTGACCTGGGCGCGAGCCAGGGTGGCAATGGGCACTCCCGCCCGTCGGGAGAGGGCAATTAACTCCTCGAGCTCTTCGGTCACGGAAGCTTCGAGACCCCACTCACCCATCACACGGTCGACCTCCACGAGAGCCCTCTGGGGGTTGACTCCCCCACCCAGTGCCACCAGAAACACATCGGTGCGAGGTGAGGGCGGCCTTCTCTTCTGCATCACCCGCTGCACCATGAGGCGCATCCACCACCAGGCAAGACCCAAACACAGTAAGCCTGCGACGAGCGCGATCAGACCTGGAGTGGTTCCCACCAGGACAGCCAGAGTGTCCACCCCGCCAAGAGCACCTCCCGCCAGGGCGAGAAACGGCAACAGCCCCACGAGGCGCAGGGTGGCCTGCGGCGCCGCCAACTCGGCATCCACCTGACGCGTTGTTCGGTCTTGATCGCGCATTCCCTCGGCCAACGACGTCAGTGCCGGCCCCAGAGGAGCCCCCGACACTCGGGCAACCTCCCACGCAGCGCCCACTGTTCGCCATGCTGGTGACTGGTCACGGGTGGAATCTCTTACTGCGTCAGCAAGGTGTTCGCCCTCGCGCCGTCGCCGCCAAATCTGACCGGGGACGCTCTCGGGCCCCCTCCGTATTGCTACTTCCTCCCACGCGCGATCCGGAGTGAGACCAGCACCGAGCAGGACCGCGAGCTCCGACAGAGCCCACTGGGGTTCCTCGGGCCTCAGAGCTTTAGCTCTCCACCATTTCCGCAATATCAAGCTCACCTCCAGAGGTAAGGACAGGGGTCCCTATTCGCAGGTGACGTACTCCTCGCTCACGACGCTCAATGTGTATGACGAGGTGGATCGCCCCCATCACCTGGGAGGCAAGCACCCTCGGAGTCATGCCGGCAAGCGCGCCAAGACCTTCCAACCTTGCAGGAACATCGTGGAGAGAGGAGGCGTGGAGCGTGGCTCCCCCACCGGGGTGACCGGTGTGAAAAGCCTGCAACACGTCCGCAATTTCGGCACCGCGAATCTCCCCAATGATGAGCCGTGACGGCCTCATTCGGAGTGACTCTCGGACCAATCGGGTCAGGGAAATTTCCCCCGCTCCTTCGAGATTTGCTTGTCGGCACTCTAGGGACACCACGTGGGGATGATTCAGAGTGATCTCCTGCACCTCCTCGAGGACGACGAGTCGCTCCACCGGGGTCGCATAGGCCATGGCCGCTCCGAGGAGCGTCGTTTTTCCGCTCCCGGTGGCACCCGATATCAAGAGCGTTTGTCGTTGTTCCACCGCCGCCACCACGAAGGGAATAGTCCGGTCGGGGTCAGCAATGTCCAACCTGGTCAACTCGGGTGCTCGGTGCCGTGACACCCGAACGGATATCTCTGGACCTTTCGTGGCAACCGGAGGGAGCGTGACATGAACGCGCAATCCTCCCGCCAAAGACACATCGACGAGGGGCTGTGCCTCATCGACGTGCCGTCCTCCCGACTCGATGAGGCCCCTCGCGATATCGAGGGCGTGAGTGGCGCTGAGGTGGAGACCCTCCGCGAGGTATGTTCCACTGCCCGTGTCGACATACACCTGTCCTGCCCCGAGGACAAACACATCATTCACCCGGGGGTCCTCCACGAGAGTAATCAGCGGGCCCAAGGCGCGCCTAGTCTCTCCCGTCATGCCTCCCGGGCGCGGAGTGGGAACCAGCCAGGGAACGCCTGTCATCGCCCCAGGGTGGCAGGTCGCCCTCGCTCGTGGGGTGTCGAAGGAGCAGCCTGTGGAAAACCCTCGTCGCACCGACTAGGGTGCCTGTTCTACACTGTGCAGGTCGGTGTTCGCCTCGCGCCTCCAGGCAGCGCGACCCGGAAGTCCAAAGGATAAAGATGTCCGAATCTCACAAGATTGACAGCCTCCTCAACGAGGAACGTCGTTTTCCGCCCAGTCCTGAGTTTCAGAGCACGGCCATTGCGGGGCCTGAACTCTACGAGCAAGCAAAGGCTGACCGGCTCGGTTTCTGGGCCACCCAATCACGCGAGCTTCTCCACTGGCATAAACCCTTCACCGAGGTTCTCGATTGGTCGAATCCACCCTTCGCGAAGTGGTTCGCTGATGGTCAGCTGAACGTGTCCTACAACTGTCTCGATCGCCATGTCCTCGAAGGGCGTGGCGACCGAGTTGCCCTGCATTTCGAGGGGGAACCCGGTGACACCCGCTCTCTCACCTATGCGGAGCTCACCGCGGAGGTCAAGAAAGCCGCCAATCTCCTGACCAGTTTGGGGTTGGGTCAGGGCGACCGAGTCATCATCTATATGCCCCTCATTCCTGAGGCGATCATCGCCATGCTGGCGGTGGCTCGCCTGGGGGCCATCCACTCGGTGGTGTTCGGAGGGTTCAGTGCAGAAAGTCTTCGCGCACGAATTGATGATGCCCAGGCCTCCATGGTCATCACCGCCGATGGTGGACACAGGAAAGGGTCCGTTTTTGCCCTGAAGACCGCAGTTGACCAGGCACTGGACGATGGCAAGACCTCCGTCACTACCGTTCTGGTGGTGAAGCGAGGCGGCAACGAGGTGGACTGGGTCCAGGGTCGCGACCTGTGGTGGCACGAGGAAATCGCGCCCATGGTCGCAGACCATGAGGCGAAGCCTTTCGACGCAGAGAACCCGCTGTTCATCCTCTACACCTCAGGGACAACCGGGAAGCCCAAAGGCATCTTGCACACGTCGGGGGGATATCTGACCCAAGCAACGTTCACCCACAAGAACGTCTTTGATCTTCACCCCGAGAGCGATGTCTACTGGTGCACTGCAGACATCGGCTGGATCACCGGTCACAGCTACGTCGTCTATGGTCCACTGGCCAACGGAGCGACTCAGGTGATTTATGAGGGCACACCAGACACCCCACACCCTGGGCGCTGGTGGGAAATCATCGAGAAGTACAAGGTGACGATTTTCTATACGGCCCCCACCGCGATTCGCACCTTTATGAAGCTGGGGCGTGAGATCCCGCAGAAGTATGACCTCTCCAGCCTGCGAGTGCTCGGCACAGTCGGCGAACCCATCAACCCGGAAGCGTGGATGTGGTACCGAGAGGTCATCGGGGGCAACACCACCCCGATTGTTGATACCTGGTGGCAGACCGAAACCGGCGCCATCATGATTTCCGCGCTCCCGGGTGTCACGGTCACGAAACCGGGTAGCGCTCAGGTCCCCCTGCCGGGTATCACGGTGGATGTCCTCACCGAAGACGGAGCTCACGTCGGCGCGGAGGGCGGTGGATTGCTAGTCATCACCGAGCCGTGGCCCTCCATGCTTCGAGGAATTTGGGGTGACGACGAGAGGTTCAAGGAGACCTACTGGTCGATGTTCGGTGATCGGTACTTCGCCGGTGATGGGGCTCGCCTCGATAAGGACAACGACGTCTGGCTCCTCGGTCGAGTCGATGACGTCATGAACATTTCAGGGCACCGGCTCTCAACGATGGAAATCGAGTCAGCTCTGGTCGCGCACCCGATGACAGCTGAAGCCGCCGTGGTGGGGGCAAGCGATGACACCACCGGTCAGGCCGTGGTCGCGTTCGTGATTCTCAAGTCACGATTTGTCGGCACACTCACTGATGAAGATGTCACCGCACAACTGCGCGACTGGGTGGCACAGCAGATTGGAGCCATCGCGAAACCACGAACCATTTTTGTGGTCGCGGAACTTCCCAAAACACGCTCGGGCAAAATCATGCGCCGGCTCCTGCGTGATATCGCGGAAGGACGTGAGGTGGGTGACACCACCACCCTCACCGACACCTCGGTGATTCGGGTCATTAGTGACGGCCTGAAGTAGCTAGGACGCAAACTCCAGAATCAGCTCGACCTCAACCGGGGAGTCCAGCGGCAACACTGCAACACCCACGGCTGCCCTCGCGTGGAGACCCTTGTCGCCAAATATCTCTGCCAGAACCTCGGAGGCGCCATTGAGAACCTGAGGCTGACCGATGAAGTCAGGGGCTGAGGCCACAAAGCCATTGACTTTGACCACCCGAGTGACCTTATCGAGAGAGCCCAGAACACTGTGTGCGGCCGCCAGCGCATTCAGCGCGCATACTCGGGCAAGCTCTGCACCCTTGGTGGCAGAGACCTCAGCCCCCACTTTTCCGGTGGCCAACAGGGTCCCATCGACGAAGGGCAACTGGCCGGCGGTGAACAGCAGGTTCCCGCTTGTCATCGCCGGAACATAGGCTGCGACCGGGGCGGCAACGGCGGGAAGCGTGATTCCTAATTCTGCGAGCTTGGCATCGATGTGACCCATTAGTTGTCCTCCTGGACGGGGCGTTTGAAGTAGGCAACAAGGCCACCCTCGGGGCCTGTCACGATCTGAACCAACTCCCACCCTTGCTCTCCCCAGTTGTTGAGAATGGCGGTGGTGTTGTGAATGATGAGCGGTGTGGTGATGTATTCCCACTTCGTCATGTCGGACCTCGTTTCACGAAAATCATAGGGTCCCACCTTGTACTCTGAGACATATGTCCGAGAACAAAGATCGGCCTAGGGGCTTGATACAAGCGCTCGCTGGTATCGCTGGATTTGGTGCTCTCGCGGGTGTCATGGTGACCGCGATGATTTCTCCTGCACTGGCGGTTGCCAGTGTGGGCACGAACAGCGCCGTTGGTGTCTTTAATGCCTTGCCCGAGTTTATTGAGCTGGGCGAGCAAGCACAAAAGAACACTCTCTGGGCTCAGAACAGTGCCGATCCCGCCGACGGATACACCCAAATCGCTGAGGTGTACTGGCAGGACCGTGAGGAGATTGCTCTCGAAGACATGTCTCCGTATTTGGTTGCCGCAGCGGTGGCCGGAGAAGACCGCAGGTTCTATGACCACACCGGCGTCGACGTGAACTCTGTTGTTCGCGCCGCCCTGGGAAACGTCATCTCTGGCGATATCGAAAGTGGTGCGTCAACGCTGACCATGCAGTTAGTGAAAAACACCTACATCCAGCGTTCTCAGTACTTACCCACTGAGGAGGAGCGTCAGGCCGCGTACCAGGAAGCCATCGAGACCTCATTCCAGCGCAAGCTCAACGAGATGAAGCTCGCGATTGGTATTGAGAAGCGCTACACCAAAGACGAAATTGTTGAGGCCTACCTCAACATCACCGGTTTTGGGGGCAACACCTACGGTGTTCAGGCTGCAGCCCAAAAGTATTTTGGTAAGTCCGCGGCAAACCTCACACCCGCTGAGGCTGCGAGCCTTCTCGCGATCGTGCAGTATCCCTCGACTCGAAATCTCGAGAACCCCGCCAACTACGAGGCCAACCAGGCGAGACGTGACGTCATTCTCGCGGCGATGTTCGCGGAGGAGTACATCACCGAGGCTCAATATGAGAGAGCGATCAATACGCCGGTCAACAGTTCGTTTGTCAACATTTCTCCTCCCCGCGCAGGATGTCTCGCCGGGGATGTCTACGCCCGTTTCTTCTGTGACTACGTCATCAAGAATGTTGAAAACTTTGAAAGCCTCGGTGCCACTCCGGAAGAACGCAACGAGCGTTGGCGCAAAGGTGGACTGAACGTCTATACGACGCTCAACATGGCTCTCCAGACCACCGCGCAGGACCGCATCTGGGAACTGGTCCCCAATGATGAGGAGCGCTTCGATCTGGGTAGTGCGTCCACAAGTGTCGAGGTCCCCACCGGGCGAGTACTGACCATGGCGCAGAACAAAATCTTCAATGACTCCGAAGAGGGTGGCGGCATTGAGACCACAGCTGTGAACTTCAACACCGATCGTCCCTACGGAGGATCTAGTGGTTTCCAGGTGGGATCGACCTACAAGATTTTTGCTCTCATTGCCTGGCTCCAACGCGGCTACGGGCTCAATGAAGTCGTCGATGCGTCTCGCTTAGAGCTGGAGCAGGCCGGATTCCTCGACACCTGCGGAGATGGTGGTGGCCCCTGGGCGGGTCTGTGGGAATTTAGGAACTCTGCCGACCTCATCATTCCTCAAGCCACCGTGTTCGAATCGACAGTGCGCTCCATCAACTCTGCGTACGCCTCCATGGCTGAACAACTTGACCAGTGTGAGATCCGAACTGCAGCAGAGTCCCTCCTGGTGCACCGGGCCGATGGTGGCATCCTGCAGACCAACCCGTCCGCAGTACTGGGTACCAACGAAATTGCACCGCTCACGATGGCGACCGCCTTTGGCGGTATCGCTCACGCCGGTGTGGTCTGTGAGCCCATCGTGGTCGACCGGTTCGTCACCGACACCGGCGAGACAATCCCTGGACAGGACTCCACTTGTCGTCAAGCTTTGAGTCCCGAAATTGCGGCGGCAACGGCAGCGCCGATGCGGACCGTCATTACCGGTGGAACCGGATCTCGCTCGAATCCGGGCGGTGATGTTCCGGTCATCGGAAAAACGGGAACCACCGACTCCCAAGTTCAAACCTGGATGGTGGGCGCGAGCACCAACGTGGCTACCGCAGTGTGGGTCGGCAACATTGTGGGCGATTTCCGCCTGAGCAGCTACCGCAATGGGACTGTCTTGCGTCACGACATCTGGCGCGTCGTCATGCAAGATGCCAACGAGCAATACGGCGGAGAGGCTTTCCCCCGTCCCTCCGAACGTCTGCTTCAGGGAAGTGGTGTCTCCCTTCCCGACATCACTGGCCTGACCTACGACGAAGCCACCGTCCTGCTGGAGAGTCTGGGGCTCCGGCTCGAGGTCGCAGATGGCAGCACTGCGGGCCGGGTTGGCCTATATGAGCCAGCCGCTGGTACCTACCTCGCTCGAGGAATGACGGTTCGTGTCTCTGGCGGTGGCGGAGGTGACGGCGAGAGCACCGGAAACCTCATCATGCCTAACTTGGTGGGTCTCTCGGTCGCTCAAGCGAACACCACCATGGATTCATTGAATATGACCGGAGCTCGGCAATACACCTGCGGGCCGGGCAGTGTGGCAAGTGATCCCGGTGTGGGAACCGTCGCGGCCCAAAGCGTGGGCGCGGGTGCTCAGGTCTGGAATTACACCGGAGTCCAAATCCAGGTGTCGTGTGGTGTTGTTCCCGCCCCTGAAGATGACGTCTTGCTCGACTAATGGTCTCTAAATCGGGCCTTGCTCTCGCAGGACTGGGTGCCATGGCGCTCGGCGCAGCGGCCTGGGGGGCAGTGGTTGAGCGAGAGAACTTTCGGGTGCGACGAGAGACCCTTCCGGTTCTCGACCCGGGTAGTGAGCCCATTCGGGTTTTACACCTCAGTGATATCCACATGGCGCCCTGGCACAGCTCCACCATCCGTTGGATTCGAGAACTGTGTGAACTGCGTCCCGACGTGGTCGTCGGGACAGGGGACTTTCTCGGCCACCCCGAGGGTCTCTCCGCACTCACCGAAGCGTTGATGCCCTTTCGCGGGGTGCCAGGTGTCGTGACCCACGGGTCCAACGACCGCGTGGCACCCAGGATGAAGAATCCCTTCTCCTACGTCCTCGAGCCCTCGAAGCCCCACGGAGATCACTCGGGCGAGGTGATGAATTTTGAGGGCCTCCAAGAGCTCTACCAAACACTGGGGTGGAGCGACATCGACAACGGTGTCACCCGCATGGAAGTTCGCGGCAGTTCGCTGGAGTGGGTAGGAGTCGGAGACGCTCACTACGGCCTCGATGACCTGCCCAGCCTTCCAGGACTGCTCGATAGCGAGCGAGAGGGCGCCGAAGCAGGCACCACCTCACTCACGACATTGGGTGTGACGCACGCTCCCTATCAGCGAGTCTTGAACGCCCTCAACAACAACGGCGCTGAGGTCATCTTTGCGGGACACACTCACGGTGGACAAGTGTGCCTGCCCGGCGGACGAGCCCTCACCACCAACTGTGATCTCCCCCCGTCAATGGCGTCTGGAGTCCATGTGTGGACGCACGCGGGCAAAGCCTCCTACCTCGAAGTGTCCGCCGGTCTTGGCACCAGCATCTATGCACCGGTGCGCCTGTTCTGCCCGCCTGAGGCGGTTCTCGTCACGCTTGTGGCAGACGATATCGGGTACGCTTGAGCCCTGCCTCACAGGGCACTTCCACATCGCGGGGTGTGGCGCAGCTTGGTAGCGCGCGTCGTTCGGGACGACGAGGTCGCAGGTTC